>JAVEWT010000088.1:0-1969 GCA_034004425.1 Methylophilaceae bacterium
CCCTCTTCGAAGACATAAGGCTGCTTCGTGCTGACCACCTTGGCCAGATCCATACCGGACAGACCGGGAAAGCTCCTGGCCAGTTCCAGCGCCTTCGCCTCATCCACCTCGCCGGCCATGATGCAGCCGGCCTGTGCGCCTTTTTCGCGCAGGATGCGGGTCAGCTTGCGCGTATCGATATCGGCGATACCGACCACGTTATTGGCAACCAGATAATCGGAAAGACTTTGTTCGGCGCGCCAGTTGCTATGCACCAGCGGCAAGTCTCGGATAATCAGGCCACTGGCGTAGATCTTGCCGGATTCGACATCTTCGCTGTTTACACCGGTATTACCGATATGCGGATAGGTCAGGGTAACGATCTGTTTGGTATAGGAAGGGTCGGTGAGAATTTCCTGGTAGCCGGTCATGGAAGTGTTGAACACCACTTCACCCACGGTATGACCCGAAGCTCCCATTGAAATGCCCTTAAACACTGTCCCGTCTGCGAGAACCAGGATCGCAGCTTGCGTGGCTGGCAGGGTTTGCGGCAATTCATAACTCCTTGTAAATATTTGACTTCCGGCCAGACGATCAAGCCGGGAAGCGGATGTGCAAAGCGGGAGGAGTGTGCACTCTTCCCGCTTTGAAATTTATGCGAATTATAGCGGAAAGCGAACTTCGCTTCAACGAAGTTTCGCTACCCCCGCAAGCAACAGGTTCACTGCTTCAAACCGAGCACGTCCTGCATGTCATACAGCCCGGTTTTCCTGTCCGCCAGAAACCTGGCGGCGCGCAAGGCACCCAGCGCAAAAGTGGCACGGCTGCTGGCCTTGTGGGTCAGTTCGACGCGCTCACCGATACCGGCGAACAGCACCGTATGGTCGCCGACCACATCGCCGCCGCGTACCGTGGCAAATCCGATGGTACCTGCATCGCGTTCGCCGGTGACCCCCTCACGGCCGTAGACCGCGCAAGACTGCAGGTCGCGTCCGAGCGCACTCGCCGCTGCTTCGCCCAATCGCAGCGCCGTACCGGACGGCGCGTCGACCTTGTGTCGATGATGGGCCTCGATGATCTCGACGTCGTAGCCCTCGGCCAGCACCCGCGCGGCCGCCTGCACCAGATCGATCAGCAGCGTAACCCCCACGCTCATGTTCGGCGCAAACACCACAGCGATCTTTTGTGCCGTTGCCGCAATCTGCGCCTTTTGCTCGGCACTGAAGCCGGTAGTCCCCAGCACCAGCTTGACGCCTGCGCGCTCGCAGGCGGCGAGATATTCCATGCTCGCCTCGGGACGCGTGAAATCGATCAATACGTCAGCGCCCGCCAGGGCAGACCCAACATCGGCACTGATTTTCACGCCGGTCGCGCGGCCGAACTGCTCGCCGGCATCATGGCCGATGCGCGGACTGTCGGCACGGTCGATGGCGCCATGCAACTGCAACCCTTCGTCCGCGAAGACACCTTCCAGCAATGCCTGCCCCATACGCCCGGTCACACCGGCAATCACGACTTTCAACATTTCGATTCCCAAAATATCTGTTTCAACAAACTGAGTTCAGCGACCGCACATCCGAGCCGCTCCCTTCGCTACGCCCAACCAAGGCAGGCGATGTCATAGCTAAGGATGCTGCGGCCAAACCAGTTAGAACCCGATCTTCTCCAACATGCGCTCGAAGAAATCGGGCGAGGCCTCCGACGGCAGATCGGCATCCGGCGCCAGCGAAGGATTAGACACATTGCCCGGATCGGCATCCCGCAACGGCAGATCGATGGTGCGATCCATCCTCAACATCATTTCGCCACCTGCAGACTCGTCGTCGAGCAACGGCGGCATGGCAGACGTCGCCGGTGCCGGTGCTGGAGCTGGAGCTGGAGCTGGAGCTGGAGCTGGAGCTGGAGCTGGAGCTGGAGCTGGAGCTGGAGCTGGAGCTGGAGCTGGAGCTGGAGCTGGAGCTGGAGCTGGAGCTGGAGCTGGAGCTGGAGC
>JAVEWT010000088.1:2274-7282 GCA_034004425.1 Methylophilaceae bacterium
CCTTGTTCAGCGATTCCGGTGTAGTCGCCGGCGTTGCCAAGTCTTGCTGCCCACTGCCCGCGGGGATTACATCGCCGCGAACGCGTACCAATGCTTCGTTTTCAAATTCCAGAATGACGCGGCGCTGCTCGATGATCTTGCCCTCGTGCCGCATCTGGTAGAAATAATCCCAGCGG
Organism: Methylophilaceae bacterium; assembly: GCA_034004425.1. GTDB lineage: Bacteria > Pseudomonadota > Gammaproteobacteria > Burkholderiales > Methylophilaceae > UBA6140. Next base: position 2,451 of record JAVEWT010000088.1, read on the forward strand.
TTACTATGAAAACTGTCCTGGATCAGCGGCGTGCCCATAATGAATCGCACCTGGGACTTGGTCATACCCGGACGCAACTGCAGCATCATTTTGGATGTAACGACATTGCCCTGCTGGATATCCATCCGGTAGGGTTTCAATGAAGGCAAGGCAGAACTGCAGGAGGCACAAAGCAGTGCGAATAAAATGACGAAGTGGCGCATTACCATGACTTTGGTAGTAAATGGCGCTAATATACCATGACACTGACTACCCCAAACAGCCACGCAGAAAGTGGCTGCCTACGATATGCGCGAACCCGATGAATTGAAGAATGCCGGCCTCAAGGCCACCCTGCCACGTCTCAAGGTATTGAGCCTGTTCGAGAACAGTGTCGAGCGCCACCTGTCTGCCGAAGACGTTTACCGCATGCTGCTGACCTCCGGTGAGGATGTCGGCCTGGCGACTGTCTACCGCGTTCTGACCCAGTTCGAACAGGCCGGCCTGCTGATGCGCCACCACTTCGAAAGCGGCAAGGCGGTCTTCGAGTTGAATCAGGGCGGTCACCACGACCACATCGTCTGCATGCAATGCGGCCGGGTGGAGGAATTCGTCGACGAGGAGATCGAAAAACGCCAGAAAATGGCGGCCGAGTCACGCGGCTTCAAGATACATGAGCACTCGCTCTATATCTATGCCGACTGCACCAAGAATCCCTGCCCGTACAAGTCCTGAGCAACAAGCCCGGAGCCGCCAAAACTGAATCTCCGGCGGCTCAAATCCCCAGCATCTCGCTGGCGTGCTGACGTGTCGTCGCCGTGATCTCGACACCGCCCAGCATGCGCGCGACTTCATCCACACGCTCCTCACTATCGAGCACTTCGATCCGGCTCAAGGTCTGGCCGCCGGCCACCGTTTTACTGACCCGCAGGTGTGCCGCGCCCTGAGCCGCCACCTGTGGCAGGTGCGTGATGACCAATATCTGACGCTGGCGCCCCAGTTCCTTCAGTAACTGTCCGACGATTTCGGCGACACCGCCACCGATACCGACATCCACCTCGTCGAAAATCATGGTCGGGATGTCGCCCTGTTGCGCGGTAACGACGCGTATCGCCAGACTGATGCGCGACAGCTCGCCGCCGGATGCCACCTTGGATAACGGCCGCGGCGCCACACCGGCATGGCCGGCCACCAGAAATTCGACTTGCTCGAGGCCGCTTGCTGACGGATCCTGAGCCCCCAGCGCCACGGCAAAGCTGCCGCCGGCGAGCGCCAAGGTCTGCATACGGGCCGTGATCTCACGGCTCAATCTTTCAGCTGCCTGCTTGCGGCCGGCGCTCAATTGCTGCGCCAGCTCGTCATACTGCGCCCGCGCCTCCGCCTCCTGTCTTTGCAGCGCTCCGTCATCACCGAAGCCTTCAAGTTCAGCCACACGCGCCTGGTTGGTTTGCAATAACGCCGGCAACTCCTCCGGCCGCACCCGGTATTTTCTGCCGGCGGCATGGATCGACTGCACCCGTTGCTCCACTTCGTGCAAACGCTCCGGATCGAGGTCGGCGCGCTGCAGATAGCGATTGAGGAAGCGGTCACTTTCCTCCAGCTGGACGATGGCGGAATCCAGCATGTCCAGCACCTCCTGCAAACCGGCATCGTACTCGACCAACCCCTGGAGCTTATGCTGCATGGCGTTCAACTGGGACATGGCGGCGAACTCGGATTCGCTCAATAACGCACGGCAGGCTTCACCGCCTTCCAGCAGGCTGGCGGCATGCGACAGCCGGTGATGCTCCTGCTGCAATTCTTCCCACTCTTCGGCCGCGACGCCCAACTGCTCCAGCTCGCGCGACTGATCACGCAGCAGCGCTAGCTCGTCGGCATAGGCCTGGGCGTTCTGCTCCATTTCCAGCCGCTTCACGTGCAGCGTGTGCCACGCCCGGAAGCGCTGCGCCACATCAGCAGCGAGGTCGCTCAGTCCGGCGTAACTGTCCAGCACCTGCCGCTGGTATTGCGGTTTCAACAGCGAATGATGGGCGTGCTGGCTGTAGATATCGACCAGGAAGTCGCCAGCCTCGCGCAGCTGCTGGATATTGGCCGGCATGCCGTTGATGAAGGCGCGCGAGCGGCCGTCGGCATAGATGATGCGACGCAGCATCAGGCTGTCATCTTCGGCCTGCAGTTCGCTCTCCCTCAGCCAGCCTTGCAGCTGGGGCAGACCGGCGACATCGAAACTGGCAATGATTTCAGCCCGCTCGCAGCCGCTACGGGTAATGCCACCTTCGCCGCGGGCGCCCAAGGCCAGCGACAAGGCATCGATCAGAATCGACTTGCCGGCACCGGTCTCTCCGGTCAGCACGGTGAAACCGGACGAGAACTCAAGATCGAGCTTGTCGACAATGACGAAATCGCGAATGGAAAGTGCCTGCAGCATAGGACTCTGTCTCGACTAGCCCCAGTTCAATTTTTCGCGCAACATGGCGAAATGGCTATGGCCACGCGGGTGCAGCAAGGTAATGCTCTCCTGTGCGCGGCGGATGATCATCTTGTCGCCCTCCAGCAGGGCGGAGTGCAGCTGGCCGTCGAAATGCACGCAGGCATCCTCGGCGCGCATCAGCGTGACTTCAATGCGGCTGGTGCCGTTGATGGCGATAGGGCGATTGCTCAGCGTATGCGGACAGATCGGCACCAGGGCGATCGCATCCAGCGCCGGATGCAGGATGGGGCCACCGGCAGACAGAGAATATGCTGTGGTACCGGTCGGCGTCGAGATGATCAGGCCGTCGGAACGCTGCGTATGCACGAACTGACCGTTGATATGCACTTCCAGCTCGATCAGCTTGGCCGCGCCGTTCTTGTTGATGACGACGTCATTCAAGGCATAGCCCTGTGTGATCAGTTCGCCGTCGCGCTGCAGGGCGCCGCTCAGCAGCATGCGCTCCTCGCGGTCGTATTCGCCGGCGAGGATGCTGCCGATACTGTCCAGCATGTTTTCCGCCTCGAGGTCGGTCAGAAAACCGAAGCGCCCGCGATTGACACCGACCAGCGGGATGTTGTGCTGCACGAAAGCCCGCGCCGCCGTCAGCATGGTGCCGTCGCCGCCAACCACGATGGCGAGGTCGACCTGCTGCCCGATCCGGTCGATCGGCGCCACCGCATATCCACTCAACGAGGACTGCCGGGCCGTGATTTGCTCGATGACGACACCGAGCTTGCGCTCGGTCAGAAAACTGGCAAGAGCACTGATATGTTCGCCGGTCTCGGCGTTCATGAATTTGCCGACGAGGGCGATATTCTTGAATGTGGTTTTCATCGCTGGCATTAAATCATAGATGCGCATGCCGGCATAGCGGGCGGCGCCCGTCGATGACCAGCGGAGCCGTTGCCGCGCGCATTTTCGCGGCTTGCGGTCTATCCGATAGTAACCGATAATTTGACTTGTTCCTGCGATGAAATTTCATCGCGTTAAGCAGGTCATATCAGGTGCCAAAGGCACCACCCTATACTAGACAAACCATGCTGGACAAACGCGCACAAATCCTCTTGAAGACGCTGGTCGAACATTACATCAGTGATGGTCAGCCGGTCGGCTCGCGCACGTTGTCGAAATGCTCCGGCCTCGACCTCAGCCCTGCGACCATCCGCAACGTCATGTCCGATCTCGAGGAACTGGGCTTCATCACCAGCCCGCACACCTCGGCCGGTCGTATCCCGACGCAGCGCGGTTACCGTTTCTTTGTCGACAGCCTGCTGACCATCCAGCCGCTGGGAAGCATCGAGATCAAACGGCTGGCTTCCGAACTTTCATCGCCGGACCCGCAGGAGTTGATCAGCGTCACCGCCAGCATGCTGTCCAACCTGACCCAGTTCGCCGGCCTGGTCATGATCCCCAAGCGCAAGAGCGTTGCCTTCCGTCATATCGAATTCATGCCGCTGTCAGAGCGGCGCATCCTGGTCATCATCGTCACCACCGACGGCAACGTGCAGAACCGCATCATCATGGCGGACAAACCGTACAGCGCTTCCGAACTGTCGCAGGCCAGCAACTTCTTCAACCAGCACTACACCGGCATGACCCTGGACCAAGTGCAGGCCCGGTTGCACGAAGAGCTGAAGCAGATGCAGTCCGACATGACGCGCCTGATGGCGGCGGCGATGGAAGCCAGCAGCAAATCGCTGGAGGGCAACAAGGACGCCGTGGTGATCTCGGGCGAACACAACCTGTTGCAGGTGGATGACCTGTCGACCAACGTCAGCTCACTGCGCAAACTGTTCGAAGTATTCGAGCGCCGCACCCAGCTCATGCAGCTGATGGACAACAGCCAGCGCGCGGAAGGTATACAGATATTCATCGGCGGCGAATCCGGCTACCTGCCGCTGGACGAGTGCAGCATGGTCACCGCGCCCTACGAGGCGCAGGGCCAAGTCATCGGCACGCTGGGCGTCATCGGCCCGACACGCATGGCCTACGAGCGTGTCATCCCCATCGTCGACGTCACGGCAAAACTGCTTTCCAACGCACTTTCCAACAATTAGGAATCTATGGCCTACTACCTGAATGAACCGTCCTTCCAGCACGGCACGCCTGCACGCACCGGCATCCTGCTGGTTAACCTCGGTACGCCGGATGCTCCGACGGGCAAGGCTTTACGTCCCTACCTCAAACAATTCCTCAGCGACCGTCGCGTGGTGGAGATTCCGCGCGCCATCTGGTGGCTGATTCTGAACGGCGTCATCCTCAACATCCGGCCGAGAAAGTCCGCGGAGAAATACGCGCAGATCTGGACTGAAGAAGGTTCGCCCCTGCTCGCCCACACGCGCAAGCAGGCTAAACTGTTGCAAGGCTATCTCGGCACCCG
>JAVEWT010000089.1:0-7210 GCA_034004425.1 Methylophilaceae bacterium
GTGCATCAACACCACGCGATCGAATTTCCCCTTGGCGTACCAGTGACCGACGGGTGTCGCCGCGCCGACGATCTAGAGCGTACCGTCGAGTGGAACCTGCTGCTGATAGGGCCGAATTTCCTGGATGGGGTAGTGCTGCAACGCCGGATGCGGTGGCTGCGCTGCCCACAAGTGTAAGGTTTCAACGCTTTCCCGCAGGCTCAGATAAAGGTCGATGGCCTGCCAGTCACCGCCATTGGCATGCAGGAATGGTGCAATGATGTGAGTAGCGGCCATAATATGGTTTTTGAACTGTTGCCGGAACGTCCGACTTGCAAGAAGTCTATCGCAAAATCCTGCTGAATCTGCAATCCGGCCGCCATCAAGAGGCGGAGCGGCAATGTCTGTTCGAACTGGGCAGCCGTCAATCGCCCGACGCCAGACTGCTGTTCTATCTGGGTACGGCGGCGCGCATGCTGAACAAACCGCAGGCCGCCCGGGTGGCGTTCGACGCGGCGCTGGAGATGGAGCCGGACAATCCGGAATTCCTCCAGGCCTGCGCCTCCACCTGCGAAGCCAACAAGGATTATGCCGGTGCCTTACGCCTGATGCAGCGCGCGGTTGAACTGGTGCCGAATGACGTACAGGCGCTTGCCAATCTGGCCATAGCCCTGGAACGCGCTGGACGGCCGCTGGAAGCCCTGCCGCTTTATCAACGGGTATTGACGGTGGCGCCGGACAACCGGGTCGCCAACCTGAATCTCGGCGCCTTGTTACACAAGTTGGGCCGCAAGCGCGAGGCCCTTGTGCAGAATCAACTGGCCCATGCGCGTTTACCCGGGTTGGGCGGTACGCTCTATAACCTCGCCGATACACTGATCGCCAACTTCCGTTACCAGGAAGCGCTGGACCTGTGCGAACAGGGCTTGACGCAGCAGCCGAACCACGCACATCTGCAGATCAAGCAAGCCATCGCCCTCAGTGGTTTGTCGCGTACGCAGGAAGCGTTGGCGACTCTGTCCCGCGCGCGCATTGCCAACCCGGACGTGGTACGGGATCTGCTACCGTGGACGCGTAGCTTGCCTGCTTCGACCAGCGTCTACATGGATGGCCACGTGCTTGAATACGAGGCGCGCTATGTCGAGCAGCAGGCCTGCTTCTGGCAATACCGGCGGGGCTACCTGCAAAAGCTGCGACAGGATGTGGCCGGCGACTTGCACCGCAATATCGCGCTGGCAGGCATGGAGAACGGCTTCCGGGTGCTGTCGCTGGAGATCGATGCCGGGCAGCGGCTTGCCTTGATGCGGCATGTCGCAGAGACCGTGATGGAGACGGCATGGGCGCAGCAGCCGCAGCCGTTCATCCATGCGCCGCGTCAGCGGGAAAAGATACGCATCGGCTACCTGTCGCCGGATCTGCGCGAACACGCCGTGTCCATCCTGGCGCGGCAGGTGTTCGGCCTGCACGACCGGGCCGCATTCGAGGTCTATGCTTATTCACTGTTCAGTGGCGACGACCGCTATCGACGACAGATCGAGGCCGATTGTGATGTGTTCCGCGATGTGTCGAAACTCGATGCCTGGGCCATGGCGCAAGCGATACATGATGATGAAGTGGATATCCTCGTCGACCTCGCCGGTTACACGACCTTCTGCCGCACGGAAGTCATGGCCATGCGCCCGGCGCCGGTACAGGTGCTCTACCTCGGTTTCCCCTGCACCATGGGTGCCGACTTCATCGATTACGCACTGATCGACCACACGATCTGCGCGGACGGCCAGCAGCAGGAGTGGCACGAGCAGGTGATACGCCTGCCGCACTCGCTTTATCCCTATGACAACGAAACGGCGAACGCGCCGGCAACAATTGCCCGCCCGGATTTCGGCCTGCCGGAAAACGGCTTTGTATTCTGCTGCCTGAACAACAGCTACAAAATCGAGCCGCGGATATTCGGGCACTGGATGAACATACTGCGGGCGGTGCCGGACAGTGTGCTGTGGCTGCTGGGTCGGGGGCTGGATGTAGAGGACAATCTAAAACGCGAAGCCGAGGCGCACGGTATCGACCGGTCGCGGCTGGTGTTCACCGGCCGCCTGCCGCTGGAACAGCATTTGCCCCGCTATCAGCTGGCCGACCTGTTTCTCGACACCTATTGGCACAATGCCCACACCACGGCGGCCGAAGCCTTGTGGCAAGGTTTGCCGTTGCTGACCATCCATGGCGAGGTCGCTTCGGCGCGAGGTTCAGCCATCATCCTCCATGCGCTGGAAATGCCGGAACTGGTCACGCGCGATTTTGACGAGTATGAACGGCTGGCGGTCTTCTATGCCACGCATCCGGCCGAATATGCCGCCATGCGCGAGAAATTGCGGGCCAAACGGTATACTGCACCCATGTACAACACCAAGCTGACCGTGAAGCATATCGAGCGTGCCTACCGCATGATCTGGGAACGCCATCAGGCCGGTTTGCCGCCGGCATCCTTCGATGTGCCGGAGATCGATGACCCCGAATTGCGAAAGAGTATCCATTGAGTGACCTGTTCGAACCTGTGAGCCCGCAAGCACCGCTGGCCGAGCGACTGCGCCCCAAATCGCTGGATGAGGTGGTGGGTCAATCGCACCTGCTGGGTGAGGGCAAGCCCCTGCGGCTCGCCTTCAGTTCCGGCAAGCTGCCGTCCATGATCCTGTGGGGACCGCCGGGTGTCGGCAAGACCACGCTGGCGCGGCTCATCGCCAACACCGCCGATGCCGAGTTCATCCCGATCTCGGCCGTGCTGTCCGGCATCAAGGACATCCGTGAGGCCGTCGAGCGAGCCGAGCACACGCTACAGCAGTCGGGTCGCAAGACCATCCTCTTTGTCGACGAGGTGCACCGTTTCAACAAGGGTCAGCAGGACGCTTTCCTGCCGTTCGTCGAAAGCGGCCTCATCACCTTCATCGGCGCGACGACCGAGAATCCGTCGTTCGAGGTCAATAGCGCGCTCCTGAGCCGGGCGCAGGTGTTCGTGCTCAACGCCTTGTCCGAGGACGAACTGGGGCAGTTGCTGCAACGCGCGCAGCAGGTGATGCAGGCGCCGTCGATGACGGCAGAGGTGCGCGAGCAGGTGCTGGCCTATGCCGACGGTGATGCCCGTCGCCTGCTGAATTTCCTCGAAGGGCTGTTCAACGCGGCCATGACGGCCGGCGTCAGCGAGATCGACGAAGCTTTCCTGCAATCGACCATGGCCAGCAAGCTGCGCCGTTTTGACAAGGGCGGCGAGGCCTTCTACGACCAGATCTCCGCGCTGCACAAATCGGTGCGCGGTTCCAATCCGGACGCGGCGCTCTACTGGTTCCTGCGCATGCTCGACGGTGGCGCCGACCCGCTCTATCTCGGCCGCCGTATCATCCGCATGGCGGTCGAGGATATCGGCATCGCCGATCCGCGCGCCCAGACCCTGGCGCTGGAAGCCTGCCAGATCTATGAACGCCTCGGCTCGCCGGAAGGTGAACTGGCGCTGTCCAACGCCGTCATCTACCTCGCTGTGGCGCCCAAGAGCAACGCCGCCTACATGGCCTACAACCAGGCCAAGGCCTTTGTCGCATCGGACAAATCGCGGCCGGTGCCGCTACATTTGCGCAACGCGCCGACCAAGCTGATGAAAGCGCTGGATTACGGCAAGGAGTACCGTTACGCGCACAACGAGCCGGAAGCCTACGCCGCCGGCGAGAGCTATTTGCCGGACGGGATGCCGGCCGTCAGCTTTTACGAACCCACGCCCCGCGGTTTGGAGGGTAAAATTGGCGAAAAGCTGAAGCACCTGCGCGAGCTGGATCGGCAGGCGGGTAAAAAGAACAAATAGCAAAAAATATTCAGCCACAGAGCTCACAGAGCACTCAGAGAAATTCAAAAACAAAACCTTGAATCATGGACGTCTGTGTTTTGGAAGGTTTTCTCTGTGAACTCTGTGTCCTCTGTGGCTAACAAGAATTTGTGGCTAAAACGGTAATAAGGACTTTCATGTTAGATATACAAGCATTACGTAACGATCTCGACGGCGTCGTCGCAACCTTGAAGAAACGCGGTTTCGAGTTCGATAGCGCATCGTTCGCGCGTCTCGAGAACGAGCGCAAGGTGGTGCAGACCCGCACGCAAGAGCTGCAGGCCAAACGCAACGCCACTTCCAAGCAGATCGGCATCGCCAAATCGAAAGGCGAAGATGTGGCGGCCATCATGGCCGAAGTGGCCGGTATCGGTGAACAGTTGAAGGCCGATGAGACTCGGCTGGCAGAGATTCAGGCCGAACTGCAGCAACTGCTCTTGAATGTACCCAATCTCCCGCATGACAGTGTGCCTGTCGGCAAGTCGGAAGAAGACAATCTCGAGGTGCGCCGTGTCGGTACGCCACGTACTTTCGACTTTGAGATCAAGGACCATACCGACGTCGGCGCGCCACTCGGGCTGGATTTCGATACCGGTGCCAAGCTTTCCGGTGCACGTTTCACCTTGATGAAGGGGCAGGTCGCTCGCCTGCATCGCGCGCTGGCGCAGTTCATGCTGGATACGCAGACCGAGAAGCATGGTTACACGGAGTGCTATACGCCTTATCTGGTCAACGCCGAGACCCTGCTTGGTACCGGTCAGTTACCGAAGTTCGAGGAAGACCTGTTCTCGCTGCCGCACAATGACAGCAAGCTGTATCTGATTCCGACTTCGGAAGTCACGCTGACCAACACCGTGCGCGACGAGATCGTGCCGCTGGAGTCGCTGCCGATCAAGCTGACCGCGCATACGCCGTGCTTCCGCTCCGAGGCCGGCTCCTACGGCAAGGATACCAAGGGCATGATTCGCCAGCACCAGTTCGACAAGGTCGAGATGGTGCAGATCGTGCATCCGGAGACAAGCTATGAGGCGCTGGAAGAGATGGTCGGCCATGCCGAGCACATCCTGCAGGCGCTGGAACTGCCGTACCGCGTCGTTGCGCTCTGTACCGGTGACATGGGCTTCGGCGCTGCCAAGACCTACGACCTCGAAGTCTGGCTGCCGGCACAGAACACCTATCGCGAGATATCCTCGGTATCCAACTGCGAGGCTTTCCAGGCGCGCCGTTTACAGGCCCGCTTCCGCAACGAGAACGGCAAGACGGAGCTGCTACACACGCTTAACGGGTCCGGCCTCGCCGTCGGCCGCACGCTGGTGGCGATACTGGAGAACCATCAGCAGGCGGATGGCAGTGTGAAGATTCCGGCAGCCTTGCAACCATATATGGGTGGGCTCGCAATCATTCAGCCAAGCTGATGTCCGAATGATGTGAATATCGTTTCGGAATCTTTGGACCAATGCTTGAGCAACTTGCACATATCCTGATGTTGCTGGGAACGACGGTGGCGGTCATCGTTGCTTTCCAGCGCCTGCATATCCCGACCAGCCTCGGCTATCTGCTGGTGGGCATCGTTCTTGGCCCCCATGCCTTTGGGGGCAATATCAACCTGCCGGATTTCAATGCGCTGGCCGAGTTCGGTGTGGTGTTCCTGCTGTTTGCCATCGGTCTGAATTACTCCTTGCCGCAGTTGCACGCCTTGCGTCATCAGGTTCTGGGACTTGGAACGGCGCAGGTCATCCTGACCACCATCGTCGTTGCGATTTTGCTCTGGCTGGCGGGCTGGAGTCCTGTCATGGCTTTTGTCATCGGCGCGGTATTCGCGCAATCCTCTAGTACCATCATCGCCAGCCTGCTGACCGAGCAGGGGGAGGAGAACAGCCAGCACGGCAGGTTGGGGCTGGCCATGTCCATTTTTCAGGATGTGACGGCGGTGCCTTTCCTGGTCATCATCCCGGTGCTCGGCGCCGGTATCGCGGCCAATCAGCTGGCGGGCGAACTGGCGATGGTACTTGCCAAGGCGGTGCTCGCCTTCGCCCTGGTATTTTTCGCCGGCCGCTGGTTGCTGCGGCCGTTGTTCCATTTGGTCACGCAGCGTCGTTCGCCGGAACTGTTCACGCTGACCGTGTTGCTGGTGGCGCTGATGGCGGCCTGGAGTACCAGTAGTCTCGGCTTGTCGCTGGCTTTCGGCGCGTTTCTGGTCGGCATGATGCTGGGTGAGACCGAGTTCCGCGTGCAAGTGGAGTCGAGCATCCGGCCGTTCCGCGATGTGCTGCTGGGTCTGTTCTTCATCGGTATCGGTATGATGTTCAACCCGCTAGCCTTGGTCGATTACTGGCATTACGGCCTGATCGGTGCAGCGATCATGCTGGTCAGCAAGGCGGTCATGGTCAGCCTGATGGTCAGGGCCAGCGGCATCACCACCATGACCTCGGTGCGTACCGGTCTGATATTGTCGGTAGGCGGCGAATTCGGCTTTGCCTTGTTGGCGATCGCGCTACAGGCGAACGTGATCGATGAAGCACTGGGGCAGATGGCACTGCTCTCGATTCTGTTCTCCATGATTCTTGGCGCTTTCCTCATCCGCTTCAACAAGCAGATTACTGCCATGCTGTTTCGTGGCAACGAGGGGGCTGCTTCCAGCGCAGTCGTTGATGAATTGAAAAAGCCGGAGCAGGAAGTCCTCATCGCCGGTTATGGCCGGGTGGGACATACGATAGCCGTGTTGCTGCAGCATTCCGGGATCGATTTCATCGTGTTGGAGACCGACCCCAAGCGTGTTGCAGTTGCCAAGGCCAACGGTCATCGTGTGTTGTACGGCGATATCTCGGATGCGGAACTGCTGAACACCGTACATGCAGAACGTGCGGCTTTGGTGGTGATGGCGATTGACGATCCGGATGCTGCCGCACAGGCGGTGAGACTATTGAAGAAGCTGTATCCACAAGTACCGGTGATTGCGCGTGCAAAGGATCTTGAGGAAAGTTCGAGACTGCTGGAAGCCGGCGCCTTGCAGGCGCATCCGGAAATCATCGAAGCCAGCCTGCGACTCGGTGCCGCCGCACTGCACATCATGAGCGTGCCGGAAGACGATATCGAGACCATCATTCAGGATGTCCGGGATTGGGATTATCAGGTGGTCGCAGACAAGCCCTGATGACGGTTGTCCGATGACAACTTTGTTCGACAAGAATGCAGGCATCGACAGGCGTGAAGATTGGCAAGCCTTACATGTAAGCAATGCCCTGCCGGACGAACTCAATCATCCGGCATCGGCCCGTTTATTCAACATGCTGCCAGATTAGCGGCAGATATATCGCAAGACCAGGGAGTTTAGACGCAATGGTTGGCAGCCCTCAGATTCCGGAA
>JAVEWT010000090.1:0-7149 GCA_034004425.1 Methylophilaceae bacterium
CGCGGCAGCCGAGCTTTTTTGCCGCCAATGCGACGCCCTGCGCATGGTTGCCGGCCGAGGCTGCGATCACGCCGCGGTCGCGGGCTTGCTGCGACAGGTTGATCATTTTGTTGTAGGCGCCGCGCAGCTTGAAGGAGAACACCGGTTGGGTGTCCTCGCGCTTGAGCAGCACGCGGTTATTCAGCCGCGCCGACAGGATGGGCTGGTATTCCAGCGGGGTTTTTTCCGCGACATCGTAGACGCGCGCGTTCTTGATCTTTTCGAAATAGGTGTTTTTCATCGGCGAGCGCAGCTGTTTTTCAATATGCAGGCTGCGGTGTATCATTCAAGGTTGGATTAAGACCTGAATTATAAAGAAAACAGAAGGATAAAAGTAAATGGCAACACAGGACGAATTGAAACAACAGGTGGCCAAGGCGGCAGTGGAATACGTCAAGGACGGCATCATCGGTGTCGGCACCGGCTCGACCGCGAACTTCTTCATCGATGAACTGGCCAAGGTAAAGCACAAGATCGACGGCGCCGTTGCCAGTTCCGAAGCTACCGCCAAGCGTCTGCGCGATCACGGAATCGAAGTGTTCGACCTCAACAGTGTCGATGGCATGGAGATCTATGTCGACGGCGCCGACGAGATCACCGAGAACATGCACATGCTGAAAGGTGGCGGCGGCGCGCTGACGCGCGAGAAGATCGTGGCCGCCTGCGCCAAGCGCTTCATCTGCATCTGCGACGAAACCAAGCTGGTGCCGGTGCTGGGCAAATTCCCGTTGCCGGTGGAAGTGTTGCCGATGGCGCGCAGTCATGTCGCCCGCGAACTGGTCAAGCTTGGCGGTCAGCCGGTGCTGCGCGATTTCACCACCGACAACGGTAACGTGATTCTGGATGTGCACGGCTTGACCATCATGAATCCGGTCGAGATGGAAGCGCAGATCAATCAGATCGTCGGTGTCGTCACCAACGGGCTGTTTGCCGCACGCCCGGCCAATGTGTTGCTGCTGGCGACCGCGAACGGCGTCAAGACGTTCAGCAAATAATTGCAGCAGACGGCAGATTGTCCGCATTCGGGCACGAATTGACATAAAATTGTCATGAAAGGCCGTTAGGCTACAGGGTTCGCAAATCTGTAGCCTAACTTAAGGGATTACCATGCAATTTGAACATACCTCCAAGCAGTACGATGCGGAACTGGAATCTGTGCGCGCTGGCGTTCTGGAAATGGGCGGACTGGTCGAGCAGCAGATCGTCAATGCCCTCGAAGCGCTGGTGAACGCCGATCTGACGCTAGCGCAAAGCGTGATTCGCAACGATCACCGCGTCAATGCACTGGAAGTGCAGGTCGACGAGGAGTGCAGTCACATCATCGCGCGCCGGCAACCGGCAGCTGGCGATCTGCGCATGATCATGATGGTCGTCAAGACCATCACCGATCTGGAGCGAATCGGAGACGAGGCGACCAAGATCGCCCGTGTCGCCGAGAAGATCTACGAGTCCGACCGCATGTTCACGCCGCGCTTTGCTGAGATCAAGACCATGGTCGGCCTGGTGCGCGACATGCTGCGCACCTCGCTCGATGCGTTCGCGCGCCTCGATGTGAGCAAGACGGTCGAGGTCGCACGTCAGGACGAGCAGGTGGACGAACAGTTTCGCGTCGCCATGCGCCAGCTCATCACCTTCATGCTGGAAGACCCGCGTACCATTTCCATGTCGCTGGAAGTGCTGTTCGTGGCCAAGGCTATCGAGCGCATCGGCGACCACGCCAAGAATATTGCCGAGTACGTCATTTATATGGTCAAGGGCAAGGACGTGCGCCATACCTCCGTCGAGGAGATGGAACGCGAGACGCGCTAGCATGGATCAACGGAACCCATCTCCCGGGCAAGGCGGCAATTGATTACGAAAGAGCCGCCTTATTCTGAAATCGCCGCTGTGGATCTCGGTTCCAACAGCTTCAGGTTGCAACTGGCGCGCGTTGTTGACGGGCGCCTGATCTTTCACGATTCGTTGCGCGAGGTCGTGCGCCTCGGCGCCGGCCTCGACAAGAACAACTATCTCGACCCCGTCGCGCAGCAGCGCGCCATCGACTGTCTCAAGCGCTTCAGCGAGCGTCTGCGCGGATTGCCGCAGGATGCCATCCGGGCAGTCGCCACCAACACTTTCCGCGTCGCCAAGAATTCCGCCGAACTGCTGGCGCAGGCGCAGTCCGCGCTCGGCTGCCCGATCGAGGTCATCGCCGGCCGCGAAGAAGCACGCATGATCTTTGTAGGCGTCAGTCACAGCCTGCCGGCCGTTGATTACAAGCGGCTGGTCATCGATATCGGCGGTGGTTCGACCGAGTTCATCATCGGCGAGGGGTTGGAACCGATCGAGATGGAAAGCCTGTACATGGGCTGTGTCAGTTTTAGCCGACGCTATTTTCCCGATGGCCGGATTACCGAGGACGCCTTGCGTCTGGCACAACTGGCGGCCGCCGGCGAGATCCGCGCCATCCGCTCTCGCTATCTGCAGACGGGCTGGACCGAGGCCGTGGGTTCTTCTGGTACAGCACGTTCGCTGGGCGAAATCATGCTGCTCAATCGATGGAGCGATGGGCCTATCACGCGCGACGGCCTGCAGGCGATGCGTGAGGCGATGCTGAAGGCGCGGGATACGAGAAAACTGCGCATCGAGGGTTTGAGCAGCGAGCGTGCCGCGGTCATGCCCGGCGGTTTGTGCATCATGCTGGCGGCCTTCGACGAACTCGAGATCGAACGCATGACCGCGGTCGGCACCGCACTGCGCGAAGGGGTGCTGTACGAGATGCTGGGCCGCATGCAGCATCACGACATCCGGGCGGCAACGGTGCAGAACTTCATGCGGCATTACAACGTCGATCATGCGCAGGCGCGCCGGGTCGAGGTGTTGGCTCTCGAGATGCTGCATCAAGTGGCCGACCGCTTGCAGATGAGCCTGGAGACGGCGGAGCAATATCTCGGGTGGGCAGCGCGGCTGCACGAGATCGGCATTTCCATCGCGCACAGCGGCTATCACAAGCATTCGGCCTACATCGTCGAAAACGCCGACATGCCCGGCTTCTCCATGATGGAACAGCATACGCTCGGCCTGCTGGTGCGCGGTCAGCGCCGCAGCCTGGTCAAACTACAGCTGCCGGCGTTCACGGACGACCGTTGTCTGTTGTTGCTGATATTGCGCTTGAGCATCCTGTTCAACCGCAACCGGCTGGACGACGATGTGCCGAAACTGGCGTTGTCCCGCGACAAGGGTGGCTTCGACCTGCGGGTGCCGGACGAATGGCTGGCACATAATCCGCTGACGGAATCTGCCCTGCAGAGTGAAGTGGCTTATTGGCAGGAAGTAGACGTCAGGCTGACGTTGAGTCAGCTTTCGCGCTGAGCGGCCTATAGCTCCGCCGGGCCCTGACCCAGTTCGATCATCAATTGCTGCTGTGCAGCAAACTCATAACCGCGACGCACGCTACGGCGGCGATAGGTGGCATCCGGCAGCATCTCCCAGGCATTCAGGTTGTCCTTCAGATAAGGCTCCAGACCTTCCTTGATGACACGCCTCCTTACCTTGCTGTCAAGCAGCGGAAAGCAGACTTCGATACGGCGGAAGAAGTTGCGGTACATCCAGTCGGCACTGGCCATGTACACATCTTCCTTGCCCTCGTTGTAGAAGTAGAAGATGCGGGTATGCTCCAGAAAACGGCCGACGATGGAGCGTACCGTGATGTTTTCCGAGACGCCGGGAATTCCCGGCCGCAGGGCGCAGACGCCGCGCACGATGAGCTCGATCTTGACGCCGGCGCCTGATGCGTCATATAGGGCGCGGATGACGTCGGGGTCGAGCAGCGCGTTCATCTTGGCGATGATGCGGGCTTTCTTGCCGGCCTTCGCCTGTTCTGTTTCGTGCTGGATCGCCTTGATTAATTTACTGTGCAGCGTGAAGGGAGACTGCCACAGGTGCTTCAGTTTGCTGGCCTTGCCGAGTCCGGTGAGCTGGGCGAAGACGTCGTTGACGTCGGCACAGATCTCCTCGTGGCAGGTCATGAGGCCGAAATCGGTATAAAGGCGCGCAGTGCGCTGGTGATAGTTGCCGGTGGAGAGGTGCACATAGCGTTTCAGCTTGCCGTCCTCGCGTCGCACCACCATGGCCATCTTGGCGTGCGTCTTGTGGCCGACCACGCCGTAGACCACGTGGGCGCCGGCTTTTTCCAGCTTGGCTGCCCAGTTGATGTTGGCCTCCTCGTCGAAACGCGCCATCAGTTCCACCACCACTGTCACTTCCTTGCCGCGTCGCGCCGCGTCGATCAGCGACTGCATCAGGGTCGAATCGGCGCTGGTGCGGTAGAAGGTCTGCTTGATCGCCAGCACATGAGGGTCTTCCGCCGCCTGCTTGATGAATTCGATCACCGGGTTGAATGACTGGAACGGGTGGTGCAGCAGGATGTCGGCCTTGTGGATGGCCTTGAACAGGTCGGCGTCCTTGCTCAGTTCGCGCGGCATGCTCGCCGTGTACGGTCTGAACTTGAGATCCGGCCGGTCTACCGAGTCCGGGATCTGCATCAGGCGCACCAGGTTGACCAGACCGTTGACCCGATAAAGGTCGTCCTGGGTCAGGCCGAACTGGCCGAGCAGGAAGGACGACATCTCGTCCGGGCAGTTGTCCGCCACTTCGAGTCGCACTGCCTCGCCGTACTGGCGGTGGCTGAGTTCCCCCTGCAGGGCGATGCGCAAATCCTTGACGTCCTCGTCGTCCACCGTCAGGTCGCTGTCGCGCGTGACGCGGAACTGGTAGCAGCCCTTCACCTGCATGCCGGAGAACAACTCGCCGACATGGGCGTGCAGGATGGAGGAGAGGAAGATGAAGCCGTATTCGCAGCCGGCGATCTCGGACGGCAGCCGGATGACGCGCGGCAAGGCGCGTGGCGCCTGCACCACCGCCACGCCGGAGTTGCGGCCGAAGGCGTCCTTGCCTTCCAGTTCCACGGCGAAGTTCAGGCTCTTGTTCAGCACGCGCGGGAACGGGTGGGCCGGATCGAGTCCTATGGGCGTCAGGATGGGCATCAGCTCGCGGAAAAAATACTCCCGTATCCATTCCGCCTGCGTCGCATTCCATTGCGTGCGGCGCAGGAACTTGATGTCTTCCTGCTCCAGCCGAGGCAGGACGACTTCATTGAGGATGTTGTACTGGTGTTCGACCAGCGCATGCGCTTCCGCGCTGACGCTGGCAAAGACTTGTTTCGGCCGCATGCCGTCCGGCCCGCTCGTCGTGTCGTTGAAGCGGATCTGTTCCTTGAGTCCGGCCACCCGCACTTCAAAGAACTCATCCATATTGCTGCTGAAGATGCAGAGGAATTTGAGGCGTTCCAGCAGCGGTACGCGCTCGTCCTCGGCCTGGGCCAGCACGCGGCGGTTGAAGGCGAGGATGCCGAGCTCGCGGTTGAAGAAGTATTCCGGATTCAATTTGACTGATCGCAATTCAAAACCTCAGTGTAGGTGGCTTGTGTGACAAGGTGATGACGATTGTGACAGCCGGATGTCGCTTCAGTTTTTCGGCGGTACGTAGCCCGATGCCGTGTCGGCGCCGGCACCGAAGAAATAGGCTTCGGTCTGCTGCGCCAGATATTTGCGCGCCTGCGGATCGGCCAGGCTCAACCGGTTTTCGTTGACCAGCATGGTCTGGTGCTTGAGCCAGCCGGACCAGGCTTCCTTGGAGACGTTTTCAAAGATGCGCTTGCCGAGTTCGCCCGGATACGGTGGAAAATCAAGGCCTTCTGCCTCGTGACCCAGTTTGATGCAATGAACGGTACGTGCCATGTCTAGACTCTAAAAAAGTGGATGGAGAAGCTGCCTATCATAGCCTATCGGGGTCCGGACTGCACCCGCCACCATCCCTGCGTTCGGGTCGAATTTACCCAGGTTGACCGTCGGGGCGCGGCCGGCTCAGTATCGGCGCATAGACCAGCACGAACAGCGCGAAGGCCGCCATCCAGCACAGGTAGGAGGCGATGATCCACCAATGGTAATGGCTCATGTCGAGCAGTGGCAGGCCGATGCGGAACAACGCGCTCAGCACCAGCAAGCCGAGCGCATAGCCGACCAGTAGCGGCGGCTGGCGGATATTGCGGCCGCTGTGGCCGAGGGCCACGCGCGACATCATGGAAAGGGTCATGAGGCCGATGCCGCCGATGGTGAACAGATGCACGGTGAGGATGCCGGAGATCGGCAGCCAGTATTGCAGCGCCATCAGCAGGAAGCCGGCGTTGATCAGCCACGACGAGACGTAGAGACCCCACAGCAGCGGTGCGCGCCAGATGCCCGGCGTATGCCAGTTGTATAGGCGCAGGCCGTTGAGGAGGAACAACAGGCCGGCCGACAGTAGCGTGAATTCGGCACGGGCGATGAACAGTTCGTTGATGAAGAACAGCAGGAACAGCAGCAGGATGCCGATGTCGAGCCAGCGGTATTGAGGCAGCTTGATTTTCTCTTCCACGCCGCGCTCGATGAAGAACGGGATGACGCGCCGGCCGATCAGCATGATCAGGCTGATGATGAGATAGAGCGCGCCATAGAGCGAGAGGTGGACGACGTTCTCCGCATAGCCGAGCGCGCCGAGATAGAACAGCCCGTTGCCGGCGACGATGATGACGAGTTTGGTGAGGACGGCGAGTTGCTGCCACTGCCGCACCTTGATGATGGGGTGGGCGACCGCCGCCATCAGCAGCAGGCCGAACAGCAGGTCGAGCACGGCGGCGATGGCGATGAATTCGGTGCCGGCCAGCATCAGCAGCCGTGCCAGCGCCCAGACTGCGAACAGGGCGAACAGCGCCTTGCCATGCACGGTCTGCACGCCGGTCCAGTTTTTGACAGCCGTCAACAGAAAGCCGGCGATGACGGCGAGGCCGTAGCCGTAGAGCATTTCGTGCGCGTGCCACTGCATGGGGTTGATGGCTGAGATGGTCAGCGGCATGGCAAGGGCATAATGCGCGATCCAGACCGTCATCGACAGCAGCGCGAAGATGGCGGCGCCAAGAAAGAACGGACGGAAGCCCAGATTGAACAGGGCAAAACCGTCCGTCTTTTGTCGCGATATTTCAATCGGTTGAACCAGCATGACCAGACCTCCTTGGATTTGCTCCCAAGCTTAAAG
>JAVEWT010000091.1:0-7029 GCA_034004425.1 Methylophilaceae bacterium
TGGCGCAAACTGAGCCAGCATCAGCTGGCGCACATTACCGGTATTCCCCAGGGCACCATTTCGGCTATCGAGCATGGCCGCGTCAATATCGGCGTCGAGCGCGCCAAGGTGCTGGCGCGAGCGCTCAGGTGTCATCCGGCCGAACTGGTTTTTCCGGACTGGGACGTCGAGCAGGAGTCGGAGCAGCAGCACTCAGCCGCCTGAACGGCGTCAGCTTGAAGATTCTGGCGTTTGACGTCTGGTCTATGCACCTTGCTCAGTGACTGGATGCTGCGGCATCAGTGCCGCACGCCAGATTTCCATTTTCTGTGTCAATGACAACGCTGCGTGCGCCGGGCTGGTGGAAGGCAGGCGCACGTAGCGCAATGCGGCAGGGGCGTCTTGCCGCAACACATGTTGCCGGTAACTGCGCTCCGCCGTGCCGCCGTTGAAGCAGACCAGCCGGATATTCGGGTGGTCGGCAAAGAACCTTTCAAAATCATTCACTTCGATCGAGTCGCGCTCGATGGCTGTATCCAAACTGCCTTGACGATGACAGCTGTGCAGCACGTCCCACAGTGCGATGCCGGCCTGTTGCAGGGCCATCAGTCGCTCCGCATAGGGCGCGTCCGGCGTGAAACCCAGAAACTCTCCCATGATGGGCCAGAAAGCGTTGCGCGGATGGGCGTAATACTGATCGGCGGCGAGCGAGGCAGCGCCGGGTATGCTGCCCAGAATCAGGATGCTGGCCGACGTCCGGGCGACGGGGGCAAAGCTGGCGATGCGCGGTTTCATCGGCCTCCAGCCAAAGTTGTTCAGTCCGGGTTTGCCGTTGAACGGATCTCGGCCTCGGCGGAGCCTTCGGCAAACCGGAGATTGACTGAGTCTCCCGCCTTGATCTGGCCGCTTGCACGCACGATTGCGCCATCGCGGGTCTGCACCAGGGCGTAGCCCCGGTTCAGCACGGCGTTGGGGTTCAGGTGCTGCAGGTTGAGCGAGAGGCGCAACAGTTTTTCCTGTTGCCGTCCCAGTAATTGTTGCATGGTGTTTTGCAGGCGAGTGCTGAGTTGTGCCAGGTTCTCCTGCTTGTGAGCCAACTGTTGCGCCGGCGAGAGCAGGCGGCGCGCAAGAAAATCCAGTTGCTGCATGTAGCGGTTGAGCTTGAAAGTCATGCTGCGTTGCAGGCTTTGCTGCTGTTGCATCAGGGTGTTGAGCAGGGCTTCGCGGTTCGGCGAGGCCAATTCTGCGGCGGCGGTCGGCGTCGGCGCGCGACGGTCGGCGGCGAAGTCGGTGATGGTGAAATCGGTTTCGTGGCCGACACCGCTGATGACCGGAATGCTGCAATTGACGATGGCACGCGCGACGATTTCCTCGTTGAACTGCCACAAGTCCTCAATGCTGCCACCGCCCCGGCAGACGATCAGCACATCGCATTCGGCGCGCTGGCTGGCGGTTTCGATGGCGGCGGCGATCAGGCTGGCGACGCCCTTGCCCTGCACCGGCGTTGGGTAGATGACGACTGGGATGCCGGGCATGCGTCGCCGCAGTGTGGTGAGGACATCATGCAGCGCTGCGGCGTCGGCCGAGGTGACGATGCCGATCTGACGCGGAAAAGCGGGAATCGGCCGTTTGCGTGTTTCGTCGAACAGGCCTTCTGCCTGCAGTTTCTGCTTGAGCTTCTCGAAGGCTTCGAACAATGCACCCAAGCCGGCCCGCTGCAGAAATTCGATGGTGAGCTGGAAATCGCCGCGTGCCTCGTACAGCGTGACTGTGGCGCGCGCTTCTACCTTGTCGCCTTCCTTCGGTACCCAGTCCAGATAGCTGTTGCGGCCTCGGAACATGACGCAGCGCACCTGCGCGCCGCTGTCCTTCAGCGAGAAATACCAGTGGCCGGAGGCGGCGCGGGTCATGTTGGATATCTCGCCGCTGACCCAGAACAGCGGGAAACTGCGTTCGAGCACGTCGCGGGCCATGCGGTTGAGTTCGCTGACGCTGAGTACGCGGGGTGTCTGCGGGTTGGCTTGCGGGGTGTCTGCCATGAGTCGAATCCGTTACAATTGCCTCATTATATAGTCGAGTGTGCCCTATGCCATCCCAGTGTCTACGTAATTTCTTCGGCGGCCGTACCGGTTATTTCATCGGTTTTCTGGCCAGTTTCGGTTTCGTCGCCTACGGCCTCTACATCCAGCAGCGCTACAACCTCGATCCCTGTCCGCTGTGCATCTTCCAGCGCATCGCTTTTCTGGTGATGGGCGGTTTCTTTCTGCTTTCCGCACTGCATAACCCGGGCAATACCGGGCGCAAGATCTACGGCGTCCTGCATTTCGCGGCGGCTGTTACCGGTATCGGCATCGCGCTGCGGCACATCTGGATACAGGCCAACCCGGAAAAGGTGATGGCCGAATGCGGCGCCGGTTTCGATTACATCTTCGAGACCTTCCCGCTGAAAAAGGCGCTGGACTTGGTGTTCAAGGGCACGGGCGAATGTTCGGCGATGGACTGGACCATGTTCGGTCTGACTATCCCGCAACTATCCCTGGTCGCCTTCATCGGCCTCGCGGTCTATGCGGTCTGGCTGGCTTTCCTGAAGAAGTAAACAATCAAAGAACACGACATGTACAAGACTCTGGAAGATTTTGTCGGCAACACCCCGCTGGTTAAATTGCAGCGCATTCCCGGCAAGACCAGCAATACCATCCTCGTGAAGCTGGAGGGCAACAACCCGGCCGGTTCGGTCAAGGACAGGCCGGCGCTATCCATGATCAAGCGCGCGGAAGAGCGCGGCGACATCCAGCCCGGCGACACGCTGATCGAGGCCACTTCCGGCAATACCGGCATCGCGCTGGCGATGGCCGCTGCCATGCGCGGCTACAAGATGGTGCTGGTGATGCCGGAGAACCAGAGCATAGAGCGCCGCCAGACCATGAAGGCCTTCGGTGCCGAGCTGGTGCTGACACCGAAGGACGGCAGCATGGAGCTGGCGCGCGATGTGGCGTTGAAACTGCAGGCCGAAGGCGAGGGCATCGTGCTCGACCAGTTCGGCAACATGGATAACCCGCAGGCGCATTACGAAGGCACCGGCCCCGAGATATGGCGCGATACCGAAGGCAAGGTGACGCATTTCGTCTCCAGCATGGGCACCACCGGCACCATCATGGGCACCTCGCGCTATCTGAAAGAACAGAACCCGGATATTAAAATCATCGGTGTGCAGCCGGAAGAAGGTTCGCAGATTCCGGGCATCCGCAAATGGCCCGAGGAATATTTGCCGAAGATCTATGACAAATCGCGTGTGGACGAGCTGATCTACGTGAATCAGGCCAACGCCGAAAAGATGACACGACGGCTGGCGGCGGAAGAGGGCATCTTTGCCGGTATCTCGTCCGGCGGTGCACTGTATGCCGCGCTACAGCTTTCCAAGAAGGTAGAGAACGCAGTCATCGTTTCCATCGTTTGCGACCGCGGCGACCGCTATCTGTCCACAGGGGTGTTCCCTTCCTGATGTGAGCAAGCCTCGAACATTGTTCAACCTGCAAAAGCCAGCCCTGCTGTTGGGGTTGGCTTTGTTTTCTCTGCCGGCCTTCGCCGTCAGCCATATCAGTATCGAGGCGGAAAAAATCGAGGCAGCGCAAGGCGAACTGCGCAATGCCAGGCTCGACCTAAACCTGGAGACCTCCGCCGTCAATCTCAAGAGCCAGTACCGGCAGTCACCCGAGCGGGAATGGACGGATGCCAGCCTCAACTGCGCCAGACTGCTGAACCCGAAAAAGGGCAGCTGGCAGTGCGACACCGGCAAGCTTGCGGCGGGCATGATCAGCTTGCCGTTCTCGATGCGGGTCGACACGCAAGCGGTGAAAGGCATGCAGCAGATCGACGCGCAACTTGGAGTGCAGAAAGCCAGCTTCAGCGACGCTGCCGGTTTGCATGCGGGTGAGAACGTCAGCGCAAAACTCAAGTTCAAGGCCAGCCAGATCAAGGCCAGTCAATATAAGCAGGGCTGGAACTGGCAATTCGAGCTCGACTGGTCGGGCGGCGAAGTGTTCTGGCAGCCGTTCTATATCGCAATGAACAACTCGCGGCCGGGCAGCCATCAGCTGAGGGGCAAGGGAATATTGGATGCGGAACTGATCAAGGTGCAGGAGGCAAGGCTGACGCTGCAGGATGTCGGCTCGGCTGAAGCCAGTGCCGAGATCTGGCGCGCCGGCAGCCGTATCCGCAATCTGCAGGTGACGACCGGCACGGTGAATCTGGAAACGTTCTATCCGCTGATATTGAAACCCTTGCTGGAGAAGACCGCTTTAAGCCAACTGGAAATCGCCGGAACGGGCGACCTCAAGCTGACCATGCGCGACGGCGAAGTGCGCGCAGGGCATCTCAACCTGCAACAGGTGGATGTGGAAGACAAGAACGGCCGCTTCGGTCTCTACAAGCTGAACGCCGATCTGCCGTGGGATTACGATCAGGCCCAACCTGTGCGGCTCGCCTATGAAGGCGGCCACCTGCTCAAGCTGCCGCTGGGCAGAACCGACATCAAGGCCGCGCTCAATCGCTATTCGCTGACCGCGCCGGAGATCGACCTGCCGCTACTGGACGGCGGGCTCAATCTGCGCGATGTTTCGGCAGTCTGGGTCGACAAGGGCTGGCACTGGCATTTGCGGGCAGAAGTCGTACCCATCAGCATGACCGATCTCAGCCATGCGCTGTCGTGGCCGACCATGCAGGGCAAGGTTTCTGCCAGCATCCCGCTGGTGACCTACAGCCAGGGCGTGCTGATGACGGAGGGCGACCTGCGCTTCAAGCTGTTCGACGGCACCATAGACGTCAGCAAGCTGACCATGCGCACGCCGCTAGGTATCGCGCCGCGCCTCAACGCCGACATCCACATGCGCAACCTGGACCTCGGCACGCTGACGCGCACTTTCTCCTTTGGTGCCATCGAAGGCAAGCTGGACGGCGACGTCACCAACCTGCGGCTGGCGAACTGGAAACCGGTCAATTTCGATGCGGCGCTTTACAGCAGTCCCGGCAAGTATCCGAAGAAGATCTCGCAACGCGCGGTGGAGAACATTTCCTCGCTCGGCGGCGCCAGTGCGGCGGCAGCTATCCAGCGCAGCTTCCTGCGCTTCTTTGACCAGTTCAACTATGCCAAACTTGGGCTGAGCTGCAAACTGCGCGGCGATCACTGCACCATGGACGGCATCGAGTCAACGGGCGATGCCTACGTCATCGTTAAGGGGAGTGGCGTGCCGTCCATCACGGTACTGGGTTACAATCGGAACGTGAGCTGGGGTGAGCTGCTGGAACGCCTGAAGCGCGTGACGGCAGGCAATAGCAAGCCGATTATCGATTGAAACCGCGAACAGGAAAAACATCATGAAACGACATCTACCTGCCACACTGTTGGCATTATCCCTGGCCTCGGTTCTGAGCGCCTGTGTCACCATCAATATCTACTTTCCGGCAGCCGCCGCAGAAAAGGCCGCGGACAGACTGATCGACGAAGTCTGGCAGGTGAAGGAAAGAAATGGTACGTCAGCGCCAGCCGAAACTGAGTCAGAAACCAAATAAGGAACCATCATGAACAGATTATTCTTGTCCGTATTCTTTGCGCTTAGCTTCTTCTTCATGCAACCCGCCGCCATGGCTGCCGATCTCGAAATCAACACGCCGGCCATCGCCGCCATCAAGAGCAGCATGCAGGCGCGTCATAGCCAACTGGCACCGCACTACGCCAGCGGCGCGGTCGGCCTGACCCGTGATGGCCTGGTTGCCGTGCGCGATGCGACCGCCGTCCCGCTCAAGGATCGTCAATCCGTCAACGCGCTGGTCGCCGCCGAGAATAAGGACCGCAACGCGCTCTACAAGGAGATCGCCGTCGCCAACCAGAACCCGCAGTGGGAATCCGACATCCGCAACACTTTCGCGCAGCGCTGGGTAGAGAAAGCGCAAAAGGGGTGGTGGTATCAATCGGCTTCCGGCTGGGCACAGAAGTAACGCTTTAGCCACAGAGAACACAGAGGGCACAGAGAAAACCCGGAAAATAATTAATGCATGGCAGATGAAATCACAGACGCGATTATTGGAGCGGCGATTGAAGTGCATCGTGTTCTCGGGCCGGGGTTGCTGGAATCGGTCTATGAAACGGCCTTGTGTCACGAATTCAGCCTTAGAGGTATTCAGCATCAAAGGCAAATTGCAGTTGATGTTGTTTACAAAAACCTGAAAATCGAAGGTCAGCGTCTGGATTTGCTGGTGCAAGGTGAAGTGGTCGTCGAACTGAAATCGCTGAGCAAGCTGCCGGAGGTGGCCAAAGCGCAATTGTTGTCCTATTTGAGGGCAACAGGATTAAAAAGAGGCCTACTCATCAACTTCGGTGAGCTACGATTGGTAGATGGCATCAAACGAATTTCCTTGTAATTTTTGTTCAAGAACCATGAAATGTGGGGGACTATTTTCAAGGATGAATAACAAGAATCTGAAAGGGTTTTCTCTGTGTTCTCTGTGACCTCTGTGGCTAAAAATAAATGACCCCAACCCTCGTTTTCGACATCGAAACCATCCCCGACACCGACGGCCTGAAAAAGCTGCTCGACCTGCCGCCGGAAACCAGCCCGGAAGATGTTGCCAACATCGCCTTCCACAAACGCCGTCAGCAGAACGGCAGCGAGTTCCTGCCGCATCATCAGCACCGTGTCGTCGCCATCTCCTGCGCCCTGCGTGAGGGCGACAGCTTCCGTGTCTGGACACTGGGCGCGCCGGATGCGCCCGAGCAGGAGATCATCCAGCGCTTCTTCGACGGCATCGAGAAATACACCCCCAACATCGTGTCATGGAACGGCAGCGGCTTCGACCTGCCGGTGCTGCATTACCGCGCCATGATTCACGGCATCCAGGCGCCGCGCTACTGGGACATGGGCGATGACGACCGCGATTTCAAATGGAACAACTACATCAGCCGCTACCACATGCGGCATCTGGACTTGATGGATGTGCTGGCGATGTACAGCGGCCGCGCCAACGCACCGCTGGACCAGATGGCGCAACTGTGCG
>JAVEWT010000004.1:0-33805 GCA_034004425.1 Methylophilaceae bacterium
CAGGTGTTTAGCCGGTATCGCTAGACTTTTTTCCAGAACACTTTGGAGCGGCGCTGTAGGTTGTAAAGGTTCTGCTTTTGCCGCGGCAGGCTGCCGACATCCTGTTCGACGAACCCGCGTTCCAGAAACCAGTGTTCGGTGCGCGTGGTGAGCACGAAAATCGACTTCAGGCCGGCGTCGCGCGCTTCCTCCTCGCAATATTTCAGCAGGCGGTCACCGCGGCCGCCGCGGCGGAAACTCGGGTGCACCGCCATGCAGGCCAGTTCCGCGGTCTTCTCCGGCATGAAGGGATAAAGCGCGGCGCAGGCGATGATGCGGCCGTCGTGTTCCATGACATGGAAATGGCTGATCTCCATTTCCAGCCGTTCACGGCCGCGCCGCACCAGTACGCCCTCCGCCTCCAGCGGTTCGATCAGTTGCAGGATGCCGCCGACGTCGCTGATCTCAGCCTGACGCATGGACTCCAGCGGTTCTTCGGTGATCATGGTGCCGATGCCGTCGTGCGTGAACAGCTCCTGCAGGATGGCGCCGTCGACATGGCGGCTGATCAAGTGCGTGCGGGCAACGCCGTTGTCCGACGCCTTGATGGCTGCGGGCAGGTAGTACTTTTCGTCTTCGGTGATGTTCTGATCGCCCTTTTCCTTGATGTGGCGCAACAGGTTGCGCGCCTTGTGCGCGGTCATCTCGCGCAAGAGTTCGCCGCGCACGTTGTGCACGCCCGGCGTATCGATCAGGAAGATCAGCTTGTCCGCGTCCAGCGCGATGGCGGCATTGACCGCGACATCCTCCAGCGTCAGGTTGAACACTTCGCCGGTCGGCGAGTAGCCCATGGGCGAGAGCAGCACCAGTTCGCCGTCGTCCAGCCGTTTCTGGATGCCGGCGGCGTCCACCTTGCGCACCTCGCCGGTGTGCTTGAGGTCGACGCCGTTGAGCACGCCGAGCGGCTTGGCGGTGACGAAGTTGCCGCTGGCGACACGGATGTCTGAGCCGGCCATCGGCGAGTTGACCAGGCCCATGGACAGCAGCGCCTCGATCTCCACCCGTACCGCGCCGTTGGCTTCCTTCACCGCCTGCATGGCCTCGTCGTCGGTGACGCGCAGGCCATCGACCATGCTGGTTTCGATGCGGTTCTTCTTTAGGCGCGTTTCGATCTGGGGACGCGAACCGTGCACCAGCACCAGCCGCACTTCGAGACTGGCGAGCAGGTTGAGGTCATGCGAGAGCGAGACGAACTGGCCATCCTCGACCACTTCTCCGCCGAAGGCGATGACAAAGGTGCGGCCGCCGAAGGCGTGAATATAGGGGGCTGCGGAGCGGAACCAGCGCACAAACTCCTGCGGCTGGCCGAGCGGTGCCGGCGTGGTGGGCTGGGCAGCCGGCGCCACGGAGGGTTCCGCCTGCGAATAGAGGAATGCCGGCGTGCAGTCGAGCGCGCTGCACAGCTTGCGCAACATGGTTTCGGAAACGCCCTGGCGGCCGCGCTCCATGCGCGACAGGTTGCCGCTGTCGGTCTCGACCTGTTCGGCCAGTGCCTGCAGGGTCAGGCCCAGTGTCTTGCGCCGCTTGCGAATCGCGTTTCCTATGGTCATGGTGTCATTAAATATGCGTTAAAAGCATATTTTTATATATATTTGCGTATATTGCAATTAATTGAAGTCGCCCCACAGGGTTTGCAGTGATGCGATTGCGGTCAGCGCAGCGGTTTCGGTGCGCAGGATGCGCTTGCCGAGCCGGATCGGGATGAAGTCGTGGTCGGTGGCGAGGCGGACTTCCTCTTGTGTCAGCCCGCCTTCTGCGCCTATCAGGAGTTGGATGGGAGCGCTTGGCCGGGGCAGGTCGCTCAGGTTCTGTGCGGCATCGGGCGAGAGCAGTAGCCTCAGTGCGCCAGTCTGCGTCTGTGCCAGCCACTGCGGCAGTGGCAGGGTGGGCATGACGGATGGGATGACGGCGCGGCCGCATTGTTCGCAGGCCGAAATGACCACGTTCTGCCAGTGTTCGCGGCGTTTCTCGGCACGTTCGCCGCTGAGCTTGACCACGCTGCGCTGGCTGGAGACCGGCTGAATCCGGTTGACCCCCAGTTCCACCGCCTTCTGGATGGTGAAGTCCATGCGGTCGCCGGAGGAGATGGCCTGTATCAGCGTGATATGCAGCGGTGATTCGCTGTGGTTGACGCTGACGGCCTTGACCCTGGCGCTGACTTCACTTTTGCTCATGAAGGTAAGCTCGCACGGGTAATCGTTGCCGTCTCCGTTGAACAGTACGGCCGCGTCTCCCACTTTCATGCGCAGGGCGCGGCTGGCATGGACGGCGGCGTTGTCAGGCAGCCTGACGTGAGCGCCGGGGGCGAGTTTTTCGGGGGCGTAGAATCGTGGCATGGTTCGGTGGCCAGGGTTTTCAGGCGTGGCGGCAATGTTAGAATGAAGCCCAATTCTAATGGAAGGAGTTCTACAGATGGCAAGTCTTAATCCCCCGGTCTGCGATTTCGGCTGGAAAGCGCCGGATTTCAAACTGCTCGGCGTCGACGGCAGGCAGTGGTCGCTGCAGGACGTGCGCGGCCCCAAGGGCACGCTGGTCATGTTCATCTGCAATCACTGTCCGTATGTGAAGGCCATCCGCGAGCGCCTGGTGGCCGATCTGCGAGAGTTGCAGACGCTGGGCGTCAACAGCATCGCCATTTCCTCGAACGACTGGGTCAAGTATCCGGAAGATTCCTATGAGAACATGCAGGCGATGGCGAAGGAGTTCAACTTCACTTTCCCTTATGTGCTGGATGAGACGCAGGAAGTGGCAAAGGCTTACGGCGCAGTCTGCACGCCCGATTTCTTCGGCTTCAATGCCGAACTGGAGTTACAGTATCGCGGCCGTTTCGACGACCAGAAGCGGGAGCTTACACCGAACCCGAACCCGACGCGCGACCTGTTCAAGGCCATGAAGCAGATCGCAGAAACCGGGCGGGGTCCGCGCGAGCAGATCGCCTCGATCGGTTGCTCCATCAAGTGGCGTGAAGACGCGGTTTGATCCGGATATGACGGGCCTTTTGCTGCCCGTCTCCAGTTGCTGAAAATCGTTAACTAGGCAATAATTACGCTCTATACCCCTACAACAACAATGCTATAGCGGCCGCGCATCAAGGTCGGTAATCCTGTACTGAAGGGGGAAATCCAAGAATTTGAGCGGGGCTGACTGCCCGGCAACCATGCCGGCAGCCTGCCTTTTCTCTATTAAACCCGGTTTGAAAGATGAGGGAGATTCAAATGGCAACTCGTACCGACTTATGTAATGCCATCCGTGCATTGTCCATGGATGCGGTCCAGAAGGCGAATTCTGGCCACCCAGGCGCCCCCATGGGCATGGCAGAAATTGCCGAAGTGCTGTGGAACCACAACCTGAGCCACAACCCCAAGAACCCGCAATGGGCCAACCGCGACCGTTTCGTGCTGTCCAACGGTCACGGCTCCATGCTGATCTACTCCCTGCTGCACCTGACCGGCTACGATGTCTCCATCGACGACATCAAGACCTTCCGTCAACTGCACTCCAAGTGCGCAGGTCACCCGGAATACAGCTACGCTCCCGGCGTTGAAACCACCACCGGTCCGCTGGGCCAGGGTATCGCCAACGGCGTCGGTTTCGCCATGGCTGAAAAGCTGCTGGCCAGCCAGTTCAACAAGCCCGGCCATGACATCGTCGACCACTACACCTACGTGTTCCTCGGCGACGGCTGCATGATGGAAGGCGTTTCCCACGAAGCCTGTGCACTGGCCGGTACCTGGGGCCTGGGCAAGCTGGTTGCGTTCTGGGACGACAACGGCATCTCCATCGACGGCCACATCGAAGGCTGGTACACCGATGACACCGCTGGTCGCTTCCGCGCCTACGGCTGGCACGTTCAATCCGTCGACGGCCACGACGCCGCCGCGATTCAGAAGGCGATCGACGAAGCCAAGAAGGTCACCGACAAGCCTTCCCTGATCTGCTGCAAGACTGTCATCGGCAAGGGTTCTCCGAACAAGTCCGGTTCCCACGACTGCCACGGTTCTGCGCTGGGTGAAGACGAAGTGGCCGCTACTCGCGCCAACATCGGCTGGAACCACGAGCCGTTCGTCATTCCTGCCGACGTCTACGAAGGCTGGGATGCCAAGGCCAAGGGCGCTGCTGCTGAAGCTGCCTGGAACGCCAAGTTCGAAGCTTATGCCAAGGCTTACCCGGCAGAAGCTGCAGAATTCAAGCGCCGCATGGCCGGTGAACTGCCAGCCAACTGGAAGCAGGTGACCGATGCCATGATCGCTGCGACCAATGAAAAGGCTGAAGGCGTCGCTTCCCGCAAGGCTTCGCAAAACGTCATCGGCGCCTTGGCACCGACCCTGCCGGAATTCCTCGGCGGTTCCGCTGACCTGACCGGTTCCAACCTGACCAGCTGCGGCAGCTTCACGCACGTTGACGGCAAGAAGCCCGGCAACTACATCTCCTACGGTGTCCGCGAGTTCGGCATGGCCGCCATCATGAACGGCATGGCCCTGCACGGCGGCCTGCTGCCGTTCGGTGGTACCTTCCACATGTTCTCCGACTACATGAAGAACGGCATGCGTATGTCCGCGCTGATGAAGCAACGCGTGGTCTACGTGCTGACCCACGACTCCATCGGCCAGGGCGAAGACGGCCCGACCCACCAGCCGGTCGAGAACACCTCCGGCCTGCGCTATATCCCGCGCATGACGGTATGGCGTCCGGGCAGTGCCACTGAAACAGCCGTGGCTTGGGTAGCTGCAGTCGAGAAGACTGACGGCCCGACCAGCCTGGTGCTGTCCCGACAGAATCTGCCGGGCATCAAGCACGACACCGCGCACTTCGACCTCATCCGCAAGGGCGGTTATGTGTTCTCCGACTGCTCCGGCAAGGCCGATGTCATTATCATCGCCAACGGTTCCGAGCTGGATCTGGCGGTCAAGGCCGCTGCCGAGCTGAACGCTGCCGGCACCAAGGTGCGCGTGGTTTCCATGCCGTCCACCAACGTGTTCGATGCGCAGGATCAGGCTTACCGCGACAGCGTGCTGACCCCGGGCGTCAAGCGCGTTGCGGTCGAAGCTGCGCATCCTGACTTCTGGCGCAAGTATGTCGGCCTGGAAGGTGCAGTCGTCGGTATCGATACCTTCGGCGAATCCGCACCGGGCGGCGTGCTGATGAAGCACTTCGGCTTCACCGTTGAAAACGTCGTGAAGACCGTCAAGTCGGTGTTGTAATTTGAAGTAGTGTGTCTGAAAGGGAGCCGGTCAACTGGCTCCCTTTTTGTTTGTGAAGAGAGGAAGTTGAGATGGCAATCAGAGTGGGTATCAACGGGTTCGGGCGTATCGGCCGCATGGCTTTCCGTGCTGCGTTCAAGGATTTCACGAATATTGAGGTGGTGGCGATCAATGATCTGCTGGAGCCGGATTATCTGGCTTACATGCTGAAGCATGACTCCGTGCACGGACGCTTCCAGGGCGAGGTCGCCGTCGATGGCGATCATCTGGTGGTCAATGGCAAGCGTATTCGGCTGACAGCGGAAAAGGACCCGGCCAATCTGAAATGGGGCGATGTCGGTGTCGACGTCGTCGTCGAATGCACCGGCTTCTTCCTGACCGAGGAAACCTGCCAGAAGCATATCGCGGCGGGCGCCAGAAAGGTTGTGCAGTCGGCGCCGTCCAAGGACGATACGCCGATGTTCGTCTATGGCGTCAATCACGAGGCCTACAAGGGCGAGGCGATCGTCTCGGCAGCTTCCTGCACCACCAACGGCCTGGCACCGGTCGCCAAGGTGCTGCATGACAACTTCGGTATCAAGCGCGGCCTGATGACCACCGTACACGCTGCCACTGCGACGCAGAAAACCGTTGACGGCCCTTCCAACAAGGACTGGCGCGGCGGTCGCGGTATCCTCGAGAACATCATTCCTTCCTCCACAGGCGCGGCCAAGGCGGTCGGCAAGGTGATTCCGTCACTGAACAAGAAGCTGACCGGCATGGCGTTCCGCATCCCGACTTCGGATGTGTCGGTGGTCGACCTGACGGTCGAACTGAACACCGAGACCACCTACGAGCAGATCGTCGCCGCGATGAAGACTGCATCGGAAAGCGGCCCTTTGAAGGGCGTGCTCGGCTTTACCGACGAAAAGGTGGTGTCCACCGATTTCCGTGGCGATAGCTGCCCATCGATTTTCGACGCGGGTGCCGGCATCCAGCTCGATCCGACCTTCGTCAAGGTCGTGGCCTGGTACGACAACGAGTACGGTTATACCTGCAACATGATGCGATTGGTTGAGCATATCGCGAAGTAAACGCAATCGATAGCGAAGGAAGCAAGTATGTCCGTAATCAAAATGACCGACCTCGATCTGCGAGGCAAGCGTGTATTCATCCGTTCCGACCTGAACGTCCCGGTCAAGGATGGCAAGGTGACTTCCGATGCCCGTATCACGGCGTCCCTGCCGACCATTGAATTTGCCCTGAAGGCAGGTGCAAAGGTCATGGTCACCTCGCATCTGGGGCGGCCGGAGGAAGGCGTGTTCTCGGCCGAGAATTCGTTGCAGCCGGTGGCTGAAGTCATGAGCGCCAAACTGGACAAGCCGGTCCGGCTGGTGCGGAACTGGGTGGACGGCGGTTTCGACGTGGCGGAGGGCGAGGTCGTGCTGCTGGAGAACTGCCGCTTCAACATGGGCGAGAAGAAAAGTCTCGATGAAACGTCACAGAAATATGCCAAGCTGTGCGATGTGTTCGTGATGGACGCCTTTGGTACCGCGCATCGGGCCGAGGCTTCGACTCACGGCATCGCCAGGTATGCGCCGGTGGCGGCTGCCGGCATGCTGCTGGTGGAGGAACTGGACGCCCTGACCAAGGCCCTGCTCGATCCGGCCCGGCCGATGGTCGCCATCGTCGGTGGCAGCAAGGTATCGACCAAGCTGACGGTGCTGGAAAGCCTGGCGGAAAAGGTCGATCAGCTGGTGGTCGGCGGCGGCATCGCCAACACATTCCTCAAGGCTGCCGGTCATGAGGTCGGCAAGTCCTTGTGCGAGGACGAACTGGTGCCGACGGCGAAGCAATTGATGGAAAAAATGTCCCGCCGTGGTGCAGCGGTGCCGATTGCCGTCGATGTGGTCTGCGGCAAGCAGTTCGATCCGAACGAGCCGGCAGTCTTGAAAGACGCGTCTGACGTGGCCGCCGATGACATGATTTTCGATATTGGTCCGAAATCTGCTAAGGAATTGGCAGATATCATCATGCGGGCAGGGACCGTCGTCTGGAACGGTCCCGTCGGCGTGTTCGAGTTCGATCAGTTCGGCGCCGGTACGCGGACGATCGCCGAAGCCATCGCCAATACCAGCGCGTTCACGCTGGCGGGCGGCGGCGACACGATCGCCGCCATCCAGAAATATGACATCTACGACCGGGTGTCCTATATCTCGACGGCGGGCGGTGCGTTCCTCGAGTTCCTCGAAGGCAAGAAACTGCCGGCGGTGGACATCCTTGAACAGCGCGCCCGGGGCTGAAACCCCTTTAGTTGGAAGAGGGAAGGGGTCCGCGTGGCCCCTTTATTATTTAGCGGATGCTTGCCAGACGTCCGCAAAAGTTGAACAGGAAATCAGTTGAGCCTACGTAAAACCAAAATCGTCGCCACCCTCGGGCCGGCTTCCAGCAGCGAGGAGATGATCGCCCGCATGATCGTGGCGGGCGTCGATGTCGTGCGGCTCAATTTTTCCCACGGCACGGCTGAAGAGCACATCCAGCGCGCGGCGCTGGTGCGGGCGATCGCCGTCAAACTGGGGCGCCCGGTCGGCGTGCTGTGCGACCTGCAGGGGCCGAAGATCCGCATCGGCAAATTCGAGCTGGGCAGTATCACGCTGCGTACCGGCGACAAGTTCATCCTCGATGCTGAATGCGAACTGGGCGACCAGCGACGCGTCGGTCTCGATTACAAGACCCTGCCGCAGGAGGTCGAACCGGGTGCGGTGCTGCTGCTGGATGACGGCCGCGTGGTCATGTCAGTGGACCGGGTCGAAAAGACCAGTGTGTGCTGTACGGTGGTGACCGGCGGCGTCTTGTCCAATCACAAGGGCATCAACCGTCAGGGCGGAGGTCTGTCGGCCGCTGCGCTGACCGACAAGGACCGTCAGGACATCAAGACCGCCGTAGCGCTGGAGGCGGATTTCATCGCCCTCTCCTTCCCGCGCAACGGCAGGGATGTGCAGGAGACCCGCAAGCTGGTGAAAAAGGCCGGCGGTACGGCAAGCATCATCGCCAAGATCGAACGGGCGGAGGCGATCGATGCGCTGGAGGAGATCATTGATGCCTCCGACGCCATCATGGTCGCACGCGGAGACCTCGGGGTCGAGGTCGGCGATGCGGCGGTACCGGGCTTGCAGAAGCGTATGATCCGCATGGCGCGGGCGCATAACAAGGTCGTGATCACGGCGACGCAGATGATGGAATCCATGATCAACAATCCGATCCCGACCCGCGCCGAGGTTTCCGATGTCGCCAATGCGGTGCTGGACGGTACCGATGCGGTGATGCTGTCGGCCGAAAGTGCCATCGGTCACTATCCATTGCAGGCGGTCTCGGCCATGCATCGCGTCTGCCTCGAGGCGGAGCGCGAATATCTGGCGCAGGACCATCCGCGCAGAGTGCCGGCACAGTTTCAACGTGTCGACGAGGCGATCGCGATGGCTGCCATCTATACGGCACGCCATTTAAAGGTGAAAGCGATCGCCGCCCTGACGCAGTCCGGCGCCTCGGCGCAATGGCTGTCGCGCGGCGATGCGGAAGTGCCGATTTATGCGCTGTCGCCGGAAAAAATCGCCCGGCGCAAGCTGACGCTGAACCGTGGCGTCTATCCTTTCCCGATCGACCAGGCCGACAAGGACCGTGACATGATTTTGCGCGAAATGGAGACCACATTGTTGCGCCATGGCGTCATCCAGTCCGGCGATCTGGTGCTGCTGACATTCGGCGAGCCGATCGGCGAGGCCGGCGATACCAATACCATGCGCATCATCCGCGTCGGTTGAGCGGGCGCCCATCGGGTATTGGTTCGCTGACTTGAGCCTGTCGCCGCCGTTCTGAATGCCCACGCGCAAGAAGCTCTGCGCCGGCGCGACGTCTTTCCGTCACAGATCCGGTTTTGACGGATAAAAAAGTATGAGTTGGGAACGTTGTGCAATAAAATATCACTCCTCGAGTAAAACCGGTCACCTCATGCAGCCATTACTGAAAAGTCATCTTCCCAGCCTCAAGCTTCTGAATCAGGGCAAGGTACGGGACATCTACGACGTCGATGCGCGCACCATGTTGCTGGTCGCCACCGACCGGCTTTCCGCCTTCGATGTGGTGTTGCCGACGCCGATTCGCGACAAGGGCGCCATTC
This sequence comes from Methylophilaceae bacterium, assembly GCA_034004425.1. Classification (GTDB taxonomy): domain Bacteria; phylum Pseudomonadota; class Gammaproteobacteria; order Burkholderiales; family Methylophilaceae; genus UBA6140. The sequence continues at coordinate 9,397 of JAVEWT010000004.1, forward strand.
TTACCCAGATCGCCAATTTCTGGTTCGGCAAGCTCGCTCACATTGTGCCCAACCATCTGACCGGCATCGATCCGCAATCGCTGGTGCAGAGCGCAGAGGAAAAGGCGCAACTGGGCAAGCGTGCGATCGTCGTTAAAAAACTCAGGCCCTTGCCGGTCGAGGCCATCGTCCGCGGTTACCTGGTCGGTTCCGGCTGGAAGGAATACAAGGCTGGCGGTACGGTATGCGGCATTCCGCTGCCAGCCGGTCTGCAGGAAGCCTCCGTGCTACCGGAGCCGATTTTTACGCCGTCGAGCAAGGCCGAGGTGGGCGACCACGATATCAATATCACGCATCAGCAGATGGCAGCCCTGATCGGCGAGGATCTGGCCAAGACCGTCGCCAGTGTCAGTATCCGCCTCTACAAGGAAGCGGCGCAATATGCCTTGACCCGCGGCATCATCATCGCCGATACCAAGTTCGAGTTCGGCCTCGACGACAGCGGCAAACTGTACCTGATCGACGAAGTACTGACGCCGGATTCCTCGCGCTTCTGGCCGGCAGACCAGTATGTCGTTGGCAAGAACCCGCCCAGCTATGACAAGCAGTACGTGCGCGACTGGCTGGAATCGACCGGTTGGGACAAGACTCCGCCGGGCCCCGAGTTGCCGGTGGAAGTGGCGGAAAAAACCAGCGAAAAATACCGTGAGGCGTTCCTGAAACTGACCGGGACGGAATTCACCGCGGATTGAAGCTGAAACAGCAGCTGTATGCGATAGGGCACAGGCTCAAATCCGAGCTCGTGTTCTATCAGCGCCTGTTGCGCCACCCCCGAACCCCGAGCATCGCCAGGTTGCTGTTGTGGCTGGCAATCGCCTATGTGCTGTTGCCGTTCGACCTGATCCCGGATTTCATTCCGCTGATCGGGCAACTGGACGACTTGATCGTGGTGCCCATGTTGATTTTTCTCGCCCTGAAAGTCATCCCCCAAGGCGTGGTTGCAGAATGCAGGGCGCAAAGCAAAGAAGGCAGTGAGCAATGAGCGATATAGAAAAACTGGTCGATGGTTATCGGCGTTTTCATGATCACTATTTTGTCGATGAAGGCGAGCAGCTTTTTGCCGAACTGGCACAGGGCCAGAGCCCGAGCACCCTGGTGATCGCCTGCTCCGATTCCCGCGTCGATCCAGCGATCGTCCTCGATTGCAAGCCCGGCGATTTGTTCGTCGTCCGCAATGTGGCGAACCTGGTGCCGCCCTACGAAAAAGGCGGCGGCTATCACGGCGTCAGCGCGGCGCTGGAGTTTGCCGTCTGCGCGCTGGACGTGCAGAACATCATCGTGCAGGGCCATCGCCAGTGCGGCGGCATCAAGGCCTTGTTCGAGGGTGTGCCGGAGGGGATGGATGCCGAGTTCATCAAACCCTGGGTCAATATGGCCAAGCGCGCTGCGGAGCGCGTGCGCGAGGAATTGCCGGAGGCCGGGCATGAGGAAAGGCTCTGCAGCTGTGAAATGGCCGGCATTCTGGTCTCGCTCGAGAATCTGCGTACTTTCCCTTTCATCCAGAAGCGCCTGCAGCAGAACCGGCTCAGGTTGCACGGCTGGTATTTCGATTTCGTCGATGGCCAGATGCTGGCCTATGACGAGGACAGCCTCCGGTTCGAGCCGCTGATCCCCTGATTCTGCCCGGGTGAATCGCGTATAATGTCGGATTTTTTGCAGGAAACAGCAAATGTCACTTAATCTCGTCCCTTCCGGCAAATCGCTGCCGGACGATTTCAACGTCATCATCGAAATACCCATGCAGGGCGATCCGGTCAAGTATGAGGTCGACAAGGACAGCGGCGCGATTTTCGTTGACCGCTTCATGGGCACCGCCATGCAGTATCCGACCAATTACGGTTACATTCCGCACACGCTGTCGGAAGACGGCGACCCGGTCGACGTGCTGGTCTTGACCCCGGTTCCTTTGTTGCCGGGCGTCGTCGTGCGCTGCCGCCCGCTCGGTATGCTGAAGATGACCGACGAAGCAGGTCCGGATGCCAAGGTGTTGGCGGTGCCGGTAGAAAAGGTCTGCGGCCTTTACAACCACCTCAAGAGCTATGAAGACGTGTCGGCCTGGCGTTTGTCCATGATCGCCCACTTCTTCGAGCACTATAAGGATCTGGACAAGGGCAAGTGGGTCAAGATTGATGGCTGGGCGGGGATCGATGCAGCGCGTCAGGAGATACTCTCCGGCGTTGACCGTTTCAACAAGGCCAAGGTCAAGCCGGCATTCTGATAGCAACAGGCGAAGAAAAAGGCGGCCATTCGGCCGCCTTTTTTGTTTGCGTCGAGCGCGAACGCTATACCACCAGCAGTGGCACGATCAGCAGTGCGACGATGTTGATGATCTTGATCAGCGGGTTGACCGCAGGGCCGGCCGTGTCCTTGTAGGGGTCGCCAACGGTATCGCCGGTGACGGCGGCCTTGTGGGCTTCCGAACCCTTGCCGCCGTGATTGCCGTCCTCGATGTATTTCTTGGCGTTATCCCAGGCGCCGCCGCCGGTACACATGGAGATGGCGACGAACAGGCCGGTGACGATGGTGCCCATCAACAGACCGCCAAGTGCGACCGGACCCAGCAGCAGTCCGACGGCGATAGGCACGGCGACCGGCAGCAGGGAAGGGATCATCATCTCCTTGATGGCGGCGGTGGTCAGCATGTCAACGGCTTTGCCGTACTCAGGCTTGCCGGTGCCCTCCATGATGCCGGGAATCTCGCGGAACTGGCGACGTACTTCTTCCACCACTGCACCGGCGGCGCGGCCGACTGCTTCCATCGCCATGGCGCCGAACAGGTAGGGGATGAGCCCGCCGATGAAGAGACCGACGATGACCATGGGGTCACTGAGGTCGAAGCTGGAGCCGAGGCCGACGGTTTCCAGTTTGTGTGTGTAGTCTGCAAACAGTACCAGCGCAGCGAGACCGGCGGAGCCGATGGCGTAGCCCTTGGTCACGGCCTTGGTCGTGTTGCCGACGGCGTCGAGCGGGTCAGTGACATCGCGCACGCTGGACGGCAGTTCGGCCATCTCGGCGATGCCACCGGCGTTGTCGGTGATCGGACCATAGGCATCCAGTGCAACGACGATGCCGGCCATGCTCAACATCGCGGTCGCAGCCACGGCCACGCCGTAGAGACCGGCCAGCGTATAGGAGGCGACGATGGCGATGCAGACCGAAATGACCGGCCAGGCGGTGGATTTCATCGAGACGCCGATGCCGGCGATGATATTGGTGGCATGGCCCGTAGTCGAAGCCTGGGCGACGTGGCGCACCGGCTTGTAGTCGGTGCCGGTGTAGTACTCGGTGATCCAGACCAGCGCAGCGGTCAAGGCCAGGCCGATGACGCTGGCGCCCCACAAGGCGGTGGAACTGACCAGTTTGTCGCCGGTCGTGACGCCTTCCGGGAAGATGTAGGCGGTGACGAAATAGAACGCGATCAGCGACAGCAGCCCGGCCACAGCGAGGCCCTTGTAGAGCGCGGGCATGACGTTTTTCATGTCCGGTTTGGCCTTGACGAAGAAGCAGCCGATGATGGAAGCGACGATCGAAGCCGCACCGAGCAACAGTGGATAGAGGATGCCATTGGCACCGGCGCCGGTAATCATCAGGCTGCCCAGTACCATGGTGGCGATGATGGTGACGGCGTAGGTTTCGAACAGGTCGGCCGCCATGCCGGCACAGTCCCCTACGTTGTCGCCGACGTTGTCGGCAATCACGGCAGGATTGCGTGGGTCGTCTTCCGGGATCCCCGCTTCAACCTTGCCGACCAGATCGGCGCCCACATCCGCACCCTTGGTGAAGATGCCGCCGCCCAAACGGGCGAAGATGGAGATGAGCGATGAGCCGAACGCCAGACCGATGAGCGGATTGAGGTTTTCCGTGGCCTCGGCGCCCAGGTAGACATAGAAGCCGGTCACGCCGAGCAGTCCGAGTCCGACCACCAGCATGCCGGTGATGGCGCCGCCCTTGAAGGCAACATCGAGCGCGGGGGCGATGCCATGAGTCGCAGCTTGCGCCGTACGCACGTTGGCCTTGACTGAGACGTTCATGCCGATGAAGCCGCAGGCGCCCGATAGTACAGCGCCGACAACGAAGCCCAGTGCGGTATCGAGTCCGAGGAAGATGCCAATCAGGATGGTGAGTACGATGCCGACTATGGCGATGGTTTTGTATTGCCGGGCCAGGTAAGCGGCCGCTCCCTGTTGAATCGCACCGGCAATTTCTTGCATGCGTGCATTGCCGGCAGGCAGTGAAAAGATCCATTTACTCATGACCGCACCGTAGATCACGGCCAGTAAGGCGCTTGCAATTGCTAATATCAGTCCAGCAGACATCGACTTCTCCCTCTTCTTTTTAAGTGAATTGAGAATCTCGGGCGTTGCTTTGATTTTTGGTATGACGATATTTCAGGTGACGATTGCGGTGGCGGTGTTATGCCGGTTTACGCCGAGTGTTTCTCCTCAAGATCAACGAACATGATGCGCAACGTGAAAGTCGCGAGGCCATTATTTCACTTTTATCTGGCGCTCACAATGACGGCGGTTGCCGATGCGTCGACTGGCTACAGCATGTCCCAAATCATTTTGCCCCCGACCAGATACAGCAGCAGCGCGAATGCCCGTTTTAGCGTGGCGGCCGGCAATCGCCGTGCGAGGCGGGCGCCCAGCGGGGCGGTCATGGTGCTGACGATGGCAATGCCGGCCAGCGCCGGCAGATAGACATAGCCCAGGCTGTATGGCGGTAATTCAGGCCTATGCCAGCCTGTCAGCATGAAGCCGAGAGCACCGGACAGGGCGATGGGCAGGCCGATGGCGGCGGATGTCCCGATGGCTCGTTTGACTGCGACATTGCAATAAATCAGAAACGGTACCGAGAGCGAGCCGCCACCGATGCCGACCAGGCTGGAAATCATGCCGATCACGGTGCCGGCGGCGCTCATAGCGGGCAGTCTCGGCAACCCGCGGGCGGCATCCGGCCGAAAGTCCAACAACATCTGTGTGGCGATGACGAACACGAAGATGGCAAAGATGACCTTGAGCGGTGCAGTCGGCAAACTGCCGGCCACCAGCGCGCCCAGCAGCGTCCCTGCCACGATGCCGCCGGCGATGCGCCACACTACGGTCCAGTCGACATTGGCCTGGCGGTGGTGCGCGCGTGCCGAGGCGATGGAGGTGAAGATGATGCTGGCAAGCGAAGTACCGAGTGCCATGTGCATGATGTGGAATTGGGGGAAGGCCATGGTGGCGAAGACGACGCTCAGTATGGGCACGATGATGAGCCCGCCGCCGACGCCGAACAGGCCGGATAGCAGGCCGGCGACTGCGCCGGCAAGTAGATAAAGGCTGAAATCCATGGCTGTTTGAGGCGGTCGATCTAGTTTGCGCTAACGCGACTTGCGAGCTTTTTCAATGCGCAGGCCAGTTCCGGATTGTTGTCGATTTCTTCCGCCAGCTTGCCGAGTCGGCCAGCGGCGCCAGCGCTGAGTTTGCGCAGGTTTTTGGCAGGTTTCGATGGGGCAGATTGGACTTGCACTCGAACCCGAATTGAAGTAACTTCTAGCCCGTGCTTTTGTAACTTAGTCAATAAGCTAGGTAACAAAAGCTTAATTTTTGCAGCCGCCGCGGCATTGCCGGCGTAAACCGTCAGTCGCTTGTGATCGACGTCGCCGGCCTCTGTGTATGGTTTGAGCGCTTCGGGTATCACCGCGTCCCACAGGTTCCGGGTTGCGGACAGGCTTCTGGCTTTGTCTGAAAGCTGCGCCAATTCGGCGTTGTTTCTAAGAAAAGCATTGAAGCGCTGCATGGCGGCATCCTCCCAAAGGGGAAATGATTGAATATTATTTATATGTCCAACAACATGGCAAAGGCGAAAACGCTGACCATGTTGCACATTGTGTTGATTTTGCTGGCCGTCTCGGCCATTTCTGTTGCCCTGACACTCGCCATTATCGTGCCGCGGGAAGACGGCCGCAACAATCCGGTCAAATCCCTGCTGCCATCGCAGCTTCAATTCAGCCTGCACCACCCGCAAAAACATCTGGACGCGCTTGCCCTGCAATTGGGCGAGATGCGCGCGCGCGTGATGCGCCTGGATGCGCTGAGCAGTCGGTTGGCGAAAATGGCGGGGATGGAGGAATCCGAGCTGGAAAGCGTGCAGCCTCCGGGTTCTGGCGGCCCGCTGGTCAGTCCGGAGGATGTCAGCGAAGCCAGTCTGGAAGCGGAAATCGCCGAGCTGTCCAACCTGATCGATGTGAAGAGTGACCGGCTCAACCTGCTGGAAGTCATGTTGTTACAGCAGACCATGCAGCAAAGCATGCTGCCGGATGCCAGACCGGTCAATGTAGGTTACAACTCCTCCAGTTTCGGCCGTCGCGTCGATCCCTTTACCGGCCGCACCGCGTTCCATGAGGGACTGGATTTCACCGCGGCTGTGGGCACGCCCATCTATGCGGCGGCTGGCGGCGTGGTCACGGTCTCCGAGCACATGCCCGACTATGGTAAAATTATCAAGATCAGCCACGGCTCAGGGCTGGAGACGCGATATGCGCATGCTTCCGAGTTGCTGGTGAAAGTCGGCGAAGTCGTCAAGAAGGGGCAGGTGATCGCCAAAGTAGGTAGCACCGGCCGTTCCACCGGCCCGCATTTGCATTTCGAGGTGCGTCGTGACGGCGCGCCGCTCGACCCGCGCAAGTTCCTGCAGCGCTCGGCTGCGAAGGTCGCAGAGTTGAACCATTGAAGTCAGAATTTTGAATTTGAATCTTTTTTACATCTAACGGCGCGTTCCAACCAGCCATGTCAACCTAAGGGGTTTCCGCTAACGCGGAAAGTCGAAGTCATCTCATGTTATCCACGTTGTTCAAAAAAGTTTTCGGTAGCCGCAATGAACGGTTGGTCAAGCAACTGTCGCAGAAGGTCGCGGTGATCAATGCGCTGGAGCCGTCCATGCAGGCCCTGACGGACGAGGCCTTGCGAGCCAAGACCGAGGAATTCAAGCAGCGCTATCAGGCCGGAGAGAGCCTCGACAAGCTGCTGCCGGAGGCGTTCGCCGTCGTGCGCGAGGGCGGACGAAGGGTGCTGGAGATGCGGCATTTCGATGTGCAGCTGATCGGCGGCATGGTGCTGCATTCGGGCAAGATCGCCGAAATGCGCACCGGCGAAGGCAAGACGCTGGTGGCTACGCTGCCGGCCTATCTGAATGCGCTGACCGGCAAGGGTGTGCATGTCGTGACGGTCAATGATTACCTGGCCAAACGCGACGCCGAGTGGATGTCGCGCTTGTACAACTTCCTCGGGCTGACGGTCGGCATCAATCTGTCGCAGATGCCGCATGACGAGAAGCAGAAGGCCTACGCCGCGGATATCACCTACGGTACCAACAACGAGTTCGGTTTCGACTATTTGCGCGACAACATGGTGCACACCGCGGCCGAGCGCGTGCAGCGCAGCCTCAGTTATGCGCTGGTCGATGAGGTCGACTCTATCCTGATCGACGAAGCCCGCACGCCGCTGATCATTTCCGGTCAGGCCGACGACAGCGTAGAGCTCTATACCCAGATCAATGTACTGGCCGCCAAGCTGGTGCGTCAGCAGACCGAGGACGGCGAGGGCGATTACTGGGTGGACGAGAAATCGCATCAGGTCGTCATGTCCGAGCAGGGGCACGAGCACGCCGAAGCGTTGCTGGACGAAGCCGGCTTGCTGGCCGAGGGCTCGAGCTTGTATGACGCCGGCAACATCAGCCTGGTCCACCACCTGTATGCTGCCCTGCGCGCGCAATCGCTCTATCATCGCGATCAGCATTACGTCGTGCGCAACGGCGAGATCGTCATCGTCGACGAGTTCACCGGCCGCATGATGCCGGGCCGCCGTTGGTCCGATGGCCTGCATCAGGCCGTCGAGGCGAAGGAGGGTGTCGCGATCCAGAAGGAAAACCAGACACTGGCTTCCATCACCTTCCAGAACTATTTCCGCATGTATGCGAAGCTGTCCGGCATGACCGGCACGGCGGATACCGAAGCCTACGAATTCAACCAGATCTACGGTCTGGAAACCATCGTCATTCCCACGCACAAGCCGATGCAGCGCGTCGACCAGATGGACAAGGTCTATCGCACTGCAGCCGAGAAGTATCAGGCCGTGATCGATGATATCAAGGAGTGCCAGAAGCGCGGTCAGCCGGTGCTGGTGGGCACGACTTCGATCGAAAACTCCGAACTGATCGCCAATGTGCTGACCAAGGCCAAGTTGGAACATCAGGTGCTGAACGCCAAGCAGCACGAGCGCGAAGCGCACATCATCGCGCAGGCCGGTCGACCGGGCATGATCACCATCGCCACCAACATGGCGGGCCGTGGTACCGACATCGTGCTGGGAGGTAATCCGGAGCCGGAAATCGCCGCCATCCGCCATGATGAATCTCTCGGCGACGAGGAGAAGGAAAAGCGCATCGCCGCCATCAAGGCCGAATGGCAGAAGACGCACGAGGCGGTCCTTGCTGCCGGCGGCCTGCATATCATCGGTACCGAGCGCCACGAATCCCGTCGGGTCGACAACCAGTTGCGCGGCCGTTCCGGCCGTCAGGGCGATCCGGGTTCAAGCCGCTTCTACCTGTCGCTGGAAGACCAATTACTGCGGATCTTCGCTTCCGACCGCGTTTCCGCCATCATGGAGCGCCTGAAGATGCCGGAAGGCGAGGCGATCGAGCATCCATGGGTGACGCGCGCCATCGAGAATGCGCAGCGCAAGGTGGAAGGCCGCAACTTCGATATCCGCAAGCAATTGCTGGAGTATGACGATGTCGCCAATGATCAGCGTCGCGTGATCTACCAGCAACGCAACGAGTTGCTGGAGGCGGTCGACATCAAAGACACGATCGAGGCCATGCGCAACGATGTGCTGAGCGATACCATTGCGACCTACATCCCGCCCGAGAGCGTCGAGGAGCAGTGGGATGTGCCGGGCTTGGAGCGCGCCCTGTCCAAGGACTTCGGCTTGGAATTGCCCTTGCAGCAGATGCTGGAGGAGAATCCGGACCTGCACGAGGAAACCCTGCGCCAGCGCGTGTTCGAGGCGGCAGCACAGGTCTACGTGGCGAAGGAGCAACTGGCGGGCGACGAGGTCATGCGCCAGTTCGAGCGCGCCGTCATGCTGCAAAGCCTGGACAATCACTGGCGTGAGCATCTGGCGGCGCTGGACCACCTGCGTCAGGGCATCCATCTGCGTTCCTATGCGCAGAAGAACCCCAAGCAGGAATACAAGCGCGAAGCCTTCAATCTGTTCAGCAGTCTGCTGGAAACCGTCAAGCGCGAGGTGACGCAGGTCACCATGCTGGTCAAGGTCAGAACCGAGGCCGATGTCGAGGCGGTCGACAAGCCGGCCGAGGTCGAGAATGTGCAGTATCAGCATGCCAGCTACGATGAAGCACTGGGCAATGCCGAAGCCGATGAAGGCGAGGCTGCGGCAGCGACCCAGCCCTACGAGCGCCAGGGCATCAAGGTCGGTCGCAACGATCCTTGCCCTTGCGGATCGGGCAAGAAGTACAAGCAATGTCACGGCAAGTTGAGTTGAACATGAGCGAATCCATAGAAGACATCGTGTCGCCCTGTATCGGCGTTTGCAGTATGAACCAGCAGAGTGGCCAGTGCGAAGGTTGCTATCGCACGATCGAGGAAATCCGCGAATGGTGGAACATGAATGCAGCAGAACGTGCACAGGTCATGGAACGCCTGGAGCAGCGGCAGGCATCAGCACTCGATTTCGATTGATCGCCAGGTTGCATCGGGGTCAATCCCGGTGTAGCCAACAGGACATGGAATCGCTTCAATAAAAAAGCCGGAATCATCCGGCTTTTTTATTTTCAAGCTTTTTCTTACCGCAGCGGTATTAGCCGGCGGCCTATTTGATACAGACGGTGCGCACCTGCTTCATGTCGGTGATGCCCTGCAACACCTTCTCGATACCATCCTGCTTCAGGGTCCGCATGCCGTCCTCCAGCGCGGTGGCGAACATCTCGGCCACGCGCGCATGTTCCTGGATATTGCGTTTCATGGCATCGGTCCCCTCCAGCAGTTCATGCAGGCCGACGCGCCCGCGGTAGCCGCTACCATTGCATTTTTCGCAGCCGTTCGGGTTCGCCCTGTACAGGGACAGCTGACCTTTCTCGTTGCCGAAACGCTTGACCCATTGCTGGTAGATGGCCTTGTAGGCGGCCTCCGGATCCTTTTTCCATTGGCTGGTGTTCCGCAGTTCCTCGCAATACTCGTTGAGCATGCTCTTGATTTCGTTCGCGTCCGGCGTGTACGGCTGCTTGCAGTCGCACAGGCGTTTGCCCAGTCGCTGGGCGAGGATGCCGATCAACGCATCGGCGAAATTGAACGGGTCCATGCCCATGTCGAGCAGGCGGATGATGGATTCCGGCGCGCTGTTGGTGTGCAGGGTGGCGAACACCAGGTGACCGGTGAGCGAGGCCTCGATGCCGGTGGAAACGGTTTCCTTGTCGCGCATCTCGCCGACCATGATGACATCCGGGTCGGCGCGCAGGAAAGCCTTCATGACCATGGCGAAATCCAGCCCGGCCTTCTTGTTGACCTGTACTTGGCGCAGGCCCTTTTGCGTGATTTCGACCGGATCCTCGGCGGTCCAGATCTTGGTTTCCGGCGTGTTGATGTAACCCAGCGCGGAATGCAGTGTGGTGGTCTTGCCCGAGCCGGTCGGGCCGCAGACGAAGAACAGGCCGTAGGGCTTGGCGATCAGTTCCTTGATCTTGCTCAGGTTGTGGTCCGACAGGCCCAGCTTGTCGAGCGGAATCGGTTTGCCTGCCGCCAGGATACGCATGACCACGTCTTCCATGCCGCCGGCGGTGGGGATGGTGGCGACGCGCAGTTCGATGTCGAGCGGGCCGAATTTCTTGAATTTGATCTTGCCGTCCTGCGGCTTGCGCCGCTCCGAGATATCGAGATCGCACATGATCTTGATGCGCGCAGTCAGTGCATTGCGATAGCTGGGCGGAATCTCGATGTAGTTCATCAGACTGCCGTCCTTGCGGAAACGCACCTCGGTCTTGCCTTTCTCCGGATAGGGCTCGATGTGGATATCCGAAGCGCCCTGATTATAGGCATCGATGATGATCTTGTTGACCAGTTTGACCAGTTCGTTGTCGCTGGCGGCGGATACGTCTTCTGGAGACTGCCCGTAGTCTTCCTCATCATCGCCCATGGTCGACAGGATGTCGTCGATGTCGCCGGACATGGCGCTGGCGCCGTAGAACTGGCTGACCGTGTTATGGAAGTCGCGGTTGAGGCAGACGCGATAGCTGATCCTGTTGTGGCGCGGGAAGATGTTGCTGACGATACGTGAGCTTTTCACTCTTTCCGGATCGGGCGCGATGATGATGAGTCCGTCCGCACTGGTTTCATCGACCGGTATCCAGCCGTTGGCGAGGACATAATCCGGCTTCAGGTTCTTCAGCAGATCCATTGGTTTGACGCGATCGGCCTTGAAGACTTCTAGCGGCACGCCAAAGAAGGCGGACAGCGATTTGCCGATATCCGCCGGTTTGACCTGGAACTCGTCGATCAGCACGTCTTCCAGATCCTTGCCTTTCTTGCGTGCCGAGCGTTGCGCCAGTTCGAGTTCGGCGGCGGAGATGATGCCTTCGCTCACCAGCAGGTCGTACTTGCTGCGGACGCCGCCGATCGGCGATTTGCGCTGATTCAGCGCGATGGCGAGCGTGCCGGCCAATTCCGGAGCGCCTTCCTCCATCATGGACGAGAACGCCAGACCCGACATGCTGTTGATGACCTGCACCACGCCCATCAGGCTACCGTCATCGCTGTTGATGATGGGGAACACCAGCATCTGGCGGGTGCGGTAGCCGGTCTTTTTGTCGACTTCCTTGAGAAAGCGCAGCTCGGGGCTGATCTTCGCCAACTCTTCGTCGTCGTAAACATCTGCGATATTGAGCATGGTCTTGTGAAATGCGACATAGCCGGCAATGCTCTGCGGATTGATGGCCAGCTTGAGTTCCTTGAACTCCTTGAGGCCGGTCTTGACCTTGGAGACGATGGATTTGTTGTCTTCGCTGGTGACATACAGCGTGATGCGCTCGGCCTCGAACAGTGCGCGGATGTCCTGACTGACTTCGAGGATGATCTCGTCGATGTTGCGGGTGGCATGGATCTTGTTGGTGACGGCCTGCAGCTTCTTGGTGAAGGCCAGCTTGTGGCCCATTTCGGTCAGGCTGGCGGCCTCGCTGGCGGTGGACGTAGCGGTGTTCATCACGGGGAGCCCTTGTTCGATGATTGATTTTATTATGATTTTTTACGACTCAAGACTATCACAGGGCAACCGAAAGTCAATTCGCCATGCCGCCGCGATGCGGGGCAGCGAATGCGGTAAAATTGCCCGTTCGTTAAATTTTTGAGAGCCAGATATGCCGGTCAATCTTACTGCGCCAGAGGCGCAATCCCTGCTTCCCGTCCGCGGTGTCAAACTGGGTGCGGCAGAAGCCAACGTGCGCAAACCCAACCGCAAGGACGTGCTGGTCATGCAACTGGCGCCGGGCAGCAAGGTGGCGGGTGTCTTCACGCAGAACCGTTTCTGCGCGGCGCCGGTAACGCTGTGCAAGGCGCATCTGGCGACGGGCAAGGAGGTCAGGGCGCTGCTGGTCAATACCGGCAATGCCAACGCCGGCACCGGCGAGCCTGGTCTGCAGCACGCCCGGCAAAGCTGCGAAGCACTGGCGGCGCTACTTGGATGTGAGTCCGAGCAGATTCTGCCGTTCTCCACCGGCGTCATCATGGAACCGTTGCCGGTCGACCGCATCATCCACGGGTTGCCGCAATGCATAGACGACCTGCACGAAGACCGTTGGCTGCGCGCAGCCGAAACCATCATGACGACGGATATTGTTGCCAAGGGCGCTTCGCGCCAGATCAGCATCGGCGGCAAGACGCTGACCATCACCGGCATTTCCAAGGGCTCGGGCATGATCCACCCGAACATGGCGACCATGCTCGGCTATATCGCCACCGATGCTGCAGTCAGTCAGACCGCGCTGGACAGCATCATCCGCCATGCGGTCAACCGTTCCTTCAATTGCATCACCGTCGATGGCGATACCTCGACCAACGATGCGCTGGTCCTGATCGCTACCGGCCAGACCGAACTGCCGGAGATCACCGAGACCGATGCCGGTTTTGAGCGCTTGCGCGCCGCGATCACCGAAGTGGCGATTGAACTGGCACAGGCCATCGTGCGCGACGGCGAGGGCGCCACCAAATTCATGACGGTGCAGGTACGCGGTGGTCGTGACGAGGCGGAGTGCCGCAAGATCGCCTATGCCATCGCTCATTCGCCGCTGATCAAGACCGCATTTTTCGCTTCCGACCCCAACCTCGGCCGTATCCTCGCCGCGATCGGTTACGCCGGCGTCGAGGATCTGGACGTCAACGCGCTACGCCTCTATCTGGGAGAATACCTGGTCGCCGAGCACGGTGGCCGGGCGACAAGCTATGAAGAGGCCCAAGGCGCGGCCGTCATGCAGCAGCCGGAGATCACGGTGCGGGTCGAACTCGACCGTGGCCCGGCCGACGTGACGATCTGGACTTGCGACTTCTCCTACGATTACGTGCGGATCAACGCGGATTACCGCTCCTAGCGATGGCCGACATCGAACGCTTGCTGATCAAAGCGGAAGCCGTGCTCGACCGGCTGGAAACACTGTTGCCCAGCCGGCCGGCGGCGCCGGACTGGTCGGCCCTGGCTTGGCGCTGGCAGCATCAGCACGGTCGCGGTTATCTGCAGGCGGTCGCCCATCCGCACCGCATCCGCCTCGATGACCTGCATCATCTCGAAGAACAGAAAGCGACCATCGTCAGGAACACCGAGCAGTTCGTGCGAGGCCTGCCGGCCAACAATGTGTTGCTGACCGGCGCCCGCGGCACTGGCAAGTCATCGCTGGTCAAGGCGTTGCTGAGCGAATTCTCCGGACAGGGACTACGTCTGGTCGAGGTCGAGAAGCAGGATCTGCATGTCTTGCCTGAGATCGTCGAACTCATCCGGTCGCGACCGGAGCGCTTCATCGTGTTCTGCGACGACCTTTCGTTCGAGGCCGGCGAGTCGGGCTACAAGGCGTTGAAGGTAGTGCTGGACGGGACGCTGGCGGCGACTTCCGACAATGTGCTGGTCTATGCGACTTCCAACCGTCGTCACCTGTTGCCGGAGTACATGAGCGAAAACCTCGAGACGCAGCATCTCGGCGACGAGATCCGTCCCGGCGACAGCACGGAAGAAAAGATCTCGCTCTCCGAACGCTTCGGTCTCTGGTTGTCGTTCTATGCCTTCGATCAGGAAGAATATCTGCAGATCGCCCGCGCCTGGCTAGCCGATCATGGCGTGACGGATTGGGATGAAGATGTGCGTCGCGCCGCCCTGCGGTTTTCCCTCGAACGCGGAGCGCGCAGCGGCAGAGTGGCTTACCAGTTCGCGCGCGATTACGCCGGCAGGCAGGGTCTTGCCCGGGCAAAGAAAAAATAAGCGATGTCGGACCGCCAGGTGATTCATGCAGCGGTTGCCGTATTGCAGCAGCCAGACGGACAGGTGCTACTGGGCAGGCGGCCCGAGGGCAAGCCGTGGGCCGGTTGGTGGGAGTTCCCGGGGGGCAAGATCGAGCAGGGGGAGTCTCCTTTGCAAGCCTTGCAGCGCGAGCTGCACGAGGAACTGGGCACTGAGGCCATCGAGGCGACGCCCTGGCTGACTCGCAGCTTCGACTACCCGGAAAAGACCGTGAGCTTGCATTTCTTCATGGTCAGGCAATGGTCGGGCGAGCCGCACGGCAAGGAAGGCCAGCAGCTGAGCTGGCAATGGCCCGACCGGCTGGGTGTCGAGCCGGTGTTACCGGCCAACACGCCGGTGTTGCGGGCACTACAGCTGCCGTCGATTTACGCCATCACCAATCTGGCGGAAACGTCGGAAGCCGATTTTCTGCTGCAGTTGCAGCGTGCGCTGGAGAGCGGCGTCAGGATGATTCAGGTGCGTGAGAAACAGCTGCCGGCCGAGATGCAGAAATCCTTCGCCAGCCGCGTTGTCGCCATCTGCCGCCCTTATGCGGCCAAAGTGCTGCTCAACACGCATGTCGAATGGGTGCGGGAGATCGGCGCTGACGGCGTACATCTGACATCGAAACAACTTATGGCCATGACGCAGCGGCCGGATGACATGTGGGTCGGCGCCTCCTGCCACGATCGCGCCGAGCTGGAGCGGGCGGCAGATCTGAGGCTGGACTTCGTCACCCTGTCGCCGGTGCTGCCTACCCGCAGCCATCCTCAGGCCGCCGGCATGGGTTGGCCGCAGTTTGTCGCCAGCATCCGGGATTACCCATTGCCGGTGTTCGCCATGGGCGGCATGCAAGCCGATCTGCTTGCCACCGCCCAGCGGCACGGTGCACATGGCATCGCCATGCAGCGTGGAGTCTGGACGCCATGAGGCTCTGCAAGCGTGGTTTAACTACCCTCCTGCTGTGCTCTGCGCTGGCAGCCTGCAGCCCGCCAGCGCCTCAGGTCGATTGTCCGGAGATCAGTCGCGGCTGCAAGCTGGATGGCTTGACCGTCAGCACCAGCCAGCCGCCGCAGATCATGCAGCCATTTCAGTTGGTGCTGCAGTGGGAGTCCTCGGAAGCCGAAGCCATTGGTGAAGTGCATGCGAGTTTCGCCATGGAGGGCATGGAGATGGGACTGAACCGCTACCGGCTCGTGAAAAAATCCGACGGTCTGTGGCAGGCTGAAATCACACTGCCGCTCTGCGTACGCGGACGTGCTGACTGGGTGATGCAGATCGATGCCAAAACCAGGTTCGGCAGCAAGCAATATCGACTGGGGTTTTATACCGGCTGATGTTTTGCTGGCCTGGCTGTGGCCGTCAATCCGTGTGTCGGAGCGCGTGACTAATGCGCGCTGGTCTTGATCGGCAGCGTGACGCGGATCTGTTTCTGTTCGCCGTTCGCGCTTCTGAAATTCAATGTGAAATTCGCTTCCTTGCCGGCATCCAGCGGCTGTTTCAGATTGAACAGCATCAGATGCAGGCCGCCGGGCGCGAGGCTGACGGTTTTGCCGGCAGGTAGCGCCAGTTCATCCAGCATGCGCATCTTCATCACATCGTTTTCCATGGTCATTGTGTGGATCTCGACGCTACCGGCGAGGTCGCATTCGGCGCTCACCAGTGTCGCCCCCTGCTTGCTGCTCAGATTCATGTAAGCCGCCGCCACTTTCTGGCCGGGTGCCGTCGCACGCGCCCAAGCCTCGCTGATGGTGATGTCGCTATCGGCCTGAGCGCAGGCGGCGAGTGCGAACAAAAGCGAGAAGCAGAGGCTGCGAAAAAGTTGCATGGCGCTATTCCTTTGGATTGGTGTCGGTGAAATCGTTGTTCGGGTCCTGTGGTCTGCCTTGCTCCGGGATGCGGTAATTCTCGCTCGCCCACTGACCCAGATCAATCAGTCTGCAACGTTCGGAGCAGAAGGGCCGGTATTTGTTTGCCGCACTGTATTCCGCCAAGCGATTGCATTGCGGACAGGCGACCAGGCGTTTTTGATCGGTTGCCATCGTTCAGCCTACAGATTGCACAGTGTCAGCGCGAACGGCACATCGAAATCGCAGGAGCGTGGGCGCTGGTTGCATTCCAGACCATTGAAGCGGATGTTGATGGCGTATTTGTTGGCGCTGACTTCAGGAAAACAGTTGAGATCGTCGGCAACCTCTATGCGCACCATTTGCGCAGGCTTGGCGCCGCCCAGCATCTGCTGGAAAACCCCGCCGGGCGCCACGAGATGGGTTCTGGCGCCGCTGCCGCGCAGGATGTGCAGAATGATACGGACGGCCGAGTGTATGGAACGCAGGGGATCCAGCCAGCCGTGCAGGTCGCGGTTGCGTCGCGCTGCGTCCAGTCCGAGCCAGAAGTGGTAGGAGGGTACGTCGAATTCGCAGACGCCGCCGGGGAGCGCGGCCCGCTGTTTGATGCTCATCAGCCATTCGTTTTCACGCAGGCTCTGGCCGAGCTTGGAGGCGTTCGAACGCAGTGCGATTGCGGTGGTTTCGATTTCCTCGATGACCTCGTTGAGCAGTGCCTCGGCAATGGTCGGGTGGCCACGCAGGCTGTTCATGACGAGTTTCTGCCGGTCCAGTTCCTGCAACAGGTCAGCCTTGAGTTCGGCTCGGTCGATGACATCGAGGATCTGGAACAGCGAGATGAGCGCGCAGTGATGGCTGAATTCGCTGTCACCGTCGATGTGGTGCAGGACCTTGAGAAACAGATCTTCGATACGCAACAGCGTCCGGATACGTTCATTGAAGGGGTAGTCGTAACTGGGCACGGACTTTATGCGGCGGCGTTGGCGTTGGGAAAATGTTGCAGCCGATTATGAGATTTATTCACTAACTATGCAAGCTTGCATGTAATTTTCGTGAATTTGCGAGATTTTCTGACGTAATTCGTCAATGCTGCCATCGTTGACGATGATGTCGTCGGCTTGTCGCAAGCGTTCCGCACGCGGCATTTGTGCCTGCATGATGGCCTCAACCTCTTCTGGCGACAAACCGCTGCGCGCAACCGTGCGGCTGATCTGCAGGCGTTCATCACAGTCGATCAGTAGGGTGCGATTGACCAGCTTGCGATAGCGCTCGCTCTCGAACAGGAGCGGCACGGCAATGACCTGATAGGGCGCATTCGCATGCTGTTTGACGGATTGCAGTGCGGCATCGTAGATGGCAGGGTGCAGTATCGCTTCGAGTCGTTGCCGCGCATCCCGGTCGGCAAACACTTTTTTCCTCAAGGCCGCACGATCCAGCGATTGGTCGGGTTTCAGGTAATGGTCGCCGAATTCCGCGATGATGGTTTGCAGGACCGGCTGGCCGCTGGCAGTCAGTGCATGTGCGATGGCATCGGTATCTGTCACCGGGATGCCAAGATCGGCGAAGATGCGAGCGGCTTCGCTTTTACCGCAGCCGATGCCTCCTGTCAGCCCGACCAGATACATGCTCAACCGGCCAGATAGAGTCGTGACAGTTGCGGCCCCCAGAACAGTGCGGCGATGCCGCCCAGTGCCAGATAAGGGCCGAACGGGATCGGCACTTCGCGGCCGTGTCTTGCCAACACCATGAGTCCGATGCCGATAACGGAGCCGACGACTGAGGAGAGCAGGATGACGGCGGGCAGCAACTGCCAGCCGAACCAGGCGCCGATGGCCGCCAGCAGCTTGAAGTCGCCATAGCCCATGCCCTCTTTGCCGGTTACCAGCTTGAACAGCCAGTAGATGCTCCAGAGGATGAGATAGCCGGCCATGGCGCCGACGACTGCCGATTGCAGGTCGGTGAAGCCGCCGCCGATGTTGAACAGCAGGCCGAGCCAGAGCAGGGGCAGCGTAATGTCGTCCGGCAGCAGTTGCGTGTCGAAGTCGATGAAGGTCAGCGCGATGAGGGCGAAGGTGAAAACCAGAGCGGCGAGGGCGGTCGAGGAAACGCCGAATTTCCAGGCCACGGCGCCGGCGAGCAGTCCGGTGAGGGCTTCGATCAGGGGGTAGCGCAGGCTGATCGGCGTTTTGCAACCGGCGCATTTACCGCGCAAAAACGCATAGCTGATGAGCGGGATGTTTTCCAGTGCCGTGATCTGATGGCCGCAGGCAGGGCAGGCCGAACGCGGCACGACCAGATTGTAGCGCGCGACGTTTTCATCGGCAGGCAAGCTGCCTGGATTCTGCAGTTCCTGACACTGGCGCAGCCAGTCCCGTTCCATCATCTTGGGCAGACGATGGATGACGACGTTGAGGAAGCTGCCGATGATGAGCCCGAAAAAGGTGACGAAAGTGATGTAAACCGCCGGATTGGCGTTGAATGCGTTGAGCATGGGGTCGAAAACGTCAAACATGGAATGGTCCCGATTCAAAGTTGTTGCATCATCCCACCGATAAATATCTCTGGCAACTTGCAAACCGGATGCCACCTTGTGCGTTAGTCTGTCTGCAGCTATTGAAATAAGGCAAATCGCCACCAACTAGGAGTCAATTGAGAAAAGAGGTGCGCAATGAACGTGGAATACGAAAATCTGAAGAGCCTGGTCAACGACCAGATCAAGTCGGGCTGGGACACTCCTGTCGTCTGCCGGGTCGAGGTCGACCTGCCGGGATGGCTAGAGCAGCTGACCGGCAGGAACAACTGGGAAGTGCTGGATGAGGAGGAAGACGAGGCCTACATCAGCTTTGCCCTGCGTCAAGGTAAGCAACAGGCCGAGGTGACGCTGTATCACAACGGCTATGCCGTCGTCGATGTGGATGGTCAGCAGGTATTCGACGGCACGCTGACGACGGGTGGCAGCAAGTGCGCGCACTTGAGTTATTACAATGCCGAGAGTGGGGAGCCGATCACGTTGAATTGACGTCGGCGCGGCTTGCGCGGTCCTAGTGGTTGCGCTCGACGGCGAATGTCGCCAGTGCCATCAGCGCCTGGCGGTGAATCGAAGGGGTCAGGCGGGCAATTGCCGCCTGACCCTTTTTTGCTTCCTCACCGGCGATGCGGCGTACTTCGGCCAACGCATCGGTCGCCGTGACGGCATCCAGCACCGCCGGCAGGTCGTCCAGGCCACCCTGTTCGATCGCGCGGCGGATGGTCGATTTCTGCCGTTCGTTGCCGCGGCGCATCGCAATCAACAGCGGCATGGTCGGTTTGCCCTCGGCCAGGTCGTCACCCAGATTCTTGCCGATTTCGGTGCTTTCGCCACTGAGATCGAGCACATCGTCGATCAGTTGGAACGCCGTGCCGAGGCGCATGCCGTATTCCGCCATGGCCTGTTCATCCTCGGCGGAGGCGTTGCAGATGACGGCGCCAAGGCGGGTGGCGGCTTCGAACAGCTTGGCTGTCTTGTAATGAATCACCTTGAGGTAGGCTTCATCCGTCACGTCGGCATCATGCACATTGAGCAGTTGCAACACCTCGCCCTCGGCGATGATGTTGGTGGCTTCCGCCAGAATCTCCATCACGCGCATGTTCTGTACGTCGACCATCATCTGGAACGCGCGTGAGTAGACGAAGTCGCCGACCAGTACGCTGGCGGCGTTGCCGAACAGCGTGTTGGCCGTTGCCTGGCCGCGGCGCATGGCTGATTCGTCGACAACGTCATCGTGCAGCAAGGTTGCCGTATGAATGAATTCGACCACGGCTGCCAGTTGGTGATGGACCGGCGTCACCTGGCCGAATGCGCCGGCTGACAGCAGCACCAGTGCAGGACGCAAGCGTTTGCCGCCGCTGTTGATGATGTAGTCTGCCACCTGGTTGACGAGGACGACCTCGGAATGCAGGGAGCGGCGAATGACCGCATCGACAGCGAGCATGTCATCCTTGATGCAGGACTGAATAAAATCTAGGGACACGTGAATTTCTCGACGAATTTTTAGTGTTGCGGTGAGTGCAGCTAAAAGGTGCGGGAATTCTAGCATATCGACCCATTGCTGGCGGCCGTTTCGTGCAGGAGGACCCGTATTGCAATCATGGGCTGGAACCGTGTTACAAAAGCAATAAATGGCTTTGCAAGTTCTGGTGTTTTACGTATAATGCGCGATTCATTTGAAAGCGTAGCGAACGAGGCTTAATCATGTATGCAGTCATCAAAACCGGCGGTAAGCAATACCGTGTAGCCGCTGGCGACAAGCTGAAAGTTGAAAAGTTGGCGGGTGAGGTCGGCAGCGACATCACGCTTGATCAGGTATTAATGCTGGCTGATGGCGACAATGTGACCATCGGCGCTCCCCTGATCGACGGCGCCAGCGTGCAGGCAAAGGTGCTTGCCCATGGTCGTGGCGACAAGGTCATGATTTTCAAATTCCGTCGTCGTAAACATTATCGCAAGACCCAGGGTCACCGTCAGGATTTCACTGAAATCGAGATTGGCGCTATCGGTGCTGCGGGCAAGAAGCCGGCAAAAGCCACCAAGGCCAAAGCGGCAGCAGCAGAATAAGGATATAGAACATGGCACACAAAAAAGCAGGTGGTAGTTCCCGTAACGGCCGCGATTCACAGGCTCAGCGACTGGGCGTGAAGGCGTTCGGTGAGCAGGTGGTTTCCGCAGGCAGCATCATTGTCCGTCAACGTGGTACTCGCATGCATGCCGGTGAAAACGTCGGCATGGGCAAGGACCATACCTTGTTCGCCAAGGTCGACGGCAAGGTCACCTTCAGTGTCAAGGGCGCCTTGCGCCGCAAACTGGTCAATATCGTACCGGTTTAAGCCGCGGACGCTGCGCAAAAGCCCTATCGGTCAGATAGGGCTTTTTTGTTTATGCTGCCGGATGTCAGGCATGTCCAATCTGGGCATGCCGGAAGTTCGACAGTACAATGCAGGACAATGAGGATACCGTGCTATGTGGGCGATTGCCGGCGTAGCCATTTTTAACTATGAAATTCATCGACGAAGCCACAATCAAGGTCTATGCCGGCGACGGCGGCAATGGTGTCGCGACGTTTCGTCGTGAAAAATACGAGCCCATGGGCGGCCCCAGTGGCGGCGATGGCGGCCGTGGCGGCTCCATCTATGTGCAGGCCGACCAGAACATCAATACTCTGGTGGATTACCGCTACACGCGCACTTTCCGCGCCCAGCGAGGCGAGAATGGTCGTAGCTCGGATTGCTACGGCGCCAAGGGCGAGGACCTGGTGCTGCGCGTACCGGTCGGTACCGTCATAAGCGATAAGGCCAGCGGGCAGGTGTTGGTCGATCTGGCCGAGCACGGTCAAAAGGCGCTGCTGGCCAAGGGCGGCAACGGCGGCCTCGGCAACATCCATTTCAAGACCAGCACCAACCGCGCGCCACGCCAATGCACACCGGGCGAACCCGGCGAGGAATTCGAGCTTTACATGGAGCTCAAGGTGCTGGCCGATGTCGGCTTGCTCGGCATGCCGAATGCGGGCAAATCCACATTCATCCGTTCTGTCTCCGCAGCCAAGCCGAAAGTGGCGGATTATCCCTTTACGACACTGCATCCGAATCTGGGCGTGGTGCGTGTCGACACCAATCGCAGTTTTGTCATTGCCGACATTCCTGGCCTGATCGAGGGGGCGGCCGAGGGCGCCGGACTAGGACACCGTTTCCTGCGCCATCTGGCGCGCACTCGCCTGCTGTTGCATATCGTCGACATCGCGCCGTTCGATGAAGCGGTGGATCCGGTACAGGAGGCCCGCGCCATCGTCGAGGAGCTGAAGAAATACGACGAGGAACTCTACAACAAGCCGCGCTGGCTGATTCTGAACAAGGTCGACATGCTGGAGCATCCGGATGCGACCGTGAAGAATTTCATTCGGGATTACGGCTGGCAAGGCCCGTGCTTTGCCATTTCCGCCATCAGCGGCGCCGGCACCAGAGAACTGATCTACGCCATCATGGAGCACCTGGAAAACAGTAAACGACTTGAAGCGGAAGCCGGACAAGATGAGCTCGCTGCTGACTGACGCTGAAACGCTGGTGGTCAAGGTTGGCTCCAGCCTGGTGACCAACGATGGTCAAGGCCTTGACCGGGCTGCAATCTCGTCATGGGTGTTGCAGATCGCGCAGTTGGTCAAACAGCGGCGCCAGGTTGTGCTGGTGTCCAGCGGCGCCGTGGCGGAAGGCATGCAGAGGTTGGGCTGGAAGAAGCGTCCGACCAATATCAACGAATTGCAGGCGGCGGCGGCCGTCGGTCAGATGGGGCTGGTGCAGATGTACGAGTCCTGTTTTTCGCAACACGGGTTGCATACGGCACAAGTGCTGCTGACGCATGAGGATCTGGCCGACCGCAAACGCTACCTGAACGCGCGTAGCACCCTGCGCACCCTGCTCGACCTCAACGTCATCCCCATCATCAACGAAAACGATACTGTCGTCACCGACGAGATCCGCTTCGGCGATAACGATACGCTGGCTTCTTTGGTTGCCAACCTGATCGAGGCCGATGTGCTGGTTATCCTGACGGATCAGTCCGGCCTTTACTCGGCCGATCCGCGCAAGCATGCCGATGCCGCATTCATCGAGCGCGAGACTGCGGGAAATCCGGCGCTGGAAAAAATGGCGGGCGGCGCCGGCAGTGCCATTGGTAGCGGCGGCATGCTGACCAAGGTGTTGGCGGCAAAACGTGCCGCGCGTAGCGGCGCCGGGACCATCATCGCGTCAGGCCGTGAGCCGGATGTGCTGCTCAGGCTGGCGGCTGGAGAACGCATCGGCACCCATCTGCATGCCGGGCAGATCAAGACCCTGGCCAGAAAACAGTGGCTGGCCGACCACTTGCGCGTGGCGGGCCGGGTCAAACTGGACGCGGGAGCGAGCAAGGCGTTGCAGCAGGACGGCAAGAGCCTGCTGCCCATCGGTGTCATCGGGGTCGAAGGCAATTTCGATCGCGGCGACGTCGTCGCCTGTCTGGATGCGGATGGCCGCGAGATCGCCCGTGGGCTGGTCAATTACAATGCGACCGAAACCGGGCGCATCATGCGCAGGCCGAGTAGCGAGATCGAGAAGACACTCGGCTATGTCGATGAACCGGAACTGATACATCGCGATAATCTGGTGCTGCTGTAGGCGGCGCCGGATTGTCGCGATGCGTTCCATACACACATGCAGTCTTGCCATAAAGGACGAAACATGACCGACAAAAAACCGTTAGTCGCCATCATCATGGGCTCGGACAGTGACTGGCCGGTGATGAAGGCGGCCGCACAGATGCTGGCCGATCTCGGAGTAGCCTACGAGGCCCGCGTGGTTTCGGCACATCGAACGCCTGATCTGATGTTTCAGTTCGCAGAAAGCGCGGCAGCCGATGGTTATCGCGTCATCATCGCCGGCGCCGGCGGCGCCGCACATCTGCCGGGCATGGTGGCAGCCAAGACCACATTGCCGGTGCTCGGTGTGCCGGTGCCGTCGAAGCATCTGAACGGCCAGGATTCCCTGCTCTCGATCGTGCAGATGCCCAAGGGTGTCCCGGTCGCAACCTTCGCCATCGGCGAAGCCGGTGCCGCCAATGCCGGTCTGTTTGCCGCTGCGATTCTGGCGGCCAGCGACAGCAAGCTGGCAGATAAGCTGGCGTCTTTCAGGACAGCGCAGACGGCCAAGGTCATGGCCATGACGCTTGCCGAGTAAGCCTGAGAGGGCGGCTCTGCCGCTGCAAATCGAGTTCAAGTTTCAAGCATCTTTCTGGAGTGATTTTGAGAAAACAAGCCATTTTGCCGCCCGCCATGCTGGGCATGCTGGGCGGCGGTCAGTTGGGTCGATTCTTTGTCATTGCCGCGCACGAGATGGGCTACAAGGTCACCGTGCTGGATCCGGACAAGAACAGCCCGGCTGGGCGCATCGCCGATGTGCATCTGTGTGCCGCCTATGATGACGCCGCTG
>JAVEWT010000092.1:0-6944 GCA_034004425.1 Methylophilaceae bacterium
CGCAAGGCACCGGGTGAAGCGTGGGTACTCACGAGATCAAACTTGGCATTGATGCAGGGACGTCATTGCCGGCGAGCTCCGGACTAGTTGTCCAGTTCATCGCCGCCGTAGATGTCAGGGCTTTCGCGACGCAACTGTTCGCGTTTGGCTTCCGGCAGACTTTGGTACTCACGCCACTTCTTGCGCAGCTCCTGCTTTTTTTCTTCAGGCAGCGCACGGAATTTCTCATGCTTCTTGCGTGCGTTTTCACGCTCGTAAGGCGTCATGCGGCTCCAGCGCGTCAGGCGATCCTGTACGCGCTTCTGACGCTCGGCATCCATCTTCGGATAATCACGCGCGATCTCCAGCATACGTTCGCGCTGCCAGGGCCGCAGAGTATCCCATTCGGCCGCCAACGGCTGCAGCACCTTTTGCTGATCGGCACTCAACTCCGCCCAGGTCGGGCGTTGCGTGGATTCCGGCTCGGCTACCGCCTGCCCTGCACACAAGACCAGAACCAGGGTTATCGCTGTGAAGAACGCGCTAGCCATGCATCAAATCCTTTATCGACAAAAGCTTCGGGCGGCAATTCCGCGCCCAGCAAAAAGGCATCCCCTTGCTCGACCGCAGGTTGCGGCATCATCTGCTGGGTAATGGCGAACACCAGCAATGCTGCGCTGATGATCATGATCGCAGGCATGATAGCCCGATGTTGATGCAAATAGTCGCCGGTCATGCGCAATACATGCCCGACACCATCCGCTTCCCGTTGCGCAGCCAATTGTCTGCGTTCGACCAACTGACCGACCGCTTGGGTTCTCGCCGCATAGAGCCGATCCAGCACCTTGCGGTCGAGACGGGCGGTGCCTTCATCCAGCAGGTCGATTATTTCTTTCGCCTTGTCCTGTTCGGTTTTCATCGATCAACTTCCTCTACTTGTCGCGTATGTCCTGATGCCTGCTCTTTTCGAGAATTTATTTACTCCTGAATGATTACATTCCTGGTTTAGAAAAACCATGCTTTTCCAATATTGATGCGAGTGTGTGGACGGCGCGCGAACAATGCGTCTTGACGCTACCTTGTGAACATCCCATTGATGCCGCCGTTTCGGCCACATCCATATCTTCCCAGTAACGCAGGATGAAGGCTTCACGTTGACGGGCCGGCAACCGGCTGATGGCCTCCTCGATCAGAGCCAGCGTCTGTCTGCGCTGCAACTCCGCTTCCGGCTGATCCTGGTCGTTATCAGGGTCGCCGCCCAGAATTTCAAGCGGATCGCTATCGTCATCGTCATCGGCACTGCTGAAAGAGGAAAGCAGCGTCGTCCACAGATTACGCACCTTCTGCCGGCGCCAGAAATCCTTGGTCGTGTTCTGCAGGATGCGCTGGAACAGCATCGGATATTCGGTCACCGGGCGGTCGGGGTATTTTTCCGACAATTTCATCATGGCATCCTGCACGATGTCGAGCGCTGCATGATCATCGCGCACGGCATAAGCGGTCTGCTTGAACGCGCGTCGCTCGACCTGTGCGAGAAAATCAGAGAGCTCTTGTGGGGTTGCCATCCTGGGTCTGTCGAATTTTTCTTAAACTTGAGTTGTTTGCATGGTTTGGCAGGCGGTACTGGAACCAAGGCGGGCGTTAGCGCCTAGCCTTTTCCGGTAACGAGTATATCAGTTTTGCATTTTGTCTCTGACCAAGATTTAGCTACAATCGTTTCAATTTAATATGGTTGCATTGCATGGCCAAACTGATAATCATCGCCGTTGCCATCTGGCTCGTCATCACCGTCCTCAAACGCTACCGCAAAAATCTGCAACGGCCGGACAACGCGAACCACAAGACCCCGGGGGCTTCGGAAAGCATGGTGCAGTGCGCGCATTGCGGTGTCCACCTCCCGCTCAGCGAAAGTGTTGAATCGGATGGCCGCCACTACTGTAGCGCGGCGCATATCCGCAAGCCCAACGATGAATCCGGGCATTGATCTCGCCGCACAGCACCTGTTACCGAGCGCCTTCTGGCGCTCGATGCGTTTTTCGCATCTCTATCGCCTGGTGATCGCCAGCGGTCTGCTGACTTATTATTTCTTCTGGCAGGACCTGCCCTGGCGCGACAATTACAACAGCCACCTCTACCTCCAGCTGACCTCCACCTACCTTGCCTTCAGCCTGGCGGCGGCGCTGTTGAGCTGGCTCAATCTCGGCTTTCTGGATCGACGGCTGACCCTGATCACGCTGGTCGACATCGGCTTCATCGTGGCCATGATCTACGCCGCCGGCGGCCTGGAGAGCGGTCTGGGCCTGTTGCTGGTGCTGGCCACCGCCAGCGCCAGTCTTTTCAGCCAGGGACGGCTGGCCCTGTTCTATGCGGCGATCGCCAGTATTGCGTTGCTGCTGGAACAGTCGTACCAGTTCATCACCTGGACCGGATATCAGGTCGATTACACGCATGCCGTCATGCTCAGCCTCAGCTGTTTCGCCACGGCATGGCTGGCGCACAGCTTTTCCAAACGCACCATCCAGAGCGAAGCTCTGGCTTCACAGCGCGGTGTCGATCTCGAGAACATGGCCCAGATCAACCAGCTCATCACGCAAGAGATCCAGGATGGCGTCATGGTGGTGGACAAGGATTTCAGAATCCGCCATTGCAATGCGCAGGCCGAGATTCTGCTCGGTCATCAGCATGCAGAATACGAAACCCTGGACGAATACGCCCCCGAGATCGCGACGCTACTGGCGCATTGGGTCACCGAGGAAAACGGGCAGAAGCTGGTCAACAAACCGAGAAAGCTGCGGCTGAACGAGCGCGAGCTCAGACTGCGTCTGATGCCGATCAGCAATGACCGCCATGACGGCGCCGTGATCTTTATCGAGGACTGGAGCCAGATCCAGCTGCAGGCGCAACAGATGAAACTGGTGGCACTCGGACGCCTGACCGCCAACATCGCGCACGAGATCCGCAACCCGCTCAGCGCGATCAGCCATGCCAACCAGCTATTGCAGGAAGAAGTGACAGACGACCCGGCAAAACAGCGCATGTTGCAAATCGTCGGTGATAACGTCACCCGGCTCGACCAGATCGTCAAGGATGTGCTGGAACTGAACCGGCGCGACCGCACCCAGCAGGAAATCATCGGCGTGGCCAGATTTCTGCAGGAATTCCATGCGCAGTTCTGCCAGACGGAGAAAATACCGCCCGATCACTTCCGGATGTATCTGGCCGGACATGACGAGGACATCTGGTTCGACCGGCGGCATCTCAACCAGATTCTGTGGAACATCTGCCGCAATGGCTGGCATCACAGTCGCCAGCAGCGGGACAGCCTGACCCTGTCGCTGATCGCCGCGCCAGCAGAGTCCCGGCTGACGATCGCCATCAAGGACGATGGCGCCGGCATCAGAGACGATGTCATCCCGCACCTGTTCGAACCTTTCTTCACCACCGAATCGAGCGGCACCGGGCTGGGCTTGTACATCGCACGCGAACTGTGCGAAGCCAATGACGGCAGAATCGAGTTTCAGCCGACCGACAGCGGCAGCCTGTTCCTGATCCAGATCAAGAGGCAAACCACCGCATGAATATGAAACCCGCCTGTCTCGTCATCGACGATGAAACCGACATCCGAGAACTGTTGGTGCTGACGCTGGAGCGCATGGGCATCGCCGCCGACAGCGCCGCGGATGTCGATGACGCCAAATTCATGCTGGGCCAGCGCCGCTATGCACTTTGTCTGACTGACATGCGTCTGCCGGACGGCAACGGCCTCGACCTGGTCAAACACATCACCCAGCATTACCCCGGTCTGCCGGTGGCGGTGATTACCGCTTACGGCAGCGCCGACAACGCCGTCTCGGCGCTGAAGGCGGGCGCATTCGACTACCTCAGCAAACCCATCTCGCTCAACCAGTTGCGGCCCCTGGTACAGTCCGCACTCAAACTGCCAAGCCCGCAACCGCTGGCCATCACCAGCCCGGTGATGGTCGGAGAATCGGCCGCCATGGCACAGGTCAGGAAACTGATCGAGAAACTGGCGCGCAGTCAGGCGCCGGTACATATCAGCGGCGAACCGGGCACGGGCAAGGAACTGGCGGCCAGACTGATACATGCCAACAGCGCACGCCAGGCTGCCCCGTTTGTCAGCGTCAAGTGTGGCGCGATCACGGAGCAGCAGATGGAAGGCGAACTTTTCGGCATTGCCCGGGAAACGCTGCCCGGCGCAAAGGAAGGCAAGCCGGGCCTGCTGCAGGCCGCCAACGGCGGCACGCTCTACCTCGATGAAGTGGCCGACCTGCCGCTCGCGATACAGGTCAAGCTGTTACGCGTGATCCAGGAGAAAAAGGCACGCATGGCCGGCAGCCAGCAGGATATCGGGGTCGATGTGCGCATCATCAGCGCCACCCACAAGAACCTGGGGCAGCTCATGGAGCAGGGTCGCTTCCGCCAGGATCTGTTCTACCGCCTCAACGTCATCGAGCTGAAGATGCCCGCATTGCGCGAGCGACCGGAAGACATTCCGCTATTGGCACAGGCGCTGCTGCACAGGCTCTGCCTGCGGACCAATACCGCGCCGCCCGCCCTCACGGGGGAGGCGCTGCGGCTCCTGAAAAAACACGGCTACCCGGGCAATGTGCGGGAGCTGGAAAACGTACTCGAACGCGCATTGATACTATCCGACGGCAAGACCATAGGCGTCGACGACCTGCTGCTGGAACCGGAACCGGTCCAGCCGCCAGCAGCGCAGTTCGAGCTCGATCCGAGCCTGCCCTTGCCGGAGTTCCTCGAGAACATCGAAAAGACCGCCATCCTCAACGCGCTGGAGAAGACCCGCAACAACAAGACCGAGGCGGCCAAGCTGCTCGGTGTCAGCTTCCGCACCCTGCGCTACCGGCTGTCCAAACTCGGATTGGGCAAGGACCGGAATGATTGACGCCACAGGCATCTGCCGCGAGGCGGAATTCATCGCCTCGCCCAACCGGGACGAGCGGCCGGATTGTCCCGTCACGCTGGTGGTGGTTCACAACATCAGTTTGCCGCCGGGCGAATACGGTGGCAGCGGCATCATCGAGCTGTTCACCAACCGGCTCGACCCGCATGCCCATCCCTATTACGCGGAAATCCATCAACTCAAGGTCTCGGCACACTTCCTGATCCGTCGCGACGGCCACCTGATCCAGTTCGTCTCCTGTCTGCAGCGGGCCTGGCATGCCGGCCAATCTTTCTGGCAAGGCCGTGAACGCTGCAACGATTTTTCGGTCGGAATTGAGCTGGAAGGCAGCGACCACGACGCCTTCACCGATGCGCAATATGCCAGGCTCCAGGAGTTGCTGGCCGCGCTGAAAACGACATACCCGATCAAGGCTGTCGTCGGCCATTCCGACATTGCACCTGGCCGCAAGACCGATCCCGGCCCCTGTTTCGACTGGGAGAAGATCGGCGAGGACGGATGCCGACATGCCTGAACGAACACACGCAACAACAAGAACACAAGCACCATTAAAGTCTGGAAAGCGATACGCAATGCCCACAATCTCGTTCCCGAAATTCTTGATCGCCCTCTGCATCGGCTTGTCGCTGCAGGCCTGCGGCAAGGATGAAGCGCCGAAACAGGCAAGATCGAACGCCACACTGGTGAGCGTGGCGACCGCCGAAACCGTCATGCTGGAGATGCGCGAGGAGACTGTCGGCAGCCTCGAAGGCCTGATCGACCCCACCGTTTCGGCCGAAGTCGCCGGACGCGTGCTGGAGGTAAAGGCACGGCCGGGTCAGCGCGTGAAGAAGGGCGACGTGCTGGTGATTCTCGACCCGACCGATCTCGCCCTGCAGCGGCGTGAGGCGCAGGCCGAAGTCGGCCGCATCGAAGCCCTGCTGGCTAACCAGGAACGCACGCTGGAACGCAACCAGGCGCTGGTCGAGAAGAACTTCATTTCGAAGAATGCGCTGGACGAGATCGAGACCCAGCAATCCGCTTATCGAAAACAACTGGAAGCTGCGCGGGCACGTCTGGCCAGCATCGAACACACCGGCAGCAAGACGCGGGCAATCGCGCCGGTCGACGGCATCATCGAAGTGCAGATCGTCTCGCCCGGCGACTTCGTCAGCGTAGGTTCGCCCATGATGAAAATCATCAGCAACCAGCGCCTGCGCGCCCACCTGCCGTTCCCGGAACGGGTCGCCACACGCATCCAGCCCGGACTCAAGGTCAGGCTGACGACGCCGGCCGCGCATAATGAGGTCATCTCCGAAGTGCGGGAAATGAAACCGCTGATCGGCACCAGTAACCGCGCCATCGACGTGCTGGCCGACGTCACCGGCCAGGAAGGCTGGCAGGCCGGTGCCAGCGTCAACGGCGTGGTGGTGATCGGCGAGGTAGAAGCCGTCGTGCTGCCGGAACAGAGCGTGGTGTTGCGGCCGGCCGGCGATGTGGTCTACGTCATCCGCGACAACCGCGCCGAGCAAAGAATCGTCAAGACCGGCCTGCGGCAGGAGGGCAAGGTCGAGATCATCGAAGGCGTCAAAGCCGGCGAGGTGGTCGCCGTCGACGGCGCCGCCTTCCTCACCGACCAGGCGGAAGTCACGGTCCGGAACGTCGCCAGCGGCCAGGACAAGGCCGGCACATGATACTTCCAGAGATTTCCATCAAGCGCCATGTGCTGGCGTGGATGTTGTCCGGCCTGCTGGTGCTGCTGGGCCTGATCAGCTATCAGCGCATCGGCGTCGACCGCTTCCCCTTCATCGAATTCCCGGTGCTGTCGATCACGACCAATCTGGTCGGCGCCAATCCGGACATCATCGACGCCAGCATCACCAGCGTCATCGAGACTGCGGTCAACACGACACCGGGCATCGAGCACATCGCCTCCTCGTCATCCCCCGGCGTTTCGGTCATCACCATCACCTTCGCTCTCGACAAGGACATCAATGTCGCCTACAACGAGGTGCAGTCGAATGTCAGCCGTGTCCTGCGG
>JAVEWT010000005.1:0-33414 GCA_034004425.1 Methylophilaceae bacterium
TCATTCCCGCATGGCCGGCGCCGGCGAACATCAAGGCGCTGCAGACCACGCGTCACGGTGGCGTCAGTCCGGCACCGTATGACACACTGAATCTCGGCATGCACGTCGAGGACGATCCGCTCAATGTGGCCCGCAACCGCCAGTTGCTCAATACTTACGTGCCGACCGAACCGGTCTGGCTCAATCAGGTCCATGGCGTCGCCGTGGTGGATGCCGGCCAGGCTTCGTGCGTGCCGGATGCCGACGCTGCCTGGAGCCAAACCAAACGGGCGGTTTGCGCGGTCATGACGGCCGATTGCCTGCCGGTACTGTTCTGTAACCGCGAAGGCAGCGTGGTGGCGGCTGCGCATGCCGGCTGGCGCGGGCTTTGTGACGGCGTCATCGAGGCGACCATTGCAGCCATGCCCGTGCCAGCGGAGTCTCTGCTGGCATGGCTGGGGCCGGCGATCGGACCTCGCGCGTTCGAAGTCGGCGCCGAGGTGCGACAGGAATTCATCAGTCGCCAGCGTGAAGCGGAGGCCGCTTTTGCTCCGGTAGACGAGGGCAAATGGCTGGGCGACATCTATATGCTCGCCCGATTGCGGCTCATGCGGACCGGCGTCACTGATATCTACGGCGGCGGCGTGGATCAGGAATTTTGCACCTATACCGACAGCGAGCGCTTTTTTTCTTTCCGTCGCGATGGCCGCACAGGCCGCATGGCTTCATTGATCTGGCTGGCCTGAGTGCGACTGGGGGTTGTCATGCCATGCAACAGCATCACGCGGACATGACGACTCGTTTATAATGCTCGATTTTTTGCGAATCCAGAGATGACGATGACCGAATTCCCAACGCTGGCGTGGATACTGGGTGCCTGTCTGCTGGGCGCCGGCCTCAGTGTGACCAGTGCGGCGATGCTTGCACTCAATGCGCGTACCGCCTGGATTCCGATGCTGGTCAGCTATGCTATCGGCGCCATGCTGGGTGCCGTGTTTCTCGAGATACTGCCCCATGCCTTCAGTGAGACCGGCAGTATCGAGATGATGGCAGCCACGGTGCTACTCGGCATCCTGCTGTTCTTTGTGCTGGAAAAATTGCTGTTGTGGCGTCACTGTCATGGCGACGAGTGCGAGGTGCACGCGCCGCATGAAGAGTCCGCTACCCATGTGCATCATGGACATTCGCACGGTCATGCGCACGGTCATGATCATGGTCGCAGCGGCATGATGATCATGGTCGGCGATACCTTCCACAACTTCGTCGACGGTATCCTCATTGCGGCCGCATTCATGATCGATATCAAGCTGGGTGCCGTCACGGCGCTGGCGATCATCGCGCACGAGATTCCGCAGGAGGTGGGGGACTTCCTCATTCTGCTGCATTCCGGCTATAGCAAGAAACAGGCGCTGTTGTTCAATCTGCTCTCCAGCCTCGCTGCCGTTATCGGCGGTCTGGTGGCGTATTTCGCCTTGCAGGTGGTGGCCGACTGGATCCCGACGATACTGGGCCTCGCTGCGGCGAGCATGATCTACGTGGCGGTTGCCGACCTGATCCCCAGTCTGCACAAGCGAACCGAGCTGAAGGCGACCGTACAGCAGGTGCTGCTAATTGCGCTCGGTATCGCGTCGATCGGCTTGATCAAGTTCTGGCTCGAGTGATGACGACGGTTGGCCCGTTGGTTGCGCTGTCTGCTGCAGTGCTTTCAGGCGGTTGCGGCGTCGTTGCGGTGTGCCAAGGATCCAGACGAACAGTGCGCAGGGCAGGAGACCATAGAATAGAAAGGTCAGAACGCCCGCTGTCAGGCTTTGCTCGGTCAGTGCCATCAGCAGCGTGACGTACAGCCAGGCGATCACTACGATATACATGACATGCCCTGTTAACAGAGTAAAGAAAATGAATTCATCCACACCCAAAGTCGGTTTTGTTTCGCTCGGCTGCCCGAAGGCTTCCTCGGATGCGGAGCGCATTCTGACCCAATTGCGGGCAGAAGGCTATGAGATTTCTGCCAGTTACGAAGGTTCCGACCTCGTGGTCGTCAACACCTGCGGCTTCATCGACAGCGCGGTCGAGGAGTCGCTGGATGCCATCGGCGAAGCGCTGAACAGGAACGGCAAGGTCATCGTCACCGGCTGTCTGGGTGCGAAATCCGGCGTGGTGCAGGCCGCACATCCGAGCGTGCTGGCCGTGACAGGCCCGCATGCGCTGGAAGAGGTGATGAGCGCCGTGCACGACCATCTGCCGAAACCGCATGACCCTTATACCGATCTCGTGCCGCCGCAGGGCGTGCGCCTGACGCCCAAACATTATGCCTATCTGAAGATATCCGAAGGCTGCAACCACCGCTGCAGTTTTTGCATCATTCCCTCCATGCGCGGCGATCTGGTCAGTCGTCCGATCGGCGAGGTGATGAACGAGGCGGAGAATCTGGTGAATGCCGGCGTCAGCGAGTTGCTGGTCATATCGCAGGATACCAGTGCCTATGGCGTCGACGTCAAATACCGCAGCGGATTCTGGAACGGCCGTCCGATCAGGACACGTATGACCGAGTTGGCAAAGGCGCTGAGTGAGCTCGGTGTCTGGGTCCGATTGCACTACGTCTATCCGTATCCGCACGTCGACGAAGTCATCCCGTTGATGGCGGACGGGCTGATTCTGCCTTATCTGGATGTGCCTTTCCAGCACGCCAGTCCGCGCATCCTCAAGGCCATGAAGCGGCCGGCCAGCGGCGAAAACAATCTGGCCCGCATCAAGGCTTGGCGCGAGATTTGTCCCGATATCGCCATCCGTAGCACCTTTATTGCCGGATTCCCCGGCGAGACCGAGGAGGATTTCCAGCAACTGCTCGATTTCCTCGAAGAAGCGCAACTGGATCGCGTCGGCTGCTTTGCTTATTCTGCAGTGGATGG
Organism: Methylophilaceae bacterium; assembly: GCA_034004425.1. Taxonomy (GTDB): domain Bacteria; phylum Pseudomonadota; class Gammaproteobacteria; order Burkholderiales; family Methylophilaceae; genus UBA6140. Next base: position 2,889 of record JAVEWT010000005.1, read on the forward strand.
TGCCGCCGCCAACGCCTTGCCGGATCAGGTGCCGGAAGAGGTCAAGCAGGAGCGCCTGGCCCGTTTCATGGAAGTGCAGGAGGCCATCAGTGCGGCCAAATTGCAACAGCGGGTCGGCCGCATCGAAACCGTGCTGGTCGATGCAGTGGATGGTGATCAGGCCATCGCCCGAACCATGGCAGATGCGCCGGAGATCGACGGAGTGGTGTATCTGGCAGATGCCGAGGAACTGCAGGCTGGCGATCTGGTCGAGGTGCAGATCACTTCTGCGGACGGCCATGATCTGCGGGCTGGCCCGCCCGAGTTCTGACCGCAGGTCAGATACCTTCAAGCGGGTTTTGAGGATTGCGCCTAAGTTCTGATTTGGCCGGCTGTCAGAGATTGGCGGCGAATAATTCCGGCCGGGGCTTTTCGCTGTCTGCCCGATCTTCGATGAAGTCCAGTGTGTAAGGGCAGCGTGCGGGCTTGCGCACGGCCTTCCTTTTTCTCGAATTGCTCGGCTGCGTGTTGATGTAGGGCGTCTGACTGATGCGGACGTATCCTGCGCTTTGCAGTTTTTCCGCTGTGGTTTCGAACTGGCTGAGCGGATTGTCGATGTTCTGCAGGATTACGGCGTTCCTGCTGACCTTGACGACGTTGTACATGACGAATTTGCTGGAATTCTGTTTGCCGTAAATCTCACCGGTGTGGATATCCACGCGCATTCCTTCCAATCAAAATCACATTGATATCATAGCGATACCAAGTCTTTTTAACAAGCGCTGTAAGAATTCCTGCTAAATGCGGTCGGTGCGAGGGTGGAGATTGCTGCCGGCAGCACCGGTTGCGTCGAGGAGCTAATTTCTGCGCAAGGCCATGTGAGATTCGATCAGCGTCCTGGCCTGTTCGCGGAAACGCCGCCCATGCAGGTCCTTGACCCACATGTGCAACAGGCCGGTGAAGAAGAGATTGGTGTCCTGCGCCAGTTGTGCAGGTTCGAGACCTTCGCGCAAGTGGCCCTTGTTTTTTGCGCGTTCATAGACCAGCGCGATCTTTTCGGTGATGCCAGAGCAGTTCGACATGATCTGTTGTAGTACATCGGCCATGTCGTCGACGTATTCGCACTTGATCATCATGATTTCGTAGGTCTGGCGCGTTTCCACGCTGTCTTCCAGCGTCTGAATGACGCCGTGCAGGAAGTTCTCGATACGGGTGAGGGGAGGTTCGCTGCCTTCCACCAGCAAGGTGTCGTCCATGCGGTCGATCAGCGGCAGAAAGACCTGTTCGCGCATGGCATGGAAAAGGTCGGTCTTGTTCTTGAAGTGCCAGTAGACGGCGCCCCTGGTCACGTTGGCCTGCGAGGCGATATGTTCCATAGTCGTGCGGCTGACGCCGCGTACCAGAAACACCTCGCGTGCCGCCCTGATGATGTTTTGCCGAGTGATCTCGGCATCTTCCTTGGTCTTACGAACCATGCGCTTGTTCTCGAAAAATAATCGGTGGTTGGTGTTTACATACAATCTTGTTTGTATATAATTTACAGCCTATCCTGAATTCAGGCAAGTGCAATCCGCCAGAATACCAATCAATAACATGGAGTTATTCATGCGCAGCCCCGACCCTTTCAATCAAGTCAATCATTCCTATCGCTCGCTGTTTGAGCGCCTGGTGTTCGGAGTTTTCGTGTTGCTGGCGATGTCGGCATGCGGCAAGAATGATTCGGCTGGCGCTCAACCTCCGGGCGCCGGCATGGCGATGCCGGTCTCCGTGGTCGAGGTGCAACCCGCTACTGTTCCGATCAGTGCCGAGGCGGTAGCTCAGACCGAAGGGGCGAAAGAAGTCGAAATCCGGGCGCGCGTAGGCGGCATTCTGCTGAAAAGGCTTTATGAAGAGGGCGCTCCGGTCAAGGCCGGACAGGCGATGTTCCTGATCGACCCGGTACCTTACGAGATAGCGCTGGCACAGGCCAAGGCGCATCTCGCGCAGCAGCAAGCATTGGTCGAGCAGACGGCGCGTGAGCGCGAGCGGCTCAAGGGCTTGCTGGAAAGTCAATCGGTCAGCCAGCGCGAATACGATAACGCGGTTTCCGATGAAGCTGTCGCTCGGGCTGCCTTGCAACAGGCGCAGGCCAATCTGCGCGAGGCCGAGCTCAATCTGTCCTATACCACTGTGACAGCTCCGGTAAGCGGAATTTCCGGACGATTCCAGTATTCGGAAGGCGCCTTGATTGCGGCCAATACCAGTCTGTTGACCACCGTGGTTCAACTTTCGCCGATCTGGGTAAGATTCAGTTTCTCCGACAATGAGCTGGCACAGCTTGGCGGGCGCCTGACGGAGCAGAATGTGCGGCATGTGACGTTGGTGTTGCCGGACGGTACGGAATATCAGCAGAAAGGTCAGTTGAACTTCGCTGCCAGCCAGATCGATCCGCTGTTGGGTACGCAGCAGTTGCGGGCCACTTTTGAAAATGCTGACCAGCGATTGTTGCCCGGTCAGTTCGTGCGCGCCAGAGTCACGACCGGCCAACGCGATGGCGTGTATTTGCTGCCGCAGGTGGCGATCAGCAACTCTGACCAGGGCCGTTTTGTTTATGTGGTCAATGATAAAAACGAAGCTACCGTGCGCCCTGTGACGGTCGGGGACTGGGTGGGTAAGGACTGGATAGTGCTGGAAGGCCTGAATCCGGGCGACAAGGTGATTATCGACAACATCATCAAGTTACGCCCCGGCGCATCGGTGCAGCCGAATGTCGTCGGTACCGGCAGTGGTGAAGCACCTGCTCCGGAAGCTGAGTCACCGGAGCAAACCTCCGGATTGCCCTCCAACCAGCTCGCCTGATCCGGAGACAATATGACCAGATTCTTCATTACGCGGCCGATTTTTGCATCGGTCCTTTCTATCATCATCGTGCTGGCCGGACTGGCCGCGGCCTTGAAACTGCCGATTGCTCAATATCCGCAGATTGCGCCGCCGACGGTGATGATTACTGCCACTTATCCGGGTGCCAGCGCGGAGACCCTTTCGAAAACGGTAGCTGCGCCGATCGAGGAGCAGCTCAGCGGCGTCGAGAACCTCCTGTATTTCAATTCCAGCGCCGACTCCAGCGGCACACTGACAATCACGGCGACCTTTGAGGTCGGGACCGATGCCGACCAGGCCACGTTTAACGTCAGCAACCGCGTTAACATCGCGTTGCCCAGATTGCCGGACGACGTGCGCCGTAACGGCCTGGTTGTGCAGAAACGGTCCAACGACTTGCTACTGGTGGGCATGTTGACTTCGCCAGACGGTACATTTGATCCGTTGTATCTCAGCAATTATGCGACGCTTAACATTCTGGACGATTTGAAGCGCATTGAGGGCGTAGGTGATGCGGTCGTCTTTGGCGCGCAGGATTACTCCATGCGCATCTGGTTGCGGCCGGACAAGATGGCACAACTCGGCGTGACTACTTCCGATATCGCTCGTGCCATTCAATCGCAGAACGCCCAATATGCGGCCGGCAAGATCGGTCAAGACCCTTCACCTGCCGATCAGCAGATCGTTTACACCGTAACCGCGAAGGGGCGGCTGCTTGACCCCGGGGAGTTCGGCAACATCATCCTGCGTGCGGACGGGCCGCGCGGCGTGCTCTATCTGAAAGATGTGGCACGTATCGAACTCGGTTCTCAGAACTACAATATCCGCACCACGCTTAACGGCAAGCCCGGCGTGGCCATTGGTACCTTCCTGCAGACTGGTGCCAACGCGCTCGATACGGCAGATGCGATCAAGGAGAGGCTGGAGGAGTTGAAAGAGCGCTTCCCGGCGGGAATGGATTACGCCATCCCTTACGACACCAGCGACTTCGTGAAGTCATCCATCGGTGAAGTGTTCAAGACGCTCGGCGAAGCCATGATCCTGGTGATTCTGGTTGTCTTCCTGTTCCTGCAGAGCTGGCGCGCCACGCTGATCCCGATTCTGGCGGTGCCGATCTCACTCATCGGTACGTTCGCCGGGCTCTGGATGTTCGGTTTCTCCATCAACACGCTGACCTTGTTCGCCATGGTGCTTTCCATCGGTATCGTGGTCGACGATGCGATCGTGGTGCTGGAGAACGTCGAGCGGCTGATGAAGGAGGAGAAACTGTCCCCATTGAATGCAGCGATCCGCTCCATGCAGCAGGTGTCGGGAGCCATTGTGGCGATCGTGCTGGTACTCTGCGCCGTGTTCGTTCCGGTTGCATTCCTCGGCGGCATCGCCGGCGAGTTGTATCGACAGTTCGCCGTGACCGTGGCCGTGGCGGTGGTGCTGTCTGGCGTCGTGGCGCTGACGCTGACCCCGGCGCTATGTGCCTTGATGCTCAAGCACGCCCACGGAGAATCCAGGGCTTTTGCAGCCTTCAACCGGTTCTTCGACAGACTGACGCATTTCTATACGCACGTGGTCGGTTTGACCCTGCGGCACATGATCATCGGCACGATCGCTTTTGCCGGCATCATCGGCGTCGTCGTCTATCTGTTGAAAACCGTGCCCGGCAGCTTCGTGCCGCCAGAAGATCAGGGTTATGTCATCACTGCCTTCGTCTTGCCGGATGGGGCGACATTGAACCGTACAGCCAAGACCACGGAAGCGGTGCGTAGCGAGATTGCCAAGGATCCGGCAGTGGCAACGCAATTCATCATCAATGGAATGGACCTGATCGGTGGCGGCAACAAGACCAGCGCGGGCACCATGTTCGTTCGCCTGAAAGACTGGGATGAGCGGGAGGCCACCGCAGACGATGTCGTCAAGAAACTCGTCGGTCTTGGCATGGGTCAGCCGGACGGGCTCGCTTTCGCCTTCAATCCGCCTGCCATTCGCGGCCTCGGCAGTTCCGGTGGCTTCGAACTCTACATTCAGGCGCGTGGCGACTCGGATCCCGCACGTCTGTCCAGTGTGACCAACAATTTCATCCAGGCATTGCAGCAGGAACCGAGGCTGACGGGTATCAATACCTTCTTCCGGCCGACCGTGCCGCAACTTTACATTGAGGTGGATGAGGCCAAGGCGTTGTCCCAGGGTGTGCCGATCGCGGATATTTACGCGACCCTGCAGACCACGATGGGTTCGCTCTACGTCAATGATTTCAATCGTTCTGGCCGCACATACCGTGTCCAGCTTCAAGCGGAGCCCGAGTTCCGCATGAAGCCGGAAGATCTGGGCAAGGTTTACGTGCGCGCTGATAACGGCACGATGGTGCCGATGTCCGCCTTGAGTACGGTGCGGGAGATCGTCGGTGCGGAGCAATTGGAGCGCTATAACGGTTTGATGGCGGCCAAGGTACTGGGGAGCGGTGCGCCCGGGGTCAGTTCGGGCGAGGCGATCAAGCTGGTCGAAAAAATCGCGGCGGAAAATCTGCCGGATGATTACCAGCTGGCATGGACAGGACAGGCTTATCAGGAAAAACGGACTGGTTCAGCCGCCATCTTTGCCTTTACGTTTGCCATCATCATGGTGTTCCTGATTCTGGCAGCGCAATTCGAAACCTGGTCTTTGCCGCTGGCGGTGATCATGGCCGTGCCGTTCGCACTTTGCGGCGCCTTGTTGTCGATCTTCTTCAGAGGCATGCCGAATGACATCTACTTCCAGATCGGATTGATTACCCTGATCGGCCTGGCGGCGAAGAACGCCATTCTGATCGTGGAGTTCGCCACGCAGAAACTGGAGGAGGGATTTAGTGTCGCCGATGCGGCGATCGAGGCGGCAAGGCTGCGCTTCCGGCCTATCGTCATGACTTCCATGGCTTTCGTCCTCGGCATCGTGCCGCTGGCGATCGCGACCGGTGCCGGTTCGGCAGCGCGAAGATCCATGGGCACGGGCGTGTTCGGGGGCATGCTGATGGCGACTTTCATCGCTACCATATTCATTCCGCTGTTCTTTGTCTGGCTCACGCGCAAACATGCAAAGATCAACAGACATCATGAGTTGGACGGAAATACCAGAAAGGAGCCGGCATGATGCCTGGCATTAGAATCAGTGGCTGCCTGCTGTTGGCAGTCTTGCTCCCCGGCTGCATGATGCTGGGACCGGATTACCAGCGTCCGCAGTTTTCATTGCCGGCGATCTTCGGCATCGAAGAGGCCGCTGATGCCCAATCCCCATTGACGGTCGAGAACCGTTGGTGGGAACTGTATCAGGATCCGGTGCTTAATCAGTTGGTGGATCAGGCTCTGGCGAACAACACCGATGTCAAGATCGCCGTGGCACGTATCGAGGAAGCGGACGCATTCCTGCGTGAAGTGGGTGCTGCATTGTTCCCGCAGGTCGATCTCGATGCGGCGGCCAGCCGTTCACGCATCAGCCAGCTGGGTGCGACGCCGCTTTCCAGCGGCATCAATCCGATCAGGGAGAACTACGCGATTCGTCTTGGTGCTGCCTATGAACTGGATTTCTGGGGCAAGCTACGGCGTGCCAAGGAGTCTGCACGTGCCCAGGCATTGGCATCGCGTTATGCCAGGGATACGGTTGCCTTGTCCCTGTCGGGCCTGGTTGCCAGCAATTATTTGCAGTTACGTAGTCTGGAATCCCAGATCGATTTGTCCGAGGATAGCTTGCGTACCCGCAACGAGAGTCTCGCGCTGACCAAAAAGCGTCTGGAAGGCGGAGTTTCATCCGCGCTCGATGTACATCAGGCCGAGGTCGCGAGTTCCAACCTGGCGGCGCAAATCGTTGAACTGAAGCGCTTGCATGCGGTGACCCGGCATCAGCTCGCGGTATTGACTGGTCAGTTCGATCTGGACCTTCCTGCTGGCAACATCGATCAGTTGCCGTTGCCACCATTGCCCCCGGCCGGCCTGCCATCGACGCTGCTTGATGCGCGACCAGACGTGAGGCAGGCGGAACAGGCGCTGATCGCGCAGAACGCCAATATCGGCGTAGCCAAGGCGGCACTGTTCCCTACGATCACATTGACGGCCAGCTATGGGGGTGAGAGCGCTGAACTCAGCGATGTGCTGAAATCGGCAGCGCGTATCTGGAGCGGCGGCGTCGGTCTGAATTTGCCTATCTTCAACGCAGGTAGACTCTCCGCTCGCGTTGACCAGGCGACGGCGCAGCAAAAGCAGGCACTTGCGGCCTATGAAGCCAGTGTTCGTTCGGCTTTTCAGGAAGTGAACGACGCCCTTGTCGCTGTGCGACAGAATGCCGAGCGTGAGGCCTTGTTGGACAGCAGCAGGCAGTCAGCGAAAAAGGCCGTGGAGATTTCCGACAACCGCTATAAATCCGGCTATTCATCCTATATCGATGTGCTGGATTCGCAACGAGTCTACAACGACACGGCAATCGCCTACATTCAGAGTCGCCAGGCTCGCCTGATCGCGAGCGTAGAATTGTTCAAGGCATTGGGCGGCGGCTGGCAGGCAGAAGAATAGCCGGACTTTTCGACCATGATTCAGTTCGCTTGCGGCTCCAGCAGGTTGAAGCGGACGTGCATCCAGTCGTCCTTGCTCTCGATCGGCGCGGTCAGTTGCACCATGGTCGGATGCTTATCCATATAAAGCTGATAGATGCCGCCCTCCAGATATTCGATTCTGGGTAACAGCAGGCTGGGGCAGTGGTTCAGGCCGGATTCCTCCGGCAAATAGACTGCGGGGAATTTAGGATGCCGCTCGGCAGCATCCTCAGCGTCATCGGTAAGCTCGGTTTTCAGGCTGGCGTGCCTGACCTGCACCCAGATCGCCTGCCGGCTGATAATCCGGATGCCCAGATGATTATCGCTTTTCGCCGGTTTATTGATGCTTTTGACGTTGCCGACGATGAGGCGGTCGGGCTGGTCTTCGATCATGAGGCCGGTCAGTTTGCCGAGCTTGAGCTCTCCAGGTAGCTCATCGCTGAAAATCACACCATATCCGCTGCTGCTTTCATCGCTGATCATCCAGCGTTCTCTGGACATGTTACGGTAAAGAAACGATGGCGCCGTCCGCACGCTATTGTGGTTCTGCAGTTTGTCGTCGAGGCTGTGCTCGGATTCTTCCAATGGTGCTTTGTACAGCGATCCGGCGATGTCTTTCAACTGATCGCAGACGTTCCGGAAGCCATAACTGACAACCACCTGTTTGACCACCTTGCGCCGTTCTTCTGCCCGGCGCTGGCGCGTGTAGGCGGTTCTTGACCATTCGGATTGGAGCAGCGTGAGGATCTCCAGGATGTCGCCATTGCTGCCGATATTGCCCAGATCATGTGGGAGGTCGCGGTCCAATGCCAGCATCGCGGCGTCGATTCTGGCAGTAAGCGGGTTGGTGTCCCAATAGCGAAAATCCGGGCGTGATTTGTGCATTCTGATCCGCCTGGCGCCGAAGTGACCCGAGAGGTCAACATAAAACAGGTGCCGGTGCTCGTCATAGTGTTTGCTGATGCTGCTCCAGGGAATCAGTTTCTGCAGTAATCGCGCGGTTCTTTCGACCTGTTGCTTGTCCAGGCTTGAATTGCCCAGACTGTCCAGCATGCAGGCTTGTACGAAAGCGGCTGCGAGATGCACTTCCGGTTCGTCTTGGTAAAGCGGAACCGTCAGGTCAAGCAGCGATTCCTGCTCCAGGATGCGGTACAAGCCATAGATCTCCGGCCAGGTCATGTCGGCGACCGACTGCTGGCGATAGTAACGCCATCTGGCCATGCTGTAGGCGGCTTCCAGGGCTCTTCCCAGAATGACCGGCAGGCGATTGTAGGTGAAGATGATGTCACCGCTGGCATCGAGGAAACGGTCGATAAAGCTGCGATAGACGATGAATAGCTGCCGCAGATAGAAGTACATGGTGTTGGCAGTCAGGTCCTCCAACTCCGGGCGCAGGTTTTCGAAATCTACAAACTGCCGCCGGATTTTCAGCATGCGTTGACGGTTTTCCTTGTCCACGGCCAGTACGAACTTCAACCGTTCGGCGGCGCTGATGCCGTCATCATTCAGACATGCTTTCAGTTTCTGCGTCGAGATCTCGATCGCCGATATGTCCTCATGTTGGCCCAACTCGGTGAGCCAGGACAACTCTGCTGCACTGGCCGGAGATGACCTGCCTATCAGTTTGCCGAGAAGTGATTTCATGGTTTTGCCTTGTTATTGGTTTTCACAAAAGAATATGTAGCGAAATTCATACCACGCTTACATGTCGTTTTTAGTAAATTTAAGTATTTGTTTATAAAGAGTAAATATGAATTAGAGGCTGGTTTCCCCGTAGCCCGTGCGGACAGGTTGTCAAAATACAGGCAATTTTGCCGCAAGCTGTCGATATTCTGACTGCATGAGGCTTAGCTCTGGCTCCGCATGGTAAAATTGCATTTTGTCTGATTGCAGCCGATTTATGACCATACGCACGCGTTTCGCTCCCAGCCCCACCGGTTTTCTTCACATAGGCGGCGCCCGTACGGCGCTGTTTTCATGGGCTTATGCCCGCAGGCATCAAGGTCAGTTCATTTTGCGTATCGAGGATACCGATGTCGAACGTTCGACGCCGGAAGCAGTGCAGGCCATCCTGGACGGGATGCAGTGGCTTGGGTTGAACTGGGATGAGGGTCCGTACTACCAGATGCAGCGCATGGACCGCTACAAGGAGATCATCCGGCAAATGCTGGCGGAGGGCAGTGCCTATTATTGCTACTGCACCCGCGACGAGCTGGATGCCATGCGTGAGCAGCAGATGCAGGCTGGATTGAAGCCGCGCTATGACGGACGCTGGCGGCCGGAAGCGGGCAAGCAGCTACCGGCAGTGCCGGAAAACATTCCGCCGGTCGTGCGCTTCAGAAACCCTGTGGATGGCACAGTGGCCTGGGATGACCTGGTCAAGGGACGCATCGAGATCGCCAATGCCGAACTGGACGATCTCATCATCGCCCGTGCCGATGGCACCCCGACCTATAATTTCTGTGTGGTGGTGGATGACTGGGACATGCGCATCAGCCACGTCATCCGTGGCGATGATCATGTGAACAATACGCCCCGCCAGATCAACCTCTTGCGCGCCCTTGGTGCCGAGGTGCCGCAGTATGCGCATTTGTCGATGATACTCGGCGACGACGGGCAGAAACTGTCAAAGCGTCATGGGGCTGTCAGCGTCATGCAGTATGACGAAGACGGCTATCTGCCTGAGGCTGTGCTGAACTATCTGGCGCGCCTGGGCTGGTCGCATGGTGACGACGAGATATTCGACATGCAGCAATTCTGCCAGTGGTTCGATCTCGATCACATCACGCCTTCCGCTGCCCAGTTCAACACTGAGAAGCTGAACTGGCTCAATGCGCATTACATCCGCCAGACCGATGCTGCGCATCTGGCTGCCGATATTCGTCAGCGCCTGCAGGAGCGCGGTGTCGTCGTCAGCGAGCATCCGGAGCTGCAGTCAGTGATCGCCTTGTACCGTGAACGGGCGCAGACCCTGAACGAACTCGCTGATGCAATCGCCTATTTCTATCACAAGCCAGTGATCGATGTGGCGGCGCGGGATAAGCACCTGACGCCGGAGATCCTGCCGGTGCTGAAGGCCCTGGCTGAACAATTGACAGCCATCGACTGGACGGCTGAGCAGATTCATGCGGTGATCGATCAGGCAGTGCAGTCCAACGGTCTGAAATTTCCGAAAGTAGCGATGCCGTTGCGCGTGCTGCTGACAGGCGGTGCACAGTCGCCGAGCATCGATGCCGTGATGGCGTTGTTGGGCCAGCAGGAGACATTGGCCAGGATAGAGGACGGACTGTGCCGCTGAAAATTTTGTGGCGACGTGAACAAAACATGCCTGCCTCAGGTCAATGTTTTAAGTTCAATCACTTGAATTTAATTTAATTCCACCTAATATACATATCGTGTCTTAACCTATAAGACTTCCAAGAAAAGGACATACACATGAACGCCAAAGGGCAGACGCTACAAGACCCGTTTTTGAATGCGCTTCGTAAGGAGCACGTTCCCGTTTCGATCTATCTCGTCAATGGCATCAAATTGCAGGGGCAGGTCGATTCCTTCGATCAGTATGTCATCCTGCTCAAGAATACCGTGACGCAAATGGTCTATAAACATGCCATCTCGACCATCGTGCCGGCACGTGCTGTCTCCCTGCACCCCAGCAACACCGATCAATGATCGGTATTGACGGAGTTAGCTGATATTGGCCAGTAAACATGTTTGATCGTCCCGGTGGCGGCGACAGTGCGGTACTGGTCAGTCTGGATTTTGGCGAGCCGGGATATGCGGAAAGTCTGCAGGAGTTACGGCAACTGGTCGTCAGTGCCGGCATGGAGATCAAGGCTACGGTAGAAGGGCGTCGCCCCAAGCCCGATGCCAAGTATTTCATTGGCTCCGGCAAGGCGGAGGAATTGGCGGCAACCGTCAAATCCTCCGACTCACAGGTCGCGGTATTCAATCACGACCTCAGTCCGTCCCAGCAACGCAATCTGGAAAAGCTGCTTGAGTGCAGGGTGGTCGACCGTACCGGCTTGATACTCGACATCTTTGCCCTGCGGGCCAAAAGCCATGAGGGCAAGTTGCAGGTTGAGCTCGCGCTGCTGGAGCACCTGTCGACGCGACTGGTCAAGGGCTGGACTCACCTTGAGCGCCAAAAGGGCGGTATCGGCATGCGTGGCGGCCCGGGCGAGACTCAGCTTGAGTTGGACCGCCGTATGCTACGCGTGCGGATCAAGGCGTTGCGGGAAAAGCTGCTCAAGTTGAAGAAGACCCGTGGATTGCAGCGGCGCGCTCGTCAGCGTTCCAATGTGCTGTCCGTCTCGCTGGTCGGATATACCAATGCCGGCAAGTCCACGTTGTTCAACCGCCTGACGCAATCTGGGGTCTACGCCGCGGATCAGCTGTTCGCAACGTTGGATACCACCTCGCGCAAACTGTTCATTCCGGAATGTAGTCCTGTGGTGCTGTCCGATACCGTGGGATTCATCAAGCATCTGCCGCATGCGTTGGTCGAAGCTTTTGGCTCGACGCTGGAGGAAGCCGTACAAGCCGATCTCCTGCTGCATGTGGTGGACGCGGCGAGTCCCAATCGGGATGATCAGATCGCTCAGGTCAACCTGGTCTTGAATGAAATCGGCGCCGCGGATGTGCGGCAGGTGCTGGTGCTCAATCAGATCGATCGTCTCGGCATGGAGCCGGGGATGGAGCGGGACGAATATGGTAGAATTCGCACGGTGAGAATTTCAGCCATGACTGGTGCGGGAGTCGATCTCATCAAGCAGGTCATGATCGAGCACCAGCAATCGATCGCGAGCAAACCGTCAGAACATGTTGAAGCTTCTGCTGTAGAAGAGTCAGAAAACGCCGCTCATGTTGAGTAATTTAATTGATTAATGGTTTTGGAGTAAGGTATGGCAAACGATCCCGGTTGGGGTAATCGAAACAATGGCGGCCCGCCAGATCTGGACGAAGTACTGCGCGACATCGGTCGTAAGTTCAACGGTATTTTCGGTAAATCCGGTAATGGAGGCGGCGGCAATCAGGCGCCGGCCGGCAATCTGGGCAGCGCTCCCGTCCTTCCCATCATCGGCCTTATCGCACTGATCTGGCTCGCTACCGGTTTCTACATCGTCGACCAGGGCTCCCGCGGCGTGGTTCTGCAGTTCGGCAAGCATGTGGAGACCACCATGCCGGGCCCGCGCTGGCACATCCCGTATCCGATCGAGAGCGTGACTGTTGTCAACATGCAGCAAGTGCGTACCATCGAGGTCGGTTATCGCTCGGCAGAAGGCAGTTCTTCGCGCAGCAAGGAGTTGCGTGAATCCCTGATGCTGACTGATGACGAAAACATCATCGATTTGCAGTTCGCCGTGCAGTACAACCTGAAGGATGTCGAGGCGACCCTGTTCAACAACCGCAATACGGAAAACTACGTGCGTGGTGTCGCGGAGACCGCGATCCGCGAGATCGTCGGTAAATCCAGGATGGACTTCGTGCTTTATGAAGGGCGCGAAGAGGTCGCCCTGCAGGCGCGGCAATTGATGCAGAGCATACTGGATCGCTATGAAACCGGTATCAATGTGACCAGTGTCACCATGCAGAATGCACAGCCGCCGGAACAGGTTCAGGCCGCTTTCGATGATGCGGTCAAGGCCGGTCAGGATCTTGAGCGTCAGAAGAACGAAGGCCAGGCTTATGCCAACGACATCATTCCGAAGGCCCGAGGTGCTGCCTCCCGTCTGCTGGAAGAGGCCGAAGGTTACAAGACTAGAGTTGAGAATGAGGCGACCGGTAATGCCAGCCGTTTCGAGCAGATTCTGGCACAGTATCAGCGCGCACCGGAAGTGACGCGCGAGCGTTTGTATCTGGATGCGCAGGAACAGATTCTGTCCAGCGTCAGCAAGGTGGTGGTGGATCAGAAGGGTGGCAACAGCCTGCTCTACCTGCCGTTGGATAAACTGCTTTCAGCGACAGGCGCAACCGCGGTTCCGCAAGCCACGGCGCCTGCCGCTACGCCGTCTGCCGCCCAGATCGAACTCGAGGCACAACGTACGCGTGATGCTTTCCGTAGTCGCGAACGTGAAACCAGATAAGAAATGGCGAGAATGAATCATGAATAATCCTTTGTTGAAAAATCTCGGAACTGTTGTCTTGGGTCTGGTCGTTGCATTGCTGCTGCTGAGTTTTTCCGCGTTCAGCGTGGATCAGCGCGAACATGCCCTGGTTTTCCGTCTGGGCAAGATCGTTTCCGTCAAGAAGGAGCCCGGGCTCTACTTCAAGGTGCCGTTGGTCGATAACGTCCGTTACTTCGACAATCGCATCCTGACGCTGGATTCGCCCGAGCCTGACCGCTTCATCACCAGCGAGAAGAAAAACGTGCTGGTGGATTCCTTCGTCAAGTGGCGCATCATTGATCCGGAAAAGTATTACGTTTCGGTGCGCGGTGATGAGCAGCAGGCCGAACGACGCCTGTCGCAAACCGTGAACGACGGCCTGCGCGCCGAGTTCGGTAAGCGCACGATCAACGATGTGGTATCCGGTGAGCGCTCAGCCATCATGGACATCCTGCGCGAGCGCGCCGACCGCGATTCGCGTCAGATCGGCATCCAGGTGCTGGACGTGCGTCTGCGTCGCGTCGATTTGCCGCAGGAAGTCAGCGAGTCGGTCTATCAGCGTATGGAAGCCGAGCGCAAGCGCGTGGCAAATGAACTGCGTTCCGAAGGTGCGGGCGCAGCCGAGAAGATCCGTGCCGATGCCGACAAGCAGCGCGAGATCATCATTGCTGAAGCCTATCGTGAAGCGCAGAGCATCAAGGGTGCCGGCGATGCGAAGGCGGCCGAGATATATTCCAGGGCGTATAGCAAGAATCCCGAGTTCTATGCCTTCTATCGCAGCCTTGAAGCCTATCGCAACAGCTTCAATCAGAAGAGCGATGTGCTGGTGTTGGAACCCAACTCGGATTTCTTCAAGTACATGCGCGATTCCACCGGTCGTAAATAGCAATACGGGATTGGCTTGACGACAACATTGATCACGGCCTTCGGCTTGATGCTGGTGCTGGAAGGAGTGCTGCCGCTAGTGGCGCCACAGGCATGGCGGGACACCTTCAGGCGCATGATCGAGTTGAACGACGGCCAGTTGCGTTTCGTTGGCATGCTGTCCATGATCATCGGCCTCATCGTCGTGCTGGTGGCCAAATAAACCTTGGGCTATTTCCCAACCTTCTGATGACTGATAATCTGTTTTTCTATGCGTAACTGGCTACTCCCCGAATATATAGAAGACGTGCTGCCTGCCGAGGCGACCCGCATGGAGGCACTTCGCCGTCGCTTGCTAGACCTGTTCAGGGTGCATGGCTATGAATACGTCATCCCGCCCATGCTGGAATATCTGGAATCCTTGATTACCGGCGTGGGGCACGATCTCGATCTGGCGACTTTCAAGGTCGTCGATCAGCTGACCGGCCGGCTGATGGGCGTGCGCGCCGACACGACGCCGCAAGCGGCGCGTATCGATGCGCATATTCTCAACCGTGGTGGCGTGACTCGCTTGTGCTATGCCGGTAGCGTGTTGAAAACCAGTCCGGACGGTTTGGCGCAGACACGCGAGCCGTTGCAGGTCGGTGCCGAGTTATTCGGACATGCCGGCGTCGAGAGCGATGTCGAGATCCAGCGACTGATGATCAAGTCGCTACAGGCGGTCGGCGTGCAGTCCCTGCATATCGATTTCAGTCACGTCGGTATCTTCGGTAGCCTGGTGAAGCAAAGCAAACTCTCCGGGAAACTCGAACAGGCCTTGTATGCCGCATTGCAGAGCAAGGATCAATCGGCTGTCAGGGAATTGACTGTCGACCTCGACAACACGACGCGCGATGCGCTCTGCAGACTGACCCGACTCAATGGCGGCGCGGAGATGCTGGACGAGGCGGCGCGCCTGTTACCACATCACGAAGAAATCCGTCAGGCCTTGAGCGACTTGCGCTATGCCGGTTCCCGTTTGGCGGATCTCGGCGTCGATGTCTGTTTCGACCTGTCGGAGTTGCGCGGTTATCACTACCACAGCGGCATCGTCTTTGCGGCCTATGCCCAAGGCTATGCCGGACCGCTGGCGCTGGGTGGCCGATACGACGAAGTCGGACAGGTGTTCGGACGCGCGCGGCCGGCGACCGGTTTCAGTCTGGATTTGCGCGGCGTAGTCAGCGCCTTGCCCCCGGCGGAGCGATCGAGAGCGATACTGGCGCCATGGGTCGAGGATGTTGCGTTGCAAGAAACGATCGAGCACTTGCGTGCAGAAGGCCAGATCGTCGTCCAGGAATTGCCGGGCCATGAGCAGTTCCGGACCGAGCTCGGCTGCGACCGGCGGCTGGAAAAACAGGGAACGCAGTGGCAGGTGGTCGCAGCACCCGAACTGCTGAATTAAATTAGAAAAGCATCAGGTAAATCATGATCAAGAATGTAGTAGTGATTGGCACCCAATGGGGGGACGAAGGCAAGGGCAAGATCGTCGACTGGCTGACTGACCACGCCCAGGGCGTCGTACGTTTCCAGGGTGGTCACAATGCCGGGCATACCCTGGTCATCGGACAAGGCGCAGCGCAGCGTGAATACAAGCTCAATCTGGTGCCCTCCGGCATCGTCCGCGAAGGCATCAAGTGCTATATCGGCAATGGGGTCGTGCTGGACGTCAATCATCTGCTGTCGGAGATTGATGGACTGGAAAAAGAGGGCATAGAAGTCCGCAGCCGCCTCAAGGTGAGCCCGGGCTGTCCTCTGATTCTCGATTGTCACATCAAGTTGGATAAGGCGCGCGAAGCTGCCAGGGGCGCCGACAAGAAGATCGGCACCACCGGCAAGGGCATCGGTCCGACCTATGAAGACAAGGTGGCACGTCGTGCCTTGCGCGTCTATGACTTGTTCTACCCAGAACGGTTTGCCGAGAAGCTGAAGGAAGTGTTCGACTATCACAATTTTGTGCTGGTCAATTATCTCAAGGCTGAACCGGCCGATTACGAGGCACAGTTGGCGCAGTGCATGGCGCAGGCCGAAATCCTGCGGCCGATGGTGGCCGATATCTCCGCCGAGTTGCACGCCGCCAACGCCGCCGGCGAGAAGTTGTTGTTCGAAGGTGCGCAAGGGACCTTGCTCGACGTCGATCACGGCACCTATCCTTATGTGACTTCATCCAATTGTGTGTCGGGCCAGGCGTCCGCCGGTACCGGTGTCGGTCCGCAGATGCTGCATTATGTCCTCGGCATCACCAAGGCTTACACCACGCGCGTCGGCAGCGGCCCTTTCCCTAGTGAACTGGATATCGAGACGATCGATCTGCCGGGCTACCAGATGTCCAACAAGGGGCGCGAGATCGGCACCGTGACCAAGCGCAAGCGTCGTTGCGGCTGGTTCGATGCGGCCGCCTTGCGCCGCTCGGCCAAGATCAACGGTCTGACCGGTTTGTGCATCACCAAGCTGGATGTGCTGGACGGCATACCGGAGCTGGATATCTGTACCGGCTATGAACTGGACGGCCAGATGGTCGACCTGCTGCCGGTGGGTGCGGATGACGTCGCCCGTTGCAAGCCGGTATACGAGACCTTGCCTGGTTGGAGCGAGAGCACTTTCGGCATCAGCCGTTGGGAAGACCTCCCGGAAAATGCGCGCGTCTATCTGAAGCGCCTCGAAACCTTGTGCGGTGTGCCGGTCGATATCGTTTCGACCGGTCCGGAGCGCGACGAGACCATTGTCCTGCGACACCCGTTCGGAGTCTGAGGTGGCAGTCGAACAGCAACGTCTGGCTTGGGCGCTGACCGGTTCCGGGCATTATCTGCGCGAGTGTCTGGATATCATCAGCAGACTTGAGCAGGTCGATCTGTTCCTGAGCAAGGCGGCGGCCGAGATCCTGCAACAGTACGGTTACAAGCATAACGTCGGTCGCGTGTTCCAGGACAAGACCGCAAGTAGCGTGCCGGTCGAACTGTTCTATCAGGGCAAATACCATACGCTGGTGATTGCGCCTACCAGTTCCAATACGGTTGCCAAGATGGTGGCAGGCATTTCCGACAATCTGGTGACCAATCTCTACGCGCAGGCGGGCAAGACCCGTTTGCCCAGCATCGTATTCGCCTGCGATACCGAGCCTGAACTCGAATCCGAGGCGCCGCGCGAGAACATCGTCAAGGTCTATCCGCGGCGGATCGATCTGCAGAACATGGAAACCCTCAAGACCTTCGAGGAAACCACTGTCGTCGGAGACATGCAGGAACTGCACACCGCCATCCAGGACCGTTTGGCATGTCTGAAAATCTCCTCTTCCTGACCGGCAAGCTCGCCGAAAAAAGCTTGCACAAGGTGCTGGCGGATATTCAGGCTGACGACAAACATCCACAGGATTTCAAGTACCGCATCGCGCAGATCGGTGTTTCGGTCGCGGCGCTGATGACGCCGGAACTGATATTGCGCCGGTTGCCGGATACCGGTGATGCCGACAGGATGGTGCTGCCCGGCTTGTGTCGCGGAGATCTGACCAAACTGGAAGCGAAGTACGGAATCCCGGTCGAGCGCGGCCCCGAGGATCTGAAAGATTTGCCGCAATATTTCGGTCGCGGCGGCAAGGCGCCGGACCTGTCCCGTTATGATGTGCGCATATTCGCCGAGATCGTCGAGGCGCCGGACCTGACGGTGGAGGGCATCCTGCGTCGCGCCGAGGCCTATCGCCAGCAGGGTGCCGACGTAATCGATCTCGGCTGTCTGCCCAATACGCCGTTTCCTCATCTGCCTGAAGCGATCGCTGCGCTCAAGGCTGCTGGCTTCATGGTTAGCGTTGATTCCCTGAATCAGGACGATTTGCTGCTGGCCGGCCGCAGTGGTGCGGATTACCTGCTCAGTCTCAGCGAAAAATCGCTCTGGATCGCGGATGAGGTGCCTGCGACGCCGGTCCTGATTCCGTCATCGCCCGGCAACCTGCCTTCACTTTATCGCGCCATCGATGCGATGCAGAAAAAGGGTAGGACGTTCATTGCCGACGCTATTCTCGATCCCATCCCGTTCGGCCTGACGGCCTCCATCGTGCGTTACCAGCGTCTGCGCAAGAAATACCCGGACATCCAGATCATGATGGGAGTAGGGAATCTGACCGAGCTGACCGATGCCGACACGACTGGCATCAATGCCATGCTGTTCGGCATCATCGCCGAGCTGGGCATCGATGCCGTGCTGGCGACGTCGGTCAGCCCCCACGCCATCAACGCGGTCGCCGAGGCCGACGCTGCACGCCGCGTCATGTATGCCGCACGCGAGGACAGACGTCTGCCGCGGGATTACAGCCAGGCGCTGCTCGGCCTGCATGACCGTAGACCGTTCCCCTATTCGGATGAGGAGATCGCCGAATTCGCCGCAGCCATCAAGGACCCGAGTTTCCGTATCCAGGTCAGCGACTCCGGCCTGCACATCTATAACCGCGATGGACATTTTCGGGATACCGATCCGTTCAAGCTCTACCCGTATCTGAAGGTCGATGACGATGCCTCCCACGCTTTTTATCTCGGCGTCGAGTTGGCGCGGGCTCAGATTGCCTGGCAATTGAACAAGCGCTACAAGCAGGATGAGGAACTGGAATGGGGCTGCAGCAGTCGGCAAGAGGCAACCGAAGGCAGGGTGGCGCACCGTGCCGCCTCGCTCAAAGAGAAACGGGCAAGGAAGGAGTAAGGCCATGCCCCTGATTTACGAAACCGTCGTTACCAGTCTGGATGCGAACGATGTGCCGCATATCGCGCCGTTCGGTATCCGCGAACAGGAGGGGCAGGTGTTGATAGCCCCTTTCCGGCCTTCATCCAGCCTCGACAATCTGCTTCTGCACCGTTGTGCTGTCGTCAATCTGACTGATGATGTACGGGTCTTTGCCGGCGCCTTGACCGGTCGGCGCGATTGGCCGTTGGTGTCGGCGCAGAAAGTGCATGGCGTCGTCCTGGAATCCGCTCTCACGCATCGCGAGCTGGAACTGGTCGAAGTGCGTGAGGATGCGCTGCGGCCCGAACTGGTGTTCAAGGTCGTGCACGAAGTACAGCATCGGCCTTTCCGTGGTTTTAACCGTGCACAGGCCGCCGTGATCGAACTCGCTGTGTTGGTCAGCCGACTGCACATGCTGCCGATGGAAAAGATAGACGCGGAGATGGCCTATCTCGCCATCGCTATAGAAAAAACCGCCGGTGAACGTGAAACGCAGGCCTGGCAATGGCTGGTCGAACGAATCGAAAATTTCAAGGCCGACGCGCAGGCGGGGAATCAGGCATGAGCGGGTTATTGATCAGCGTTAGCAGCCGATCCGAAGCGGAGATCGCCCTTCGGGCAGGTGTCGATATCCTGGATTTGAAGAACCCGGCAGAAGGCGCGCTTGGGCGTTTGCCGCTGCATGAGATTGTCGAGATCGTCCGGTCTGTCGGCGGGAGATGCGTCACGAGTGCGACCATAGGCGATTTGCCCATGCAGCCGCAACTGCTGACAGATGCCGCTGCAGAAGTCGCCGCGACCGGTGTCGATATCGTCAAGGTGGGGTTTTTTGGCGCTGGCAGGATGCAAGCCTGCGCACAGGCAATCGGCCGGGGTGTGACCAGACAGACGAAACTGATCGCTGTGCTCATGGCCGACCAGCAGCCGAATTTTGACCTGATACCGACGCTCGGTGCTGCCGGGTTTTACGGCGTGATGCTGGATACGGCCGATAAGCGCAAGGGTAGTCTGCCGGACTGCATGGATTTGGATGAAATACGCACCTTTTGTGCGGTATCCCGCGCATCCCGGCTGGTCACGGGGCTCGCGGGCTCCCTCCGCGCAACGCATGTGGCGGCTTTGCAGGCGATGCAGCCGGACTATCTGGGATTCCGTGGTGCAGTTTGCGCCGGGCTGAACAGAAACGCCGGACTGGATACGGAACGTCTGAAATCGATCAAGTCATTGTTGCAAAAATACAACACATGGCGGCAAGAGGCGCCAATCCATTGAGGATGTCGCGCCAGTGCGTTGCATCGGCCTTTTGCATTGCGTATAGTTTTACCATCCACATCCCACTACGGAGTACTTTACAATGAAAAAGAATTTGATGAGTCTGGCGATTGCCGGTGTACTAGGTTTCGGCTTGACAGCCGCACACGCTGACGATGCATACGAAGGTTCCTGGTATGTCGTTCCGGGTGTTAGCTACATGAACACTGACAGCGATCTGGATGCCGACAACGATGCCGGCGGTTTCCTGCGTATCGGTAAGGAACTGAGCGAGCACTGGGATGTGCAGATCGGTGCCGGCCACGCGCGTGCCGACGAAGACCTGAACGTCGCCGGCGGCAGCGGCAAGTTCAAGCAGACCCTGTTTGGTGTCGATGCTCTCTACATGTTCAGCCGCGACCGCTTCCGTCCGTTCCTGCTGGCTGGCTTGGGTCTGGCCCGCAATAATCTGGATTACGATGTCAATGGCGTCGATATCGGCGACAAGAAGACTTCTTGGATGGCCAACGTCGGTGTCGGCGCGCAATTCATGTTCACCGAAGCTTTGGGCATGCAGGCTGACCTGCGTCATGTCTGGAGCCGCGCAGAAGCAGAGAATAACGCCAAAGCGGTTGGGGATCTCGGTTTCAACGGCACAGAAACAGTGGGTAACACCTATCTGAACATTGGTGCCATCTGGAAGTTCGGCGCACCGAAGAAGGTGGCAGCTGTAGAACCTGAGCCATATGTGGCACCGGCTCCTGCTCCGGAACCGGCCCCAGCTCCGGCTCCGGCTCCGAAAGTTTGCAAGCCCAAGGTTGAGCGTTTCGAGCTGTCTGCCGAAGTGCTGTTCGGTTTCGACAAGGATAAACTGAAGCCAGAAGGCATCGCCGTTCTGGACAACGAAGTGATTCCAAAGCTGAAGAGCGAGCCGTTTGAAGTTGTGTTCGTGACCGGCCATACCGACATGTTGGGTTCCAACGAGTATAACGATGCCTTGTCCAAGCGCCGTGCAGAACAGGTTTCCGCCTATCTGGTCAGCCAGGGTATCGACGCCGGCCTGATCCGTTCCTATGGTGCCGGTGAATCCACGCCGCTGGTGATCTGTTCCGAAAAACTGCCACGCAAGGAACTGATCGAGTGCCTGCAACCAAACCGTCGCGTTGAGATCGAAGCCAATCGCGATGATGTGAAGGCTTGCGAATAATCGACGCAATAAACTCAAAGCCCCGCATCGCGGGGCTTTTTTATGGATCCAATGACTGAACATCTGAAACAGGCCGATCTTGCCATCAGTGCCCGGTGGGTGGCCACTGTGTCCGGTGATGTGCTGGAAAACAACAGCGTCATCATCGACCGGGGCAAGATCATCGATATCCTGCCGACGACGGCACTGGCTGAACGTTATCGACCCGCGAATCTGGTCGATTTGCCGGAGCAAGTGTTGCTGCCGGGCCTTATCAATCTGCATACTCATGCCGCGATGTCGTTGTTGCGCGGGTTTGCCGACGATCTGCCCTTGATGACCTGGCTCGAACATCACATCTGGCCGGCCGAGAAACGCGCCTTGTCGGAGCGTTTCGTGCATGACGGCACCTTGCTCGGTTGCGCCGAGATGCTGGCAGGTGGCGTGACCTGCTTCAGCGATATGTATTTCTATCCGCGCGCCGCAGCTGATGCTGTGGTGCAGTCCGGTATGCGTGCCAATCTCGGTATTCTGGTGCTGGAGTTTCCGACCGCCTATGCCAGCGATGCCGACGACTATCTGCTGAAAGGTCTGGAGGCGCGTGACAGCTGGCGCAGCAACCCACTGCTGACTACCAGCTTGGCGCCGCATGCGCCTTATACGGTGGAGAACCGCAGTTTCGAGAAGATCATGACCTATGCCGAGCAGTTGGGGCTGGGGATACATACCCATCTGCACGAAACCGCCGGCGAAATTGCGCAGAGCCTGGAGCAGTACGGCATTCGCCCGATGCAGCGCCTTGCCGAACTGGGCGTGCTCGGCCCCGGTCTGGTGGCGGCGCATTGCGTGCATGTCGATGAACAGGAAATGGATCTGCTGGCGGAATACGGTTGCCATGTCGCACACTGCCAGACATCGAATCTGAAACTCGCCAGCGGCATCGCACCCATCGCCAGCATGAAGCAGCGCGGTGTCAGTGTCGGTATCGGCACCGATGGTGCGGCCAGCAACAACCGTCTCGACGTGTTCGCCGAGATGCGGCTGGCCGCGTTGCTGGCGAAAGGCTCGACCGGCAATGCGGCCGCGCTGCCGGCAAAAACGGTGTTGCAGATGGCTACTCTGGATGCCGCTCGGGCGTTGGGTCTCGATGACAGGATCGGCAGTATCGAGATCGGCAAATATGCCGATCTGACCGCAGTGAGGATTGCGGATCCAGAGATTCTGCCGTGCTTTGATCCGGTTTCGCATCTGGTCTATGTGACCGGTCGTGAGCATGTGACCCATACCTGGGTGGCAGGGGATCTGAGATATCAAAAACTAAAAGGACAAGATGGCGTCTACGCCAATATCGAACCTGCGCAACTGAAGGAAATCGTGTCGTTATGGCACGCAAGACTGGCGCAGCATTAATGAATGGATTGAATACGGAAATGCAGCAGGAACATAACGTCGACCCGGCAGAATTACAGAAATTCGCCACACTCGCTCACCGCTGGTGGGACAAGAACAGCGAATTCAAGCCCTTGCATGAAATCAATCCGTTGCGGCTGGATTTCATCGATCAGCGCGCGTCCTTGTCCGGCAAGCGCGTGCTCGACGTCGGTTGCGGCGGCGGCATTTTGGCCGAATCCATGGCGCAGAGAGGTGCGGATGTCACCGGCATCGATCTTGGCGAAAAGGCCTTGAAAGTGGCACGACTGCATAGCCTGGAAAGTGGTATTGAGGTCAGTTACAGACTGGTGGCGGTGGAAGCCTTGGCAGCAGAAGCGCCGGAAAGCTTCGATATCGTCACCTGCATGGAAATGCTGGAGCATGTGCCGGATCCGGCTGCAGTGATCAGCGCCTGTGCGCAACTGGTCAAGCCGGGCGGCCATGTTTTCTTCTCCACCATCAACCGCAATCCCAAGGCTTACCTGTTTGCCGTCGTCGGCGCGGAGTACGTGTTGAACATGTTGCCGAAAGGCACGCACGAGTATGAGAAGTTCATCAAGCCGTCCGAATTGTCGGCGGATGTACGTCGTAGCGGCCTAACGGTCGTTGGGCTGAAGGGCATGAGTTACAACCCGTTGAGCAAGATTTACCGACTGGGTGACGATGTCTCGGTGAACTACCTGTTACATGCCATCAAGTAAGCGCCGCGGCATGATACTTTTCGATCTGGATGGCACGCTGGTCGATACGGCGCCAGACCTGGGTTACGCCCTCAACCTGCAACGCCAGCGACACGGCCTAGAACCCCTGCCGCTGAACGAAATACGGCCGTATGCCTCGCATGGTTCAAAGGGGCTGCTGTCCGTCGGTTTCAATCTTAGTCCTGAGGACGCATGTTTTGCCGGCATGCGTCAGGAATATCTCGATCTTTACGATCAGGTCTTTACCCGTTCCCCGGTCCTGTTCGACGGCATGGCGGCCGTGCTGGACGAGATCGAGGGCAGAAACCTGTCGTGGGGCATCGTGACCAACAAGCCGCGCCGTTTTTCCGAACCGATGATCCGGGCCTTGCAGTTGCAGGAGCGTGCCCGTTGTCTGGTTTGCGGCGACGATGCCGCGCGTGCCAAGCCATATCCCGATACCTTGTTGATGGCCTGCCGGATGACCTCATCCGATGTTGTCGATTGTCTCTATGTCGGCGATGCGGAGCGTGACGTCCAGGCGGGCAAAGCGGCCGGCATGAAGACCGTGGTGGCATTGTTCGGATATATCGATGAAACGGATCAGCCTCAGGAATGGGGCGCCGATGCCATGATCGCGCAACCTGCCGAGTTGCTCGACCTGCTGTAGCTTGCTTCAGCAGTTGATGGACAGCTAACCGACGCTGCGCCGTTCCATCATGGCTTGTGCCAGCGTGCCGCTGTCCACATGCTCGATCTCGCCGCCCATCGGCAAACCTCTTGCGATGCGGCTGACTTTCAGGCCGCGTGTCTTCAATAACTCGCTGACGTAATGTGCGGTGGCCTCGCCTTCGACAGTGTAATTCGTGGCGAGGATGACTTCCCGCACCTGGCCGTCCTGCGCGCGCCGGATCAGTCTGTCCAGGTGGATCTCTTTCGGACCCACGCCATCCAATGGCGACAACCGTCCCATCAGCACGAAATACATGCCCGCGTAGGCCTGTGTCTGTTCCAGCATCATGAGATCGGTTGGCATCTCGACCACGCATAGCAGGCCGGGGTCACGCTTTTCGGAGGCACAGAGCGGGCAAACCGGCTGTTCGCTGAAGTTGTTGCAGAGATTGCAATGATTGACGACGCCCAATGCCTGGCTCAAGGCCATAGCAAGCTGGTCTGCCCCTTGCCGGTCGCGTTGCAGCAGGTGATAGGCCATGCGCAACGCCGACTTCGGGCCGACGCCAGGCAGGCAGCGTAGGGCTTCGACCAGTCGTTCCAGCGCGGGCGGGTTGTGCATGACGGGTGGGGTTGCGTGGGTGGGACTAGAACGGTAACTTCATGCCGGCCGGCATCAGGCCGCTGAGACGTTGCTGCGAAGTGGCTTCGGCCTTGCTGACGGCATCGTTCAATGCAATCACCAGCAGATCCTCCAGCATCTCCTTGTCGTCGCCCATCAGACTGTCATCGATGCTGACGCGCTTGACTTCGTTCCTGCAGGTCATGGTGACCTTGACCATGCCTGAGCCGGCCTGACCTTCGACCTCTATATTGGCCAGCTCTGCTTGCGCGCGCTTCATGTTCTCCTGCATTTGCTGGGCCTGTTTCATGAGGTTGCCCATGCCACCTTTGATCATCTTGCTTCTCCTGACGGGTTATTGAATGGGTTTGATACTGGACGGAATGATTTGTGCGCCGAAGTCGCGGACCAGCGCCTGCACGAAATCATCCTCACGGATGGCGTTTTCGGCGGCGGATTGCAATTCGGCCTTTTCCTGATGCATCTGTTCGGCCGGCGTGTTGCCGGTGCCGCCGATCTCGAAATGAAGCCGGATATTGCTGCCGAAATGCTGCGCCAGTGCTGCGCGCAGCTTTTCCTGATAACTCTGGTTCAGCAGGTGCTTGTGCACTTCCGGCACAGACAAATGGAAGTTGTGGGCATCGTGACGCAGCAACTCGCAGTTTTGTGCCAACGCCCGGGCCAGCCCCAGTTTCAATCTGTCGACCAGGCCGCGCCAATCGCCGTCGAAAGCGGTGGACGTTGCGCTGGCTTCTGCTTCGATGGAGTGTTCGACAGGGGCGGATTCTGCAGCAACGGGCGGGGCTGTCATATCCGGTTGTGGCGCTGGGGTGGAGGGTTGTGGCGTGGCAGGCTGCAGCGCGGCCGCAGCGGATCGCGGGCTTGCCGCTGTGCTGGTTATTGAGCCTTCAGGTCTGGCGGCGCTTGCTGCCCCTGACGGTTTCGCATTGGTGGTGCCAGTTCTTTCTGTAGGCATGCTCTCAGTTGCGGCAGGCATGAAAGCCAGCATGCGTAGCAGGCTCATGCTGAAGCCGGAAAACTCATCCGGTGCCAGACCGATGTCACGCCGGCCGAGCAGGGCGATCTGATAGAACAGCTGAATCTGCTCCGGACTGAGTTTTTCTGCCAGTGCCGTCAGACGAGGATATTCTGGCATGTCCTGTGAGATGCTGCCGGGTGCTGCCTGGTAGACCGTGATCTGATAGAGCAGGGTGGCGAGGTCGGCCAGAGCGGCCTCGAAGGACAGGCTGCGCTGCTCCATTTCCCGCGTGAATTCCATCAGCTTGTTGCCGTCGCGGATGGCCAGCATGTCCAGCAAGTCGAACAGATAGCTTTGGTCGATGGCGCCCAGCATGGCGCGCACCTCCTGCTCGCGGACCGCGTTGCCGCCGTAGGCGATGGCCTGGTCCAGCAGCGATAGTGCATCCCGCATGCTGCCGTTGGCCGCGCGGGCAATCAGTTGCAGGGCGACCGGTTCGAACGGGATCTGTTCCTGCCCGAGGATATGCTGCAGATGTTCGCTGATGGCACTACCGGACATCTGGCGCAGATTGAACTGCAGGCAGCGCGAGAGCACGGTGACCGGCACTTTTTGCGGATCGGTGGTCGCCAGGATGAATTTGACGTGCGCCGGCGGCTCCTCCAGCGTTTTCAACATGGCGTTGAAGGCGTGCCCGGTCAGCTGGTGCACTTCGTCCAGCATGTAGACCTTGTAGCGGCCCTGGGTCGGTGCGTAGACCGCCTTTTCCAGCAGTGCCGTCATGTCGTCGACACCGCGGTTGGAAGCGGCGTCCATTTCCACGTAGTCGATGAAGCTGCCCTTGTCGATGGCGATACAGGCGGCACACTGACCGCAAGGTTTTGATGTGACGCCGCTTTCGCAGTTCAGTGATTTCGCCAGGATGCGTGACAGCGTGGTCTTGCCAACGCCGCGTGTGCCGGTGAACAGATAGGCGTGGTGCAGGCGCTGCTGATCCAATGCGTTACTCAGGGCACGGACAACATGATCCTGGCCGACCAGCGTTTCAAACGATTTTGGACGCCATTTTCGGGCCAGGACCTGATAACTCATACTTGAATACTCGCAGGGTTGGGAACTTGATTGCAGTGACTCAACTTTAGCTTAAATCATCATGTAAGTCTAAGCAGACCTGGCGTGCAGAGGCGGGGATTAGGGGCGAGCCCAACCCCCGGCACTTGCTAGACAGTTGTGGCTGCTTCCTTCCGGACCTGACCAGGTTGGCTGCTTTGCAATGCGGGGAGGCCCGCCGGACCGAATTCTACCTGAATCCTGCAGCCGGCGCTATGAGGCATTATCCGGCTGCGGCCAAAATAGTGCCCGGATTTGGCAGGCGGTCGCTGGATAAACCAATAGGCATGCGATATAGTTGAAGCGTTCTGGGGGAGCAAGAGAATAATATCAATGGGCGCTTCTGTTTAAAGGCAGTGGAATTGAAACTCAAATCTTTCAGTCAATTCCCGCGTCATGTCTGGGGTCGATTTTCCGATCCGTCCGCGCCCTTGGTGGGACGGGCCATCCTTTCCCTGCTGGTTTTCACCGAGAGCCTGATCTGCGTGTTCTGGATATTCACTCTGTCCGGCCTGGGCGAGGGTTACGCCTTCATGGCCGCCGTGCCCTATCTCTACATCGTCGTCTCCTATGTCAGTCTGCTGATCTTCTATCATCTCAAGCGTTTCGATTATTTCATCTTTATCCAGCTCGTCATGCTGCTGGTCATGCCGTTCTTCATGCAATGGGTGATCGGCGGCTTCGAGGCCTCCAGCGGCGTTGCCATCTGGGCCATCCTGTCGCCGGTGGGGGCGTTGATGATTCTGGGTACTCGCCAATCCACACCCTGGTTCGCGCTGTTCATGGCGCTGGCGGCGGTTTCCTGGCAGATGAACACCATCTTCGCCAGCAACGCACTGCCGATCCCGGTGCATGTGAAAGACACCTTCTTCGTCATGAATCTGTCGGGCACCGCCACTATTCTGTATATCGTCATGCGCTATTTCCAGTCGCAAAAAGAACGTGTGTTGCAGGCGCTGGCGATCGAGCAGGCCCGTTCGGACAAGTTGCTGCTCAACATCCTGCCGGAATCCATCGCCAGCCGGCTTAAGGCGGAAAGCCTCAATATCGCCGACAGTCACGAGCAGGTCACCATCATGTTCGCCGATCTGGTCAATTTCACGCAGATATCGGCCGGTATGCCGCCATCGGAACTGGTGAATCTGCTGAACCAGGTGTTTTCGCGCTTCGACCATCTTTCCGAGAAATACGGCCTGGAGAAGATCAAGACCATCGGTGATGCCTATATGGTGGTCGGCGGTGTGCCAAACGCACGGCCGGATCACGCCGAGGCGGTAGCCAATCTGGCGCTCGACATGCAGGTGGTGTTGCGCGAAGTCGCTGTGAAGAACGGCAAGGACCTCAGGATGCGCATCGGTATCAACAGCGGGCCGGTGATTGCCGGCGTCATCGGCAACAGCAAGTTCAGTTACGACCTGTGGGGCGACACCGTGAACGTCGCGAGCCGCATGGAACATTATGCCCAGCCGGATACCATCCAGGTGACGGAAGCCACCTATCAACTGCTCAAGGACAAGTTCAACTTCCGTTCGTTGGGTGAGATCGAGGTCAAGGGCCGTGGCCCGGTGCAAGCCTACGTATTGCAGGACAAAATCGCCTGAGCCCGGGTTTTTTCGGCAAATTCGCATCGGATGTTTGGACAGCCGCAAGACTTACGCTATAATCCCGCCTCCAAACCGGAGAGGTGGATGAGTGGTTTAAGTCACCACCCTGGAAAGGTGGCACAGGGGCAACTCTGTCGAGGGTTCGAATCCCTCCCTCTCCGCCATAAGAATCAATTCCCCGAAATAATCTATTCGATAGCAATCGGTTCGATAGTAACCACCCTGACAGTATTGAGTGTCAGACCGTGATGGATGTGGTCGGCATACTTCTGGCTGCAGGTCATTCGCGCCGATTCGGCGCACAGAACAAACTGATGCAGCACTTGCCCGATGGTGGCCGGGTGGCCGTGGCGTCGGCGCGACATCTGCAGGAAGCATTGCCGACCAGTATCGCCGTTGTGCGTCCACAGGACATTGAATTGCAGGCAGAGCTGGAGGCTGTCGGTTTGCAACTGGCAGTTTGTGCGGCACAGAATCTGGAAATGGCGGCGAGTCTGGTCACTGGCATTCGCGAGGCATGTGCGTTGTATCCTAAAGCGCGCGGATATGTGATTGCACTGGCCGACATGCCTTATATTCAGGTGCGCACCATCGTTGAGGTCGGGCGATGCATCGATGCCGGTCGAGGTATCGTGATGCCGGTATTTCATGACAGGCGCGGACATCCGGTCGGTTTTTCGGCGAGGTTCTCTGCCGATCTGCTGGCGCTGAAAGGCGATACTGGTGCGCGTGCCGTGCTGGAAAATTACCCCTCCGAGCTATTCCAGCTGGAATGTGACGACCCTGGTATTCTCAAGGACATCGATACGCCGCAGGATCTGGCGGGTGGCTGACTGCCGGGCGATTCGATTGCGCCGGGCAATCTACGTATATTCTGAGCTATGAACTGCAGCTGGCGCGGGCCGCGCATTCGGCGGACTGTGTGGCCGCGAGGCGCTGTTGGCTCCTGACCTGAATGATCTCGGCGAGGATGGCGACAGCGATCTCGGCCGGTGTGCGGCTGCCGATGGGGAGACCGACCGGGCCGTGCAGGCGGGCGATCTCGGTTTCGTTCAAGTCGAACATGCGCATGCGATCCCGGCGTTTTTCCTGATTCTTGCGCGAGCCCAGCGCACCGACATAGAAGGCATCGCATTTCAGGGCTTCGAGCAGGGCCATGTCGTCCAGCTTGGGGTCGTGCGTGACGGCGACGATAGCGGTGTGGGCGTCCGGGCCGATGTTCTGTACGACGTCGTCCGGCATGCCGTCCACCCAGCGTGTGCCTTCGACCTGCCACTGCGCGCGGATGTCGGCGCGCGGTTCGCAAATCAGCACATCGAAATCCAGCGTCTGGGCCATCTGGGCCAACGTGCTGCCGAGCTGATTGGCGCCGATGATGAGCAGGCGCCATTTCGGGCCGAAATACGTGTGGAACCAGTCGCCATCCAGTCTGGCGGAACTGCCTGCCAGCGCATCGGCAAGGCGGATCACGCCCGTATGGATATTGACCGAGCGTTGAACCAGCCGCCGCTGCTCGATATGTTCGATGAGCGGATTGAGTTGCTGTGGCGTTTTCAGTGGTTCGACGAATATCTGCAGTCTGCCGCCGCATGGGATGCCGTAGTGCTGCGCCTCATCGCGGCTGACGCCGTATTCCATCATGGCGACAGTCTGCGGCAGGCGGCCGCTTCTGGCCTTGTCGGCCAGATCGTCCTCGATGCAGCCGCCGGAGACCGAGCCGCAGAGCTGCCCGTCCTCGCGAATGGCCAGAATGGCGCCGGGCAGGCGGGGCGCCGAGCCCCAGGTCTGTACCACGGTGAAGAGGTGCACGCGGTGGCCCTCCTGCAACCAGCAGCGTGCTCTGCTCAACACTTCCCAATCAAGCGAGTTCAAGCGCTCAGGCCAGTT
>JAVEWT010000093.1:0-1555 GCA_034004425.1 Methylophilaceae bacterium
AGGATAGGGCTGTGGATTTCCGTTGTGCCACCGGCGAAGATATCACGGTGCGTTTTCTTGCGGAGCAGGATGCCGCGATACTGACGCGTAGTGGCGAGAACATCGAGCTCAAACAGCGACCTGCGGCATCCGGCTTCTGGTACACGAATGGGCCGATATCGATACGCGGCAAGGGTAATGATCTGAGTCTTGAAATCGGCCGCATGATGCCGATTGAATGTCAGGCGCTGTAATCCGGGCAGGATGAAGATGAAAGGGATTGCCGTTGTACGTTTGATGCAGGGCGTGGATTTGCCTGTCGTGCTCGACATTCAGGCGCTTTGTTACGACGAAACCAAGCTGGAATCGCACCGCTCGTTTCTCGCCAAACTGGAAGCTTCGCCCGCTACATGCTTTATGGCGCAGGTTGCCGAAGCGTCTGTCGGCTATCTGGTGGCCGTGCCAGCCGAGGTGAATAGCCCACCGCCGCTGCATGGTGAAGATTATCTGGTGCCGCCCAATGCCGATGCCTTGTATTTGCACGATCTTGCCGTGCATCCAGAGGCGCGTGGCACAGGTTTGGCGGCTGTGCTCATCGAGGCCTATTTTCAGGCGGTCAGGCAGCAGGGTTTCCGCCTTGCCTGTCTGACCGCAGTCAACGGCGCTGGCCAATTCTGGGAGCGTTATGGTTTCCGGGCGGCGGCAGGTTCCGGTGCGGACGGCATGGCGAGTGACATGGCGAGCTATGGCGCAGGGGCGGAGTACATGAGCATGCGGGTGGATGGCTGAGGTCGGCGCCGTCAGACCGCGCCCTGAAAATCGTTCTGCCGCCAGGCTTCGTACAGCAGGGCAGTGACCGAATTTGAGAGGTTGAGGCTGCGGCTCTCAGGCAGCATCGGCAGACGCAGACGGTGCGCGGCGTCGAACTCGGCGCGAATCACTTCCGGCAGGCCGCGTGACTCGGGGCCGAAGACAAAGACATCCTCGGCCTGGAACCTGTGCTCGGTATGGCGCGTGCTGCCCTTGGTCGTCAGCGCGAACATGCGTTTGCCGGCCAGCGCATCCTTGCACGCCTGCCAGTTCTCGTGCACCTGCAGGCTGGCGTATTCATGGTAATCCAGCCCGGCACGTTTCAGTTGCGCGTCCTCCAGCGTGAAACCCAGCGGTTTGACCAGATGCAGGTGGGCGCCGGTGTTGGCGCAGAGGCGGATGATGTTGCCGGTGTTGGGCGGGATCTCGGGTTCGAACAGGACGATATGGAACATTATGGATTCAGCGTGCGTGCGATGACCCAGCATTCTACATGGGAAGCGCCTGCCGCTTTCACGGTCGCGGCGAGTTCATGCAGGCTGGCGCCGGTGGTCATGACGTCGTCCAGCAGGATGACGCGCTGGCCGGTGAGGGATGTGCCGCACTCAAATGCGCCGCGCATATTCTTGATGCGCGCCTTGTGCGGCAGGCTGGCTTGCGGCGGCGCGAACTTGATGCGGCGACAGGATTTGAGGTCGAGCGGGATGTCGAGCCGCTTTGCCAGCAGGCGGGCGATCTCCAGCGACTGGTTGAAGCCTCTTTCCGC
>JAVEWT010000093.1:1655-6857 GCA_034004425.1 Methylophilaceae bacterium
CCGGCCATCATCCCGATGCTGCTGTGGATCGCCGCGTCGATCTTCGTCTATGCCGCGGCCGCGCATCATCCGAACCCCCGCGTCTGCGAATTTCTCAAATACTCGGGCTACCGTTTTTACGGCGTGGTCGGCGCACTGGTGGTGATACTGAATTTTAGCCCACAAATGTCGAAGGCGATGGGCGGCTGGTTGCCGCTGGCGCTGGCGATCTGGCTGGCTTGCATCCTGGTGGTGGTGCCGCTCGGTATCCGCGACCTGATGCGGGCGAAGAAGGAGCCGTGGCAGGACATCGAATATGAATCAGACGAACATTAAGGAACCCGCAATGAGCATGCTTGAAACTGTCGTAGACGCCAGCACCATCAAGAAGAACAAACCGGTGCCGCAGGCGCCGCAGCGCTGGACCGTGGCGCAGATCCTGGAGTTGTTCGAACTGCCGTTCAGCGACCTGATCCACCGCGCGCAGACCGTGCATCGCGAGAATTTCGACCCCAACGCCGTTCAGGTCAGCACGCTGCTGTCCATCAAGACCGGCGGTTGCTCCGAGGATTGCGGCTATTGTCCGCAGGCCGCGCGCTACCACACCGGCGTCGAGAACGAGGACCTGATGCAACTGGACGAGGTGCTGGCAGCGGCCAAGGCGGCCAAGGAGAGCGGTGCAAGCCGCTTCTGCATGGGCGCCGCATGGCGCGGTCCCAAACAGCGCGACCTGGAGCCGGTGCTGAAGATGATCGAGGAGGTGAAGGCGCTTGGACTGGAAACCTGTGCGACGCTGGGCATGCTGAAGGAAGGGCAGGCCGAGCAGCTGAAAGAGGCCGGTCTCGACTACTACAACCACAACCTCGATACCGCGCCCGAGTTCTACGGCGACGTCATCACCACGCGCACCTATCAGGACCGCTTGGATACGCTGGAGCGCGTGCGTGATGCCGACATCAACGTCTGCTGCGGCGGCATCATCGGTATGGGTGAGTCGCGCAACCAGCGCGCCGGCCTCATCGCCCAGCTGGCGAACATGGACCGCCCACCGGAGAGCGTGCCGATCAATCTGCTGACCCAGGTCGAGGGTACGCCCTTGCACGGCACCGACGAGCTGGACCCGATCGAGTTCGTACGCACCATCGCTGCCGCCCGCATCACCATGCCGAAGAGTTACGTGCGCTTGTCCGCAGGCCGCCAGAGCATGCACGAGGGCATCCAGGCATTGTGTTTCATCGCCGGCGCTAATTCAATTTTCTACGGCGAGAAGCTGCTGACCACCGGCAACCCGGAAGCGGAAGCCGACAAGCAGTTGTTCGCCAAGCTGGGCCTGCATCCGGCTTGAGCCGGGCAGGCGCGCAATCATCGCACAGCAGGGGGGTAGTCGTGACCGGACAATTGTTCGCCGAGCTGCAGGCCGAGCTGGATGAGCGCGCGCGGCAGGGACTGCTGCGCCGCCGCCGCTTGCTGCAAAGTCCGCAGAGCGCCAATATCCGGGCCGACGACACGGCAGTGCTGTCTTTCTGCAGCAACGATTATCTCGGGCTGGCCAATCATCCGGCATTGGTCGATGCCGCCCGTGAGGCATTCGCCGGCGCCGGCGTCGGCAGCGGTGCCTCGCACCTGATCACCGGCCATCATCAATGGCATCAGTCGCTGGAGCAGGCGCTGGCCGATTTCGTCGGCATGCCCGCCGCGCTGGTCTTTTCCTCCGGCTACATGGCCAATGTCGGTGTCGTCACTGCGCTCATGCGGCGCGGCGATGCCATCTTCGCCGACAAACTCAACCACGCTTCGCTCAACGACGCCGCCTTGCTGGCGCGTGCCGACTTGCAGCGCTACCGGCATAACGATCTTGCGCAACTGGAAGGTCAGCTCAGCGTGAGCAAGGCGCCGCGCAAGCTGGTGATCGCCGATGCCGTCTTCAGCATGGATGGCGATCTGGCGCCGGTGCCGGAACTTCTCGCCCTGTGCGAACGCTACGACGCCTGGTTGCTGCTAGACGACGCGCACGGTTTCGGCGTGCTGGGCGAGCAGGGCCGTGGCGTGCTCAGCCACTTCGGCGTGCAGTCGCCGCGCATCATCTACATGGCGACCCTGGGCAAGGCGGCCGGCGTCTCCGGCGCGTTTGTCGCGGCGGCGCAGGTGGTCATCGACTATCTGCTGCAACAGGCGAGGACCTACATCTATACGACGGCGACACCGCCGGCACTTGCCGCTGCGGCGCTCGCGGCGCTGGAAGTGATTCGTGAAGACGAGGCGCGTCGCTCGCATCTGCGCGCGCTCATCGATTATCTGAAACAGCATCTGCAGCTGCAACGCTGGCAGCTGATGCCGTCCGATACCGCCATCCAGCCGCTGCTGGTGGGCGAAAATCAGGAAGCGGTGAGGCTGAGCGAATATCTGCAGGCGAACGGCATCCTGGTGCCGGCCATCCGGCCGCCGACCGTGCCGCCCGGCACTGCGCGCCTGCGCATCTCGCTGTCGGCTGCGCACGAACTTGCGGATGTGCAACGCCTGGTTGGCGCACTGAAACAGGCCGAGCGAGAGCTGACATGAGCACGCATCTGCATATCGAACATTACGGCTCCGAGGAAGCGACGCCACAGCATCTGGTGCTGATCCACGGTTGGGGCATGCACGGCGCCGTCTGGCAGCCGCTGGTGAAGAAGCTCGCGCGGCATTTTTACCTGCACGTCGTCGATCTGCCCGGCATGGGTCTGAGCGAGCCGATGGCGACGCACGATCTGGAGTCGGTTGCCGGCCGGCTGCTGCAGGAATTGCCGTCACAGGCGCATTGGTGCGGCTGGTCGCTCGGCGGCCTGCTCGGCATGCGCATGGCGCTGATGCAGCCCGAACGCGTGCAGCGCCTGGTGCTGGTCGGCAGCACGCCCTGCTTCGTCAACCAGTCCGGCAAGGCGGCATGGCAGGAGGGCATCAGCGCCGAGGTGTTCCGCGATTTCGCGCTGCAGGTCAGCGTCGATTACGAATCCACCATGCTCAAGTTCCTGACGCTGCAATGCATGGGTTCGCGCGACACGCGCAGCATCGTCAAGCAGCTGCGCGCCAGTTTTGCCGAGCGCCCGGGCCCCTCGGTCGCGGCCCTGCAGGATGCCTTGGACATGCTGCTGGAGAACGACCTGCGGCCGGAGATTCCCCTGCTGCAGACGCCGACGCTGCTGATACACGGCGACCGCGATACGCTGGCACCGGTGCAGGCGGCCAACTGGATGTCGCGCCAGCTGCCTGACGCCAGTTTGCGCGTTATCGCCGGCGCCTCGCATGCGCCGTTCCTTTCTCATGGCGAGCAGTTCACCGAGGCGCTGCTGCAATTCCTGGAAGCCTGATGCAAGACGTATACAAAATAGACAAGGCCAGAGTGCGCGCCTCATTCGACCGCGCCGCCGGCACCTACGACGCGGCTGCCGTGCTGCAGGCGGAAGTCCGCCAGCGCATGCTGGAGCGGCTGGACCTGGTCAAAATCACGCCGCAACGGATACTGGATGCCGGCTGCGGCACCGGCCACGCCAGTCGCGCATTGGGTCGGCGCTTCCCGCAAAGCCGCGTCATCGCGCTCGACATCGCGCTCGGCATGCTGCGCCAGACCGCCCAGCAACATGGGCTGATGCGGCGATTGCTCGGTCTGGGAAATCAGAGCGGGGTCTGCGCCGACATCGAGCGATTGCCGCTGGCGTCGCAGTCGGTCGATCTGCTCTGGTCCAATCTCGCCATCCAGTGGTGCAACGACCTCGATGCCGCGTTCGGCGAGATGCATCGCGTCATGCGGCCGGAAGGCCTGCTCATGTTCAGCACCTTCGGGCCGGATACGCTGAAGGAACTGCGCCAGGCCTCTGCCGCCGACCCGGACCATGTGCATGTCAGCCGCTTCATCGACATGCATGACATCGGCGACGCCATCGTGCGCGCGGGTTTCAGCGCGCCGGTGCTGGATGTCGAGCATTTCACGCTGACCTATGACGACGTGCTGGCCGTCATGCGCGATCTCAAGGCCATAGGCGCACACAACGCGGCGGATGGCCGCCCGCGCGGACTTCTGGGCAAGGGCTTCTTGCGCCGGCTGACGGAGAATTACGAACAGTTCCGGCACGGCGGCAAGCTGCCGGCGACCTTCGAGGTGGTTTACGGCCATGCCTGGAAACCCGAACGCGCAGCGGAACTCGGCGATGGTCTGGCTCCCGTCAGGTTCAAGTCGAGAGCACGGATGTCCGGCCAGTCATCATGAAGCGCGGCTATTTCGTGACCGGCACCGATACCGGTGTCGGCAAGACCCTGATCGCAGCGGCATTGATACACGCGTTCGCGCTTGCCGGCAGCAAGGTGGCCGGCATGAAGCCGGTCGCAGCCGGCGCCGAGTTCGTCGATGGCCGCTGGCTCAATGAGGATGTCTCGCAGTTGCGGGCGGCCGCCAATGTCGACGCGCCGCTGAGCATGATCAATCCCTATGTCTTCGCACCGCCGATCGCGCCGCACATCGCCGCTCGCGAGGCCGGCGTCGAGCTTGCCATCGAACCCGTTTTGGCTGCCTGCAACGGCCTGCAGAATCTGGCTGAAACGTTGGTGGTGGAAGGTGCCGGCGGGTTTCTGGTGCCGCTGAACGACAGGCAGGACATGGGCGACCTGGCCGTGGCGCTAGGTCTGCCGGTGATCCTGGTGGTCGGCATGCGGCTCGGCTGCATCAACCATGCGCTGCTGACCGTTGCCGCCATCGAGTCCAGAGGCCTGTCGCTGGCGGGCTGGGTCGCCAGCGTCGTCGATGCCGACATGCCCCGTCTGGAAGAGAACCTCGCCACACTGCGGCAAAGGATCGATGCGCCGTGTCTGGGCACGGTGCCGCATCTCGCGTCCGCCGACTTCAGACGGGCGGCGGAATACCTGCAATTGCCCGCCGAGTTCGCCTGAGCGGCGTCAGTCGACGACGCGGGCGTTCTCGATGACGACCCGATATAGCTTCAGCTCGTCCTGAGACTTCAATCGCACGCCCGGCACCTGCAGGTTGCCTTGCTGGTTGCTGGCGAGCGTCCTGTTCAGCAGCAGCGGGCTGCTCTGCTGCACGGCGCGGCCCGACTTCGCATCGAAGCGCACGACGCGTAACTGGATGCGACTGACGCTGATGGAGGTCGGATTCTGCACGATGGCATAGAGGTTGCCGCGATTGTCGACCTGCACCTGACCTTTCAGATAGCGATCCGGATTCTTTGGCAT
>JAVEWT010000094.1:0-6830 GCA_034004425.1 Methylophilaceae bacterium
GTGGTTGCGCTTCATCGCCATCAGGATGCGGTCCGAGCCGGACTGCACTGGCAAGTGGATATGCGACACCAGTTTCGGGATGCTGGCGAAGCAGTCGATCAGCGCCTGACTCATCTCGTTCGGATGGGAGGTGGTGAAGCGGATGCGTTCGATTTCCGGAATCTCGGCGATATATTCGATCAGCGTGGCGAAGTCCACGGTTTCGCCGGCAGAATTGAGACCGCGATATGCGTTGACGTTCTGCCCCAGCAGCGTGATTTCCCTGACGCCTTGCTGGGCGAGCGAGACAGCCTCGGTCAGCACGTCCTCGAACGGGCGCGAGACCTCTTCGCCACGGGTATAGGGCACGACGCAGAAGGTGCAATATTTGCTGCAGCCTTCCATGACCGAGAGGAATGCTGCAGCGCCTTCGACGCGCGGCGGCGGCAGGTGATCGAACTTCTCGATCTCGGGGAAGCTGATGTCGACCTGCGACCGGCCGCTGCGCTGGCGCGCCTCTATCATCTCCGGCAGGCGGTGCAGCGTCTGCGGGCCGAACACGAGGTCGACATAGGGCGCGCGCTTGACGATGTTGTCGCCTTCCTGGCTGGCGACGCAGCCGCCGACGCCGATGACGAGATCCGGTTTTCTCTCCTTGATCGGAATGAAGCGCCCGAGATGGCTGTAGACCTTGTCCTCGGCCTTTTCCCGCACCGAGCAGGTGTTTAGCAGGATGACGTCCGCCTGTTCCGGATCATCGGTCGCGATCATGCCTTTGTCGGCGCTCAGCAGGTCCGACATCCGTGCGGAGTCGTACTCGTTCATCTGGCAGCCGAAGGTCTTGATGAATACTTTTTTGGGCTGGGTCTGGTCTTGCCGGCTTTCGGTCCGGCTGTTGTCCGCCAGCGTTGATTGTTCCGGTGGCGTCATGAGAGGTGAGGTGTTGCAGGTGAGGGGTGCAAATTCGTTTGAGAAAACAATTAGTAAGCCGAAATTCTACCCCAAGCGCCGGTGAAAAGCGAATCTGCGGGTAAAATGTGCGGCATGGAAGCCTTGCCCATTTTCATGAAGCTGCGCGGCCGCCGTTGCGTCGTCATCGGCGGCGGTGAAGTCGCTGCGCGCAAGGTGGTCATGCTGCTGAAGGCCGATGCCGAGGTCGAGGTGGTCGCGCCGGAGCTGCATGCCGAACTGGCTGCC
Source organism: Methylophilaceae bacterium (assembly GCA_034004425.1). Taxonomy (GTDB): domain Bacteria; phylum Pseudomonadota; class Gammaproteobacteria; order Burkholderiales; family Methylophilaceae; genus UBA6140. The sequence goes on from JAVEWT010000094.1 coordinate 1,177, forward strand.
CTGACAGCGGCCGGTAGCATCCGCTACTTGCCGTCGGTCTTCATCCCGTGGCAACTGGACGGCGCTTGCCTCGTGATCGCGGCGACCGACGACGAAAGCGTCAACCGGGACGTTTCCGCACAAGCGCAGGCGCGCGGCATTCCGGTCAATGTGGTCGATGCGCCGGCACTCTGCACTTTTACCATGCCTTCCATCGTCGATCGCTCGCCGGTGGTGATCGCCATCAGCAGCAGCGGGGTCGCACCGGTGCTGGCGCGCATGATACGCAGCCGGCTGGAGACGCTGATCCCTGCCGCTTACGGACGGCTGGCCGGATTGGCGTCGGAATTCCGCGATGCGGTCAAGCAGCGTTTCGCGACCACGCAGGAGCGCCGCATCTTCTGGGAGAACACGCTGGCCGGCCCGGTGGCGGAACTGGTGTTCTCCGGTCAGGAGGCGGTGGCCAGGGAAGCCTTGCAACGGCAACTCGACGATCCCGAATTGCAACTGGTGCGCGGCGAGGTGTATCTGGTCGGTGGCGGCCCCGGCGACCCGGACCTGCTGACATTCCGCGCCTTGCGTCTGATGCAGCAGGCCGATGTCTGCGTCTACGACAAGCTGGTGAGCAAGGAGGTCATGGAGCTGGTGCGACGTGATGCCGAGTTGATCTATGTCGGCAAGGCGCGCGACCAGCACACGCTGCCGCAGGAGGAGATCAATCAGCTGCTCGTGCGGCTGGCGCGGGAAGGCAAGCGCGTCCTGCGGCTGAAGGGCGGCGATCCTTTCATCTTCGGCCGTGGCGGCGAGGAGATAGAGACCCTGATGGCGCATGGCATCCCGTTCCAGGTGGTTCCGGGTATCACGGCGGCCAACGGTGTTTCGACCTATGCCGGGATTCCGCTGACCCACCGGGATCATGCGCAGTCCTGCCTGTTCACGACCGGCCACCTGAAAGCCGGCGCCAACGGCGAGTTCGATACGCTGGAGCTGGATTGGCCGGCCCTGACGCGCCCGAACCAGACCGTGGTCATCTACATGGGCCTCGTCGGCTTGGCCGAGATCTGCCGCAAACTGGTGCTGCATGGTTTGTCTGCAGAGACGCCGGCGGCGGTCGTGCAGCAGGGTACTACCATGCGGCAGCGCGTGGTGGTCGCCGATCTGGCCACGCTGGCGCAAAAGGTCAGTGCCGCCGAATTGAAGCCGCCATGTTTGATCATCGTTGGCGGCGTGGTGTCGCTGCATGAGAAGCTGGCCTGGTTTCGGCCGTCAGCAGAGGCTTGAAGCTAGCTGTATTAAAAGTCAGTCAGCAGTCCGGCGGCTGCTGTTTCCCTGTCAATTCAATCAGTCATCCAGTTCAGAGCGGCAGGCTGAGGCGCGCCTCGAGACCGCCTTCCGGCCGGTTGAGCAGTTCCAGTTTGCCCTTGTGCAGCTTGGCGATGCGGTCGGCGATGGCGAGCCCCAAGCCGCTACCGCCTTCATTGCCGCGTGCGGAATCCATGCGCTCGAAAGGTCTCAGCAGCCGGTTCATCTGGTTGTCCGGGATGCCGGGGCCGTTATCCATGACGCTGATGATGATGTAGCCGGCCGTGATGCGGGTGCTGACGGCGACCTTGCCCTTGCCGTAGGCGAAGGCGTTGTCGATCAGGTTGCCGATCAGCCGGTGGATGGCAAGTGGGCGCAACGGTACCTTGTAGTTGGAGGACAGGTGCAGTTCGACCTCGCGGCCGGCGCGGGCGTGGCGCTCGGTGACCGACTGAATCAGGGCGTTGATATCGACCAGTTGTGCCGGTTCGCCCTCCACGCCACGGACGAAATCGAGGAACTGGTTGATGATGTTGTCCATGTCGGAGATGTCCTGGATCATGCCGTTGCGCGTGGCTTCGCCGACTTCATCCGGCAACATCTCGACCGCGAGCCGCAGCCGGGCGAGCGGCGTGCGCAGGTCATGCGAGATGCCGGCCAGCAGCAGCGTGCGTTCGCTGTCCAGTCGGGCCAGCGCTTCCGACATTTCGTTGAACGTGCGCTGCACTTCACGCATCTCTTCCGCCCCTTCTTCCGGCAGTCGCGGAGGCTGTTCGCCGTGGCTGATGCGGCCGGCGGCCTTGACCAGGAAGCGTAGTGGCCGGTTGATGCGGGCGGCGATGACGTAGGCGCCGCCGAGCGACAGCATGGCGACCAGCGCGGCCCAACCGAACCATTGCCACGGGAACGGACGTTCTGTCAGAAAGCGCGGGATGACGACCCAGTATTCGTCCTGGCCGATACTGAAACTGATCCAGAGGCCGGGCACGCCAAGATGGTTGATCGCCACCAGTGTTTCCTGCCCCAGATTCTCGCGGATTTTCTCAGCCACGAGCCGGATGAAAGGGTCGTTCGGCAAGGGTTCGACGATCTCCAGCAGGTCGGCAGCGTAGATACGCACGCCTTCTTTGCCGGACAGTTCCGACAGCAGGGCGATACGCCGATTCTCGTGAGATGCGAGCAGCGAGGCGCGCGTGTAGTTGACGACGGTGACGGCCTGTAGTGCTGCCGCCTGCGCGCGCGGTTCGCGCTCGAAGTAGTCAAAGATCTTCAGCGCGCTGAACTGGCCGATCGCCAGTAGCAGCGCGATGAGGACCATGATGCGGGCAAGCAGGGTGCGTGGGAAGAGTCTCAATGATGTTAGGCCGGGATGGCTTCGCGTGAGGGTCAGCTTTTCTGGACTTCACCGTCCGGCACGAAGACGTAGCCGAAGCCCCACATGGTCTGCAGATAGCGGGGGTGGGCGGGGTCCGGCTCTATCAATCTTCTCAGGCGGGAGACTTGTACGTCGATACTGCGGTCGAAGACGTCCAGTTCCCGGCCGCGTGCCAGTTGCATGAGGCGGTCGCGCGACAGTGGCTGGCGCGGGTGGTCGACGAACACCTTGAGCAGGGCGAACTCGCCGCTGGTGATGGTGACCGGCTCACCGTTGCGGGTCAGGCTGCGGGTTGATGCATCGAACACGAAATCGCCGAAGCTGACTGTCGCGGTATCCATCGCCGGCGCGCTGGGGATGCGTTGTTCCTGGCGCCGCATGACGGCGTTGATGCGCGCCAGCAGTTCTCTTGGGTTGAACGGCTTGGGCAGGTAGTCATCTGCCCCCATTTCGAGGCCGATGATGCGGTCGACTTCGTCTCCGCGAGCGGTGAGCATGATGATGGGGATGCGGCTGTTGTTGCCGCGCAAACGGCGACAGATGGCCAAGCCGTCTTCTCCGGGCAGCATGAGGTCGAGCACCAGGAGATCCGGGTGTTCATGCGCCAGTGCCGCATCCATTTCGGTCGAATCCGAAACTGCCTTGACGCTGAATCCCTGCTCGCCCAAGTAGCGTTGCAGTAGTTCACGCATACGCAGGTCGTCATCCACCAGCAATATTTTCTTCATATTGGTTTGCATGACGCTATTTTGGGCAAAAATCCTGTGGAATGAAAGGCTTCATTCGTATAAACCGCTGAAATTTCCGGCGCAAGCGTTGCCTGTTACAATTTTTTACAATCAGCCGGATACGGGAAACATTCAATTTACATTCTTGCGTCATTATAACCGCTCTCAAAGAAGCGGATAGCACAAATAAGCCGCACTTGACGACAAGCGAATCAAATGTCGGCCAGATCCGTCGGTCGATGTCAAAAACTTTTGTTTCGCTGATGAATCGAATATAAAGTTGCACCGGATATTAGGCGGTGGAATGCGATGAGGAGAGCTTAGAGATGCAAAACCTGTTGAGCAATTTCAAACCATTCTTTGCGGTGTAAGTCTGCCGATGTCCTTTTTACAACAATCCGCAGTCACGCGGCATGCACTGGTCATGGTGTGTGTTTTTCTCGGTTTGTCCCAGTCCGGAATCGCCGGCCCGCGCGAAGCGTTGGGCGTGACGGAAAATCCTGAAGACAAGCTGGTCCAGCCGGGTGACGAAACCGGTGCGGAGCAGGTGCAAGGCCTGGGCAGCGTCAGCCTCGAGGAGCGCATGCGCCTGCGCATGGATCTCAATCACTATTCCCGTACCAACGACCCGATACATCATCAGATACAGGATCGTCGCCGTTCCATGAGCAAGGGCATCCAGGAGCGCTTTTTCCGTGCTGACCGCGATAATGACAACCTGCTTTCCCGCCAGGAAGTGGTCGACAGCCTGCCACAGGTCGCCAGGCACTATAACCAGGTGGACCTGGATGCGGATGGCTTTATTTCCATTACCGAACTGGTCGATTATCAGGCCAAGCTGATCGAACGTCAGCGTGCCGCTGAGCTGCGCATCCAGCAGGCGCGGGAGGCGGAACTGATGGAAGCGCAGGCGGCAGCGGAGGCGGAAGTGGAATCCAAGCAGACCAGGCGGCCGAAACTGAAAAGCAAGCAGGCTGAAATCCCGAGCAAACCCGCCTTGTAGTCCGAGTTGAAACCAGCAGGCCGAATCAACACAAGCCTGGCCGAGTCCGGCTGTTTTTCTTTTTATATGTAGGCGCTTGATATCCGCGAGCGCAGTATTTCTCCTCCTCATGCATAATTCAGGCATGAGTCCGCAAATCTCTATTGCTTCCGGAATCAAGGAAATCGACCCCGCGTCCTGGGATGCGCTTGGTGATGGCTCGCCATTTTTGACGCATGCTTATCTTGGTGCGCTCGAAAGGACCGGTTGCGTCGGCTCCGGAACCGGTTGGCAACCCTGTCCCTTGCTGGTGAAGGATGGAGGCCGGTTGTTGGGCGCGATGCCGCTCTATGCCAAAAGCCATTCCTACGGAGAATATGTATTTGATTGGGCCTGGGCCAATGCCTTCGAGCAGCATGGCATCGACTACTATCCGAAACTGATTTGTGCCGTTCCCTTCACGCCGGTGACGGGTCCTCGCCTGATGTGTGCGGATGCCGCGATTCGTCAGCAAATGCTGGCGGCACTGGGCGACCAGTTACTTGCGGCCGGATGGTCGTCCGCGCACGTCCTGTTCCCTGATGAGAGCGACGCGCAAGCCATGGCCGCAGCCGGGTGGCTGAAAAGAAGCGGCGTGCAGTTCCGTTGGGAGAACGAAGGCTATGCGAGTTTCGACACCTTTCTCTCGACACTGACGCATGACAAACGCAAGAAGATCCGACAGGAGCGCAAGAGAATCACGGCGGCGGATGTGCGTGTTCACCGGTTGACCGGCGCGGATATCAGCGAATCGCATTGGGCGTTCTTTTATCGCTGTTATGCCAACACCTATCGCCTGCATCGTTCCAGTCCGTATCTGAATGAAGCCTTTTTTATCGAAATCGGGCGGCAGATGCCGCAGAACGTGCTGCTGGTGGTGGCGGAGCGCAACGGCGAGAACATTGCAGCGGCCCTGAGTTTCTTCGGCGAGAACAGTGTAGGTATCAGCCAGCTCTACGGGCGCTATTGGGGCGCCCTGGAGTACGTGCCGGGCCTGCATTTCGAGCTTTGTTACTATCAGGCGCAGGAGTTCTGTATCGAGCGCGGTATCCGCTATTTCGAGGGCGGCGCCCAGGGCGAACACAAGCTGGCGCGCGGCTTCAAGCCGAGGCCTACCTGCTCCTTCCACAAGATTGCTCGCCCGGATTTTGCAGCCGCGATCGCGCGGGCGCTGGAGCGCGAATCCGGCATGATGGAAATGTATCAGGACGAACTGGAGGAGCGGGCGCCGTTCAGGAAAATATCCCGA
>JAVEWT010000095.1:0-6768 GCA_034004425.1 Methylophilaceae bacterium
CCGGACAAAACCGTAAGTTTTGCCGACCCCTTTGTGATGTCGACAGGCTTGCCATGATCACGCAAATACAACTGAATCGAATCCGGCTTGGCAACCAGTTCATAATCCATATCCTTGACCTCGCTGACGACTCCACCGTGGAGCTGCTTGTGTTCGTGCCCATGGTCGTGACCACCGGCGGCGAAGGCAAGGCCCGACATGGAGAATGTAAAAGCGGCGAGAAGATGAATCGGTTTCATGGGTTTTCCTTTCGTTGAGAAATAGTTAAAGCGCACCGGCATCGCGGTCGGCCATCAGACGTTCCACATCCTTGCGGCCAAACAGCCAGAACATGACAGGTGTCAGGAAGGTGTCGAGCAGTGTCGAACTGATCAGGCCCGAGAAAATGACCACCGCCACCGGATGCAAGATTTCCGTGCCCGGCCGCTCGGCTTCGAACAGCAATGGCGCCAGCGCAAAGGCCGTCACCAGCGCCGTCATCAAGACGGGCGCAAGACGTTCCAGCGAGCCGCGCAGGATCATCTTGTGGTCGAAGTTCTCGCCTTCCATGCGCATCAAGTTGATGTAGTGGCTGACTTTGAGAATCCCGTTGCGCACCGAAATGCCCGCCAGCGTGATGAAGCCGACCAGCGCGGCGACCGACAGCGGTTGTCCGGAAATCCACAAGCCGAGCACTGCGCCGACCAGCGCCAGCGGAATGTTGGCCATGATCATCGCCGATAACACAACTGACTTGTAGCGACTGAACAGCACCACAAACATCAGCACCAGCGAGACGATGGAGAGCAGGCCAACCAGCCGCGAAGCCTCTTCCTGCGCCTGGAACTGTCCGCCCAGGGTGATGAAGTATCCTTCAGGCAGTTTGCTGTCGCCGACCACCTTGCGGATGTCCTCGACGATCTCGGACAGCGCCCTACCTTGCGCGTTGGCTGAAAGCACGATACGCCGCTTGCCGTCATCGCGGCTGACCTGATTCGGCCCGTCGCCATCCTCGATGGTGGCGATTTTTGACAAGGGAATCGGCCCGCCAGGTGTTTCCAGCAATATCTGCCCCAGCCCTTGCAACGAGCGGGACGACTCGGGCAGGCGCACGACCAGCGCAAAGCGCCGGCCGCCCTCGACCACCTGCGTTACTTTTTCGCCTTCGACCAGGCTTTGCAGGGTCGCCAGAATCTGTGGCGTCGGCACGCCGTATTGCGCGGCCGTCGCATAGTTGACGCTGACCTTGATCTGCGGCGCCAGCACCTGCTTCTCGATTTCCAGATCGGCGATGCCGGGAATACCGGCCAGCCTGCCACGCAGCGCATCGGCCTGACCGCGCAGCGTGTCGAGGTCATCGCCAAAAATCTTGATGGCGATCTGCGAACGCACGCCGGACAGCATGTGGTCGATCCGGTGCGAGATGGGCTGGCCGATGGCAATCGCCGCGGGCAGGTTGATCAGGCGGGCGCGAATATCGGCCGAGATTTCGCCCATTGAGCGCGTCATTTCGGATGCTGGCTTCAGGCCGACATCCAGTTCGCTGACATGGACGCCTTCCGCATGCTCATCCAGTTCCGCCCGGCCGCTGCGTCGCCCGACGTGCACGACTTCCGGCACCGCCTTGACCAGTACCTCGGCCTGTTGTGCCAGAGCCGACGACTCGGCCAGCGTGACGCCGGGGTTGAGGCGCATGCCGATCAGCAACGTTCCCTCGTTGAAGGGTGGCAGGAAAGTCTTGGGAAAAAAGGGCACGGCTGCCGCTGCTACCAAAATGGCGACGGCACCGGCCGCCAAGGCTGCTTTGGGACGGTTGAGCACCGCCTGCAAACTCCGGCCATAGCTGGCTTTCAGCCAGGCCAGCAGTTTCGTGTCGCCATGATCGAGCGACTTCATGCTTGGTAGCAGGTAGAAGGAGAGCACCGGCGTCACCGTCACCGACACCACCAGCGAAGCCAGCGTCGAAACGATGAAAGCGATGCCGAGCGGCACGAACAAGCGGCCTTCCATGCCGGGCAGTGCGAAGAGCGGCAGGAAAACCAGCACGATGATGATCGTTGCGTAGAGGATGGCCGAACGCACTTCCATCGTCGCATGGGCCACCAGTTCAATCGGATGCATCCGGTGATCGTGGTGCTTGGCCCGGTCCTCCTTTAGCCGTCGCAGCACGTTCTCGACACCGACCACGGCGTCATCGACCAGGCCACCGATGGCGATGGCCAGGCCACCCAGGGTCATGGTGTTGATCGACAAGCCGTAATAGTCAAAAACCAGCGCCGTCATGAAAATCGACACCGGGATCGCGGTCAGCGCGATCACCGTCGGGCGCAGGGTGCCCAGGAAGAAGAACAGGATGACGGCGACGAAGACCGATGCCCCGATCAGCTTGCCTTGCAGCGTGCTGATCGACGACTCGATGAAACTCGCCTGGCGGAAGGTCACCTTGGGCGCCTCCATACCGGCCGGCAGCGACTTCTTCAGATCCTCGACTGCGGCCTCAATGCTTCTGGTTAGATGGATGGTGTCCGCCGTCGGCTGCTTCTGGATGCCGAGAATGACCGCCGGTTTGCCCTCAAAACCGGCATCGCCGCGCTTGATGGCGGGCGCGAAAGTCACGTCGGCGATTTGCCGCAATAACACGGGTTGACCGTGGCGGGCCGTCAGCGCCAGGTTCTTCAGGTCGTCCAGACGCGACGTGCGGCCGAGATGGCGAATCAGGTATTCGCGCCCATTGAGTTCGAGGAAGCCGCCGGAGGTGTTGGCCGAGTAGCCCTTGAGCGCCCCGGTCAACTGCTCGTGCGAGATGTCCAGTTCCGCCATGCGGGTCGTGTTCGGCTGCACCTGGAACTGCCGCACCTCGCCGCCGATGGGAATGACCTGTGCCACGCCGGCAATTGCCATCAGACGCGGACGCAGCACCCAGTCGGCGTATTCGCGCACCTGCATCGGCGAAATCTTCGCCGTGTCGATGGGAATGGCGATCTGCATGATTTCGCCCATGATTGAGCTGATCGGCCCCATGCGCGGGGTGACACCCGCTGGCAGCCCTTCCTCCATCGAGGACAGACGTTCCGACACCATCTGCCGCGCCCGGAAAATCTCCGTTTTCCAGTTGAAGGTCACATAAATGAAAGAGAGGCCGGCACTGGACACCGACCGCACGCTCTCCACACCGGGTAGACCGTTCATGGTCGTTTCCAGCGGGAAGGTGATCAGTTGTTCAACTTCCTCGGCGGCCATGCCGCCGGACTCGGTCATGATGGTGACCGTCGGTTTGTTGAGGTCGGGAAACACGTCGACCGGTGTGCGGGAGAGCGTGAATGCCCCATAAGCCATCAGCACCAGACTGGCGATGATGACCAGCAGGCGGTTGGCCAGGCTGTTGTCGAGAAGCCACTTGAACATGATTGGCTCCGCTCAGCGTATCTGGTTGATCAGGGTGGCAGCGCGAACTGCAATCCGATCCCCGGCTTTCAATCCGCTGGTCACCGCCACGTGGGTGCCGTCCAGCGGCTCGGCGGTGACCGTGCGCGGCTCAAAGCGTTCCGGCGCGGTCTTGACCCAGACGATGGACTGGTTGGCCGGGTTCTTCATCAGCGCCGCCATTGGTACGCGGATGCCCGGCACCGTGCTGCGCGTCTGCACGAAGACCCGAACCGGCTGGCCGACGGCTAACGCCGCCAAAGCGCCGCCTTCACCCCGGAAGGTCAGCGGCAGTGCCTGCTCACGCAGGCTGCGGGCGACGCCGACCAAACGCAGCGGCAGCTTCTGCTCACCAACGGCGACAAAGGCCCCGGCCACATCGCTGGCGACGGCCATATCGAAAGCCAGCGCCTCGATCAACAGGCGTTCCGGATTGACGATCTCGAACAGGGTTTCGCGGGCTTCGAGCACCTGACCGGAGACGACGTTGGCCGAGGCGATAACGCCGCTGACCGGCGCCACCAGTTGCTCGTTGGCCACGGCGGCTTCCGCTTCCTCGATGAGCTTGCGCGGCACGGTGTCGGACAGTTCGCGCAGGCGACGCAGCCGACTTTCGGCCAGGGAACGGCTGTTGCCGCCGACCTCCGGCGTGACGTAAGCGAGCACCTCGCCCTTCTTGACTGCTTGGCCGGGCAGCGGCAGACCGCGTGGTCCCGGTGTGACACGACCGGCGACGATGGCCTGCACTTTGCCGCCGGCGTTCGGGTCCATGACCACCTTGCCAGCCAGTTCATGGGTACGGGGCAGTTCGCCTAGCTCTACCAGCAGGGTACGAACACCAATCTGGCGTTGTGCCGGTTTGGGCAGGAAGACACTGCCGTCTGGCTGGCGCTTGGGGCCGCTGCCGCTGGCAGCGGGCGGGGCGTCGCCGTGGTCATGGCCGTCACCGGCCAGAGCCGGCATTGGGGAGAACAAGAGGGAAAGGCAAAGGGTGCTCAATAACAGACGGGGCTTCATGCGGCACCTCCGAAATGCGGTTTACGGGAAGCGCGCAGACGGCGCAATAGAGCGGCAAGGAGCAGCAGCCCCCCGCCGGCGGCACCGGCCCACAGGGCGTATTCCTTCCAGCCATGGGTGTGGGCGGTCGTTTCGGCATGCGCCTCTTCGTGCATGTCGAGTTCACCCGCCAGCAAGTCGGTTTCCTCGCCGGCGATGACGGTCGCCGCGACCGACACGACCCCGGGCTTGAGTTCCTGCGCCAGCGTCGCCTCGAACTCGCCCTCGGCATGCGGTTCGACGGTGACTTTGACGCCGCCGAGTTCCAGTTCGAGCTTGGCATCCTTGACCGGGCTGCCGTCGGCATAGCGGTCGAGATAGAGCGTCAGTTGCTTGCCATTGACGACGCCGACTAGTTCAAAGGTTTCAGACGTTGCCGCAAAGCGCGGCGCGGCGGGGCCAGCCGATGAAGCAGGCGCCTCGCCATGGTCGTGCCCGTCACCGGCCCAGGCCAGTGGCGCGGCCAGGGCGATCCAGGCGGCCCATCCCAAAGTGGCCAGCGTGTTTGTTGTTCTCATGTTCGGGTTCCTCATTTTTGTTCGGGGAGCAGGCCCAGGGCCTGGCGCAGGGCGGAGATGGCGGCGGCCAGGTCAATCCGGGCGCGAGCGTTTTGCCGTTCGGCTTCGACGGCTTCGAGTTCGATACGCAGGCGGGTCGGCAGGTCGCTTTCGCCCAGACGGAAGGACTTGTCGAAGAAACCTCGCGACTCACGCGCCAGTTGGGCGCGTCGCTCGGCGGCCGCCAGTTGCGCGCGGCTGGATTCGACACGAACCCGCGCTGCTTCCAGATCGGCCGCCAGGCGCTCGCGTTCAAGGCGAAGCTGGCCCTCGGTTTCGAGGGCTTCGGCGCGGGCCAGGCCGAGTTTGGCGCGATTGCGGCTATCCGAACCAAAGGGGATGCGCACGCCAAGTGTGACCGTCTGCTGATAGTCGTCGCCGAAAGCACCCCGCTCGCGGGTGGTGGCCAGCAATAGTTCGGGGTTGTTCCTGGTCTGCACGCTGGCCAGATCGGCGCTGCGGCGGGCGACTTCGGCCCGGTCGAACAGTTCGACGACCGCTGGGTGGGTCGCATCCAGGGCGGTAAAGTCGGCAGGCACCGCCGGCGGGGTTTCCGGTACGTCGGCTGCATTCTCGTCCGGTAGCTTGCCAATCAAGGCGCGCAGTTGCTGAGTGCTGGCGGCCAGCAGGCTGGCGCTTTCCGCCAGAGTCACCTCGGCGCTGGCCGTTGCACCATCGGCCTGATGCTGGTCCGAGCGGGCCAGGTCGCCGGCCTTGGTTCGGCGGCGGACATCTTCTGCCAGTTTTTGCGCGCTGACCAGGAGCTCGCGGGCCAGTGCCTGTTCGCCGCGAGCCCGCTGCCAGTTCCACCAGGCATCACGCACGGCGGCGGCAGTGCGCAGTTGGGCGGCCGTCACCCGGCTATCCACGGCTTTCGATTCGGCATCGGCCAAGGCACCCTGACGGGAGCGTTCGCCAGGCAGCCACAGGGGCAAGGCGACGCCGGCCGCGTATTCGCGGCTGCCTTGATTCTTGCTCAGTTGATCGGTCTTGCCGGCCAAATCCAGCGAAGGCGGCTGGGCCGTCCAACTGCCGGCAACCTGCCGACGCGCCTCGGCGGCATCGCGCCGCAGGTCAAGGGATTGCGCCTCAGGTTGCCGTGCCCAAGCGGCAGCAAAGGCTTGCGGCAAGGTAATTGCGGCGTCGGCGGGGGCTGACGTCGATTGCGCCCAGAGGTTGCCGGTCGCTAGCGCAGCGAGCGAGTACAGTCCGGCCACGAGTACGCGGGCCGGTAAAAAGGTGGTTCGTGAAACTGATTTGCTTCGAGACATCCGATTCTCCAGTGATGAAAAGGCACGCGGGGAATCGGCGAGGTGCGACCGGGAAGCGTCGCAATGCGTCAGGGCGGATTAGTCCACCACAGCCGCAAGGGAGAAGCGCAGAAAAATGCCATCCACCCCGCCGATTAGGCGAGGACGGACCAGTTGGGGCGTTCGGGGTACGCGAGAGGTGGCGCGGTCAGACTTCCCGGTAACCAGGGAATCGCAAAGGACGCGCTGCTTGAAGTTGGCAAGGAAGCCATGCTGAAAATCGCCGCAGCACAACTCGCATGACAGGCGACGCAATCGCTGTCGATGCCTCCGCCCAAGGTTTTGGCATCCGGTGTGCCTTCCTGATCGGCAGCGGCCTGATGCTGGTGGTCATGATGGCCGAAGTGCTGTGCAGCCGCCCCGGTCTCGTGCTGGCAATAGCCAGCCACCGCCGCCCAGGAGAACTGGAACGGCAGGAAAACGAGAAGAAGGATAGAGAGCCA
>JAVEWT010000096.1:0-6575 GCA_034004425.1 Methylophilaceae bacterium
TTCGATGAATTGCGGGGGCAGGCGTTCGATATCGTCATCAATGCGACTTCCGCCGGGCTCAGCGACAGCGAGCTGCCGCTGCCGGCCGGCATTTTTGCCGCGGGCGCCCTCGCCTATGACATGATGTACGGTCGCGAGACACCGTTCATGAAGTTCGCCCGCCTGCAGCAGGCCCGTGTGGCGGATGGGCTGGGCATGCTGGTCGAGCAGGCGGCCGAATCTTTCTATCAGTGGCGCGGCGTCAGGCCCCAGACCGCGCCGGTCATCGCCGCATTCAGGGGCTAGCGACGAATGAGCATCAAGGCGTGGATCTGGCGCGGCTTTCTGGCGCTGCTGTTACTGATTCTGCTTTACCAGCTCTGGATATTTCTGCATATCTGCTACTGGGTTCACCAGAATCCGAACTCCACCGCCTTCATGCGCGACCGTTTACAGGCGCAGCAAACGGAGAATCCGAAAGCTCGGCTCAAGCATCAATGGGTGGAGTATGAGCAGATATCGGTCAATCTGAAGCGCGCCGTGGTCGCCGCCGAGGATGCCAAGTTCGTGCAGCACGATGGCTTCGATTGGGACGGCATTCAGCAAGCCTACGAGAAGAACCTGAAGAAGGGCAGGTTGGTGGCGGGCGGCTCCACCATCAGCCAGCAGCTGGCGAAGAACCTGTTCCTGTCCTCACAGCGCACGCCCTGGCGCAAACTGCAGGAGGCGGTGATCACGCTGATGCTGGAACAGATGATGAGCAAGCGGCGCATTCTGGAAATCTATCTGAATGTCATCGAATGGGGCGATGGCGTGTTCGGGGCGGAAGCAGCGGCCAAGCATTATTACGGCGTCAGCGCACGCAGACTGTCGAGCTACCAGGCGGCAAAAATGGCGGCGATGATCCCCAACCCGCGCTTTTACGACAAACACCGCTCGACCCGCTTCCTCAACCGCAAGACCGGCACCATCCAGGCCCGTATGCGGCTGGTGGAGGTGCCCAAATGAGTCAGACGAAAACGGAGGCGATTTAGATGGAATGGCTCTGGCTGCTGGTGTTGCTGCTGGTCGTGCTCGGCGTGCTCGGCATGGCGCTGCCGGCCTTGCCCGGTGTGCCGCTGCTTTTCGCCGGTCTGTTGCTCGGCGCCTGGATCGACGATTTCGCGCTGGTTAGCGTGGCGACCGTGGTCGTGATCGGTGTGCTGGCGCTGGCTGCGTGGATTTTCGATATCGTCGCTTCGCTGCTGACGACCCAGTCTGCCGGTGCCAGCCGGCAGGCGCTGATCGGCACCGTGGTCGGTGCGCTGCTCGGCATGCCGGCCGGCATACTCGGCATCGTGCTGGGTACCGTGCTCGGTGCGGTGGTCGGCGAACTGATGGCGCATCGCGACGCCGGCCGTGCAACCAAGGTCGGCATGGCGGCCGGTCTCGGCTTCGTGCTGGCGTTGGCGGTCAAGCTGGTGTTTGCGCTGTTGATGCTGGGCGTGTTCGCCTACGCCTATTTCTTTTGATCTGAGTGCCGGTTTCGGCGGGCTGAGATGTTTCTGATCGCGGCCTAGAGCATGGGCTTCAGATATTTTCCGGTGTAGCTCTTCGGGTTTTCCGCCACTTTTTCCGGTGTGCCTTCCGCCACCACCATGCCGCCGCCGTCGCCGCCTTCCGGACCCATGTCGACGATCCAGTCCGCCGTTTTGATGACATCCAGATTGTGTTCGATGATGACGATGGTGTTGCCGTGGTCGCGCAGGCGATGGATGACGTCGAGGAGCAGCTGGATGTCGGCGAAATGCAGGCCGGTGGTCGGTTCGTCCAGAATGTAGAGCGTGCGCCCGGTATCGCGTTTCGACAGTTCCAGCGCCAGCTTGACGCGTTGCGCCTCGCCGCCTGACAGCGTGGTGGCGGATTGCCCCAATGTGATGTAACCGAGGCCAACGTCGAGCAGGGTCTGCAGCTTGCGTGCGACTACCGGCACGGCGTCGAAGAAGCTCCGTGCCTGCTCCACCGTCATTTCCAGAATCTCGTGGATGTTCTTGCCCTTGTACTGGATCTCCAGTGTTTCGCGGTTGTAGCGCTGCCCCTTGCAGACGTCGCAAGGCACGTAGACATCCGGCAGGAAGTGCATCTCGACGCGAATGACGCCGTCGCCCTGACAGGCCTCGCAGCGACCGCCCTTGACGTTGAACGAGTAGCGACCCGGGCCGTAGCCGCGCGCGCGGGACTCCGGCACGCCGGCAAAGAGGTCGCGGATCGGCGTGAAGAGGCCGGTGTAGGTCGCCGGGTTGGAGCGCGGGGTGCGGCCGATCGGGCTCTGGTCGACATCGACCACCTTGTCGAAGAAGGCGAGCCCGTCGATCTCATTGTGCGGCGCCGGCTCAGTCGAACTGCCGTAGAGATGCTGGGCGACGACGCGGTAGAGCGTGTCGTTGATCAGCGTCGATTTGCCGGAGCCGGAAACGCCGGTGACGCAGGTCAAGAGGCCGACCGGCAGCTTCAGCGTGACGTTCTGCAAGTTGTTGCCGCTGGCGCCGGTCATGGTCAGCCAGCGCGCCGGGTCCGGCTGGTGACGCTTCTTCGGCACCTCGATGGCTTTCTTGCCGCTCAGGTACTGACCAGTCAGCGATTGCGGATTGGCCCTGATCTCGGCCGGTGTGCCGCTGGCGACGATCTGGCCGCCGTGTTCGCCGGCACCGGGGCCGATGTCGACGACGTAATCAGCGGCCTGGATGGCATCCTGGTCATGCTCGACGACGATGACGGTGTTGCCGATGTCGCGCAGTCGCATGAGAGTTTCCAGCAGGCGGTCGTTGTCGCGCTGGTGCAGGCCGATGGACGGCTCGTCCAATACGTACATGACGCCGGTGAGGCCGGAGCCGATCTGCGAGGCGAGGCGGATGCGTTGCGCCTCTCCGCCGGACAGTGTCTCGGCCGAGCGGGACAGCGACAGGTATTCGAGGCCGACATTGGTCAGGAACTTGAGCCGGCTGCTGATCTCCTTGACGATCTTGTCGGCGATCGCCAGCTTCTGGCCGGTCAGAGTCAGCGTCTCGAAGAAAGTGAGCGCCTGCTTTAGCGGAATCTCGCAGATCTCGTGGATGTTGCTGCCGCCGACCTTGACGTGGCGAGCCTCGCGCCGCAGACGGGTGCCGCTGCAATCCGGGCAGGCTTGCGAGTTTAGGTATTTCGCCAGTTCCTCGCGCACGGTGCTGGAATCGGTCTCGTGATAGCGGCGCTGCAGGTTGTTGAGGATGCCTTCGAACGTGTGCGTCTTCTGGTAGACCGAGCCGCGTTCGTTCAGGTACTTGAAGGCGATGGCTTCCTTGCCGCTGCCGTGCAGCAGCACTTGCTGCACATGGGCCGGCAGTTCCTCGAACGGGGTGTCCAGGTCGAAGCCGAAATGCGCGCCCAGGCTTTGCAGCATCTGGAAATAGAACTGGTTGCGCTTGTCCCAGCCCTTGATAGCGCCGGAAGCGAGCGATAGGTGGGGGAAGGCGACCACACGCTTGGGGTCGAAGAAACTGATCTGGCCGAGGCCGTCGCACTTGGGGCAGGCGCCCATCGGATTGTTGAACGAGAACAGGCGCGGCTCCAGTTCCGCCAGTGAGTAGTCACACACCGGGCACGAGAATTTGGCGGAGAACAGGTGCTCTTTGCCGCTGTCCATCTCCACCGCCAACGCCTTGCCGTCCGCCAGCCGCAGTGCCGTCTCGAACGATTCGGCGATGCGCTGCTTCATGTCGGCGCGTACCTTGAGTCGGTCGATGACGACATCGACATTGTGCTTGTTGTTCTTCGCCAGCTTGGGCACCGCATCCAGTTCATAGGTTTCGCCGTCGACCCGCACGCGCACGAAGCCTTGCGCTTTCAGCTCCTCGAACAGGTCGACCTGCTCGCCCTTGCGGTTGCTGACCACCGGCGCGAGGATCATGAGTTTGGTTTCTTCCGGCAGCGCCAGCACGCTGTCGACCATCTGCGAAACGGTCTGTGCTTCCAGCTTGATGCCGTGTTCCGGACACTCCGGGTCGCCGGCGCGGGCGTAGAGCAGGCGCAGGTAGTCGTGGATTTCGGTGACGGTGCCGACCGTGGAACGCGGGTTGTGAGAAGTGGATTTCTGTTCGATCGAGATGGCTGGGCTCAGACCTTCGATCAGGTCGACATCCGGCTTGTCCATGCGTGCCAGGAACTGGCGGGCGTAGGCGGAGAGCGATTCGACATAGCGGCGCTGACCTTCGGCGTAGAGCGTATCGAATGCCAGGGAAGATTTGCCGGAACCGGACAGGCCGGTGATGACGATCATCTTGTCGCGTGGCAGGTCGAGGGAGACGTTCTTCAGGTTGTGGGTGCGGGCACCGCGTATGCGTATGAAATCCATGTGTGTCTGACGGCCAGTGAGCTAACCTGATAATATACGCAATTTCCACCGTTCGACTCAATCAATTTTCCATGCCGCATTCAGAACGTATGTCCGCGCCAGAAGTGCGGGCCAGCCTCAGCCTTGCTTCCATTTACGGGTTGCGCATGCTGGGCATGTTCCTCATCCTGCCGATCTTCTCGATCTACGCGGAAACCCTGCCGGGCGGCGACAACCATCTGCTGATCGGGCTGGCGCTCGGCGCCTATGGCCTGACCCAGGCCATGTTCCAGCTGCCGTTCGGCATGGCTTCCGACCGCTTCGGCCGCAAGCGCATGATCTACATCGGCCTCGTGCTGCTGCTCATCGGCAGTCTGATCGCCGGTTTCGCCACGGACCTGACCACGGTCATCATTGGCCGGGCGATCCAGGGTGCAGGGGCAGTCTCCGCTGTGGTGACGGCGCTGGTCGCGGACCTGACGCGCGAGGAGCACCGCACCAAGGCGATGGCGATGATCGGCGGCACCATCGGTATCACGTTTGCGCTTTCGCTGATTCTTGGTCCCGCTTTGAATCAGTGGATCGGCATTCCCGGCATCTTTCTGCTGACCGGCGTGCTGGCCGTGCTGGCGATTCTGGATGTCAAATATCTGGTACCGGATCCGGTCGTCAGCCGCTTCCATTCGGATGCCGAGGCAGCGCCGAGCAAGCTGAAGGACGTGTTGCGCGACATGCAGCTGATGCGCCTCAATTTCGGCATCTTCGCGCTGCACGCGGCGCAGATGGCGATGTTCGTTGTCGTGCCGTTCGCCATCAAGCAATCCAGCGGCATGAGCGAGAACGATCACTGGCTGATCTACCTGCCGGTCATGGTGCTGTCCTTTGCGCTGATGGTGCCGGCCATCATCTACGGCGAAAAGAAAGCACGTTTGAAGCAGGTCTTCATCGCCGCCATCGGCATGATGCTGGTGGCGCAGCTGCTGTTCGCCGGCGCCATCGATGCGTTCTGGGGCATCGTCCTCTCGCTGACGGTCTACTTCATCGCCTTCAACATTCTGGAAGCGACGCTGCCTTCGATCATTTCCAAGCTGGCGCCTGCCGCCTCCAAGGGTACGGCGATCGGCGTCTACAACACGGCCCAATCGCTCGGCATCTTCGCCGGCGGCGTATTCGGCGGTTACCTGTCGCATGTCTACGGCTATGCCGCGGTCTTCATGTTCTGCAGCGTCCTGATGCTGCTATGGCTGATCGCGGCCTTCAGTATGCGGACGCCACCGGCGGTCAGGAGCAAGATGTATCATCTGGATGAAATGACCGCGGCCGCCGCGCGCGATCTCTCCGGCCGGCTGGCGGTGATCGCCGGCGTGCGTGAAGCGGTAGTGCTGGCGGATGAAGGTTTGGTTATACTTAAAGTCGATATGCAGCAGGAATTCGACGAGACGGAAGTGTTGCGGCTGATCGCGGCGAATTAGAAGGCAGCGATTCAAATAGCGGCAAATTGGCGGATTAACAGGGAGATGACATGGCATCAGTAAACAAGGTAATTCTGGTTGGCAACCTCGGGCGCGACCCGGAAGTGCGTTACATGCCGAACGGCGAGGCCGTCTGCAATTTCAGCATTGCGACGACAGACACATGGAAAGACAAGAACGGCCAGCGCCAGGAGCGCACCGAATGGCACAACATCGTCATGTACCGCAAGCTGGCGGAGATCGCCGGCGAGTACCTGAAAAAGGGCCGTCCGGTCTATGTCGAGGGTCGTTTGCAGACGCGCAAGTGGCAGACCAAGGAAGGTCAGGACCGCTACACGACGGAAATCATCGCCGACCAGATGCAAATGCTCGGCGGTCGCGATGGTGGCAGTTCGAATGCCAGCTACGACGACATGAACCAGGATCATGACGCCGGTGCACCACCGGCAAGGCAGTCGGCACCTGCGGCACAGGCCGCCAAGCCGGCGGCCGCTTCGTCATTCGACGAGTTCGATGACGATATTCCGTTCTGAGTTGAAGAGGCGAGAAGCGATTTCCATGAGCAAAACCGGCGTTCGCCGGTTTTGTCTATTATGCGGTCCTAAACGCTTGATATTTCGTCTTTAATCGCCATGTACATCTCGGGTATAATTCCATCCTTTTGATGTTCGGAGCTATTCGACATGCCAATCTATGATTATCAATGCACGAGCTGCGGTTTTCGCAAGGAAGTCATGCGTAAGGTCAGTGAGCCGAATCTGACGGATTGTCCGGAA
>JAVEWT010000097.1:0-6569 GCA_034004425.1 Methylophilaceae bacterium
TGGATGCGGCCGTTCTGCTTGCGGTTGACGGCTTCGACGATGGTGCCGACGCGGCCGACTTCGTCGCCTTGCGATTGGCCCACCTTGAGGTCGATATCCGGTGCCTTGCGGTAGTAGATCTTCCAGATGGCGAGCGAGCAGAGGGAGAAGGCGGCGAAGATGAGGAACTGCCAGCCGGCGTGCAGTTCCGGGAAGAAATAGAGGCAGACGCTGACGATGAGGGCGGCGATGCCGAACCAGAGGATGAAGAACGTCTCGCTCATCATCTCCATCGCCAACAGAATCAGCCCCAGGATGCCCCAAAGCCAGATCGCTTCAATCATGTCTGTGTCCTCTTGTTATTAGTCGCTCTATGCTAGCAGAAAAATACCGATGCATAAGCGGCTTGTGCGCTGTGGCATTCGCGCAGAAACAGCTTCCGGCAAGGGGTGGCATGCACTCGCGCCGGCCGCTTGTCAGTGGCGGCACGCCTGCAATCCGGCGCCGGGCGCGGTGCTGACAAAATCCGTCAGTGTCGCGGTCTGCCGCGTTACGGACGCACGGCTGGACGGCAGTAGAATCATCGTTAGGAGAAACCATAGCCAACCCGGCCCGGCATGACGACAGCATCCGGCCAGCTATAACCACAAGCCGGGTGCCATGCAACAGACTTCAGAGCCAAGGAACCCTGGATACCATGTCCAAGCCGCGAAAATTGATGATTCCGCAAGACCGTCAGGAACGACTGCACTACATGCGCCGCATGTTTCCGCAGAACCCGGGGGCAGACCTCGGTGACGACTGGGTCGGCGGTCGCGCGGCGGCGCTCAAGCGCCTGCATGAGATCGACGCGCTGACTTACGGCCGCAACCGCAATTTTCTCAACGGCGCGGTGACCAGGCTCTCGCCGTATCTGCGCCACGGCTGCATCTCGCTGGCCGAGGTCATCGATCACGTCAAATCGCAGTTCGGCGATCGGGGCGGCAAGCTCATCATGCAGCTGGCATGGCGTGAATATTGGCGCCAGGTCTGGTATCTGAAGGGCGACGATATCCTGTCCGACATGGAGACGCCGAAGGTGGCGATCGGCCGCCGCCCGCTGGCCGAGGATATCCGCAAGGGCAAGACCGGTCTGCCATGCATGGACGGCTTCATCAGGGATTTGCTGCAGGGCGGCTACGTGCACAACCATGCACGCCTGTGGTTCGCGGCCTATGTGCTGCACTGGCGCAAGACCAACTGGCGCGAGGCGGCCGACTGGTACGAGGCCAACCTGCTGGACGGCGACAAGGCCTCCAATCATCTTTCCTGGCAATGGGTGGCCTCGCTGTTCAGTTCCAAGCCCTATTATTTCGACAAGGAAAATCTGGCGCGTCACACCGGCGAACATTACTGCGCAGGCTGCAAGGCGCAGTGCCCGTTCGACGACAGTTACGAGAACCTGCACGATCGTCTGTTCAGCGACACGCTGTCGGTGCAGCCGGTGCAATTCCCGCCGATCAGGCCGGTGTTGCCGGTGGTCCAGGGTCTGAACGCCTTCGCCCTGCTGGTGCACGACGAGATGCTGTCGCCGGCACATCCCTTGCTGCGCCGGCCGTTCACCAAGATATTCATCTTCGATGACAAGGTGTACGAGCAGTGGTCCATCCATCGCCTGCAGTTCATGGCCGATTGCCTGAGCGAGATGCCGAACGTGGAAGTCTGGGTCGGCGACACGCGCGAGGTGCTGATGCAGCGCGAAGTCGGCCGCATCGAAACCCAGGACACGCCCAACCGCGAATTGAAGAACGTGCTGACGCCGTTCTCTCCGACCTGGCATCCGGAGCCGAAGCTGGTGGATATCGAGGTCAGCGCCAAGCGCCTCAAGCGCTTCTCGCGCTACTGGGACAAGGTTGGACCCTATGTGCTGGGGACCGTCGCGGCACCGCAGTCGGCGGACGAAAAACGTGCGTTGCACAAGCCGGAAGTGAGCGCGTAGACTCTCGGAAAACCATCCATAAACAAAGGGGGCGTCATGGGGATCGTCGGGCTGGTGCTGCTGGTCATCGTCGGCATTTATTTCATCATGATCTACAACAATCTGGTGAACATCAAAAACAACGTGGCCAAGGCCTGGTCGAACATCGACATCCTGCTCAAGCAGCGCCATGACGAGCTGCCCAAACTGGTCGATACCTGCAAGCATTACATGAAGCACGAGCAGGAAACGCTGGAAAAGGTCACGCAGGCGCGTGCGCGCGTTGCCGAAGCGCGCGAGGCGCATGATGTGGCGGCGCTGGGTGCCGCGGAAGGCGCGTTGCGCGTCGGGCTGGGCAACCTGTTCGCCGTCGCCGAAGCCTATCCGGAACTGAAGGCCAACGAGCACTTCCTGCACCTGCAGGCGCGCATCAGCAGCCTGGAGAATGCCATCGCCGACCGCCGCGAGTTCTACAACGACAGCGTCAATATCAACAATGTGCGCATCGCCCAATTCCCGGACCTCATCGTCGCCCGCCTGCTCGGTTTCAGCGCGTTTGATCTGTTGCGCTTCGCCAGTGCCGATCTGAAGGACGTCGATATCAGCAAGCGCTTCGCCAGTTAGTCCGAGTACGTCCGGATTTCCATGCTGCGAGGCTTCAGGAGCCACTACGCGGGGCTGATCACCTCCTTCAGCCATCTGGCGTTGCTGGTGGTCGCCATCCAGTCCGGACGGCAGCCGCAGACGGCCTGGATCGTCGGGCTGATCGGCCTCATCAGCCTGTTCGCCTGGGCCTCCAGCTTCCACCGCAAGCGGCTGATCGCCGATACGCCGACCTCCCGCATCGGCTCGGCCGCGCAAGGTTATGTCGAATTGCACGGCCGCGCCGTGCCGGACGAGGGCCACCAGATCCGCAGTCCGGTCAGCGGCATTCCCTGTATCTGGTACCGCTTTCGCATCTATCAGCGGCAAGGCAACAAATGGGCGCTGGCGAGCCAGGGTGTCAGCGACAGCATCTTCCAGATCACCGACGGCAGCGGGCAATGTTTCATCGACCCCGATCACGCCGAGGTTATCGGCGCCGAGCGACGCACGACGACGGACGGGCAATACCGGCGCGTCGAGGAGTTGCTGTTCGGCCATTCGGTCTATGCGCTGGGCGAGTTCAGCACGCTTGGCGGTGCCGCTTCTCAGCTTGACCTGAAAGCGGACGTCACTGCATTGCTGGCGGAATGGAAGCGTGACCGCGCCGCCCTGCATCAGCGTTTCGACCTCGACGGCGACGGCGAGATCGATCTGCAGGAGTGGGAACTGGCGCGCCGGGCAGCAGTGCGCGAGGTTGAAAAGCAGCACCGCGAGATCCGCGCACAAAACGGCACCCACATCATGCGCGCGCCGCGCGACGGCCGGCTGTTCATCCTCTCCAACCACACGCCGCAACGCCTGCGCAGGCAGTATCTGTGCTGGAGCCTGTGGCATTTGACCATCGTGCTGGCGTCGGTGGCCGTGGTGATCTGGCTCCTGGCCTGAGTCTGTCCGGCGCGGCGAAAAGCCGCAGTCATGCGGGTGCTGTGGTAAAATCGCGCGCTTATGACGACCGAAAACACCACCGAAAATACGCCGGCACCGGAGCTGGCAAAATCCTTCGACCCCGCCGGCATCGAGAACCGCTGGTACCAGTTCTGGGAGAGCCGCGGCTATTACGCCGCCGGCACCGATGCGGGCAAACAGGACAATTTCTGCATCCTGCTGCCGCCGCCCAATGTCACCGGCACGTTGCACATGGGGCACGGTTTCAACCAGACCATCATGGATGCCTTGACCCGCTATCACCGCATGCGCGGCGACAACACCTTGTGGCAACCGGGTACCGACCATGCCGGTATCGCCACGCAGATCGTCGTCGAGCGTCAGCTCGATGCACAGGGTGTTTCCCGCCATGACCTCGGTCGCGAGAAATTCCTGGAAAAGGTCTGGGAATGGAAGGAATACTCCGGCAACACCATCACGCGCCAGATGCGCCGCCTCGGCACTTCGCCGGACTGGAGCCGCGAGCGCTTCACGATGGACGAAGGCTTGTCGAAGACCGTCACCGAAACCTTTGTCCGCCTCTACAACGAAGGCCTGATCTACCGCGGCAAGCGTCTGGTCAACTGGGACCCGAAGCTGCACACCGCGGTTTCCGATCTGGAAGTGGTGAGCGAGGAAGAAGACGGCTCCATGTGGCACATCCGCTACCCGCTGGCCGATGGCTCGGATAGTCTGGTGGTGGCGACGACCCGGCCGGAAACCATGCTGGGCGACACCGCGGTCATGGTGCACCCGGAAGATGAACGTTACGCGCACCTGATCGGCAAGCTGGTGAAGCTGCCGCTGACCGATCGCGAGATTCCGATCATTGCCGATGAATATGTCGACCGCGAGTTCGGCACCGGCGTGGTCAAGGTCACCCCGGCGCATGATTTCAACGACTATGCCGTCGGCCAGCGCCACAACCTGCCGCTGATTTCCATTCTGACGCTGGACGCCAAGATCAACCATCATGCCCCGGAAAAATATCAGGGCATGGATCGCTTCGATGCGCGCAAGGCCATCGTCGCCGACCTGGAAGCCTTGGGTCTGCTGATCAAGATAGACAAGCACAAACTCAAGGTACCGCGCGGTGACCGCACCAATGTCGTCATCGAACCGATGCTGACCGATCAGTGGTTCGTCGCCATGAGCAAACCGGGCAAGGACGGCAAATCCATCACCGAACAGGCGCTGGAAGTCGTGGCCAACGGCGAGATCAAGTTCCACCCGGAGAACTGGGTCAACACCTATAACCAGTGGCTGAACAACATCCAGGACTGGTGTATTTCGCGCCAGCTTTGGTGGGGCCACCAGATTCCGGCCTGGTACGGCGTCAACGGCGAAGTGTTCGTCGCCCACAACGAGGAAGAAGCGCGCCGCCTGGCCGACGAAGCAGGTTATGCCGGCCAGCTGACCCGCGACGAGGACGTGCTCGATACCTGGTATTCCTCCGCACTGTGGCCGTTCTCGACCCTGGACTGGACCGGTGACGCCGAGACCGATGCGCAAAACCGGATGCTGCAGCAATACCTGCCGTCTTCGGTGCTGGTGACCGGTTTCGACATCATCTTCTTCTGGGTGGCGCGCATGGTCATGATGACCAGGCACATCACCGGCAGGATTCCGTTCAAGGACGTCTATGTGCACGGCCTCATCCGCGATGCGGAAGGCCAGAAGATGTCCAAATCCAAGGGCAACGTGCTCGATCCTATTGATTTGATAGATGGCATCGGCCTCGAAGACCTGGTGAAGAAGCGCACCACGGGGCTGATGAACCCGAGGGATGCGGAGAAGATCGAGAAGCGTACGCGCAAGGAATTCCCCAACGGTATTCCGGCATTCGGCACCGATGCGTTGCGTTTCACCTTCGCCAGCCTCGCCAGCCCCGGCCGCGATATCAAGTTCGACCTCAACCGCTGCGAGGGTTACCGCAACTTCTGCAATAAATTGTGGAACGCCACGCGCTTCGTGCTGATGAACTGCCAAAGAGAGGATGGTAGTCCTCAGGATTGCGGCATGGGTGAATGCAAGCATGACTGCGGTCCGGACGGTTATCTGGACTTCTCGCAGGCCGACCGATGGATCGTCAGCCTGTTGCAGCGCACTGAGGCCGAAGTCGAGAAGGGCTTTGCCGACTACCGCTTCGATTACGTTGCGCAGGCGATCTACAAGTTCGTCTGGGACGAATACTGCGACTGGTATCTGGAAATCGCCAAGGTACAGCTCGCCGGCGGCACCGACGCGCAAAAGCGCGCTACCCGTCGCACCTTGTTGCGCGTGCTGGAAACCGTGCTGCGCCTCGCGCATCCGGTCATCCCGTTCATTACCGAAGAACTGTGGCAGACGGTATCCCGCTATACCGGCGCACAGGGCGAGACCATCATGCTGCAGGCCTATCCCAAGGCGCAGCCGGCCAAGATCGACGAGGCTGCCGAGGCCTGGGCCGCACGTCTCAAGCAGGCGGTCGATGCCTGCCGCAGTCTGCGCGGCGAGATGGGCGTTTCGCCGGCGCAACGCGTGCCGCTGGTGGCCGAAGGACCCCAGGCCGAACTGGCGACTTTTGCGCCTTACCTGCAGTCGCTGGCCAAACTGTCCGAGGTCGGTATCGTGGCGGCTCTGCCCGAAGCGGATGCGCCGGTCGCGGTGGTCGGCGATTTCCGTTTGATGCTGAAGATCGAAGTCGACGTGGCTGCCGAGAAGGAGCGTCTGGGCAAGGAGATCGCCCGCCTTGAGGGCGAGATCGCCAAGGCCAACGCGAAGCTCGGCAACGAGGGTTTTGTCGCCCGCGCGCCGGCTGCGGTGGTGGAACAGGAAAAGAGCCGACTGGCCGATTTCAGCGCCACGCTGGAAAAACTGCAGGCGCAGCTCGCCAGACTGAAATAGACCGGAGGCCACCGTGGCACAGGAACCGATTTTCAAGCTGCCGATCAACCTGATCCTGCTCGATGGCGTCGGTGCCGTGCTGCTGGCGCTCGGGCTGGCGGAGCATTTCGCCGGTCTCGACGTGCTGCCGACTGCGCTCGGTTTCGAATACCGCGCCTATGTACTGATGGCGGCGGGT
>JAVEWT010000098.1:0-6396 GCA_034004425.1 Methylophilaceae bacterium
AGATCGCCGGGCTGACGAAGTTCTTGCCGAGCGCTGCGGAATCGAGGCTGATGACGATATCCTGATGGCTGACGCCGGGTTCCACCGGCACGATGTAGAGCGCGTTGTCCGGATTGACCGGTGGCATCGGCGCCACCTGGCCAGCTGCCGCGCAGGCCGGCAATGTGATGAGGCTGGCAACCAGCGCCAGTGCGGGGATGAGGAATCGGGTGTTCATGGTTGCAATCCTTCCAGCTGTGCTTCAAGTAACGGTGGCGGACGCCTGAAGCGCCGCCACCGACCATTCAATCAATTTTCTCAATACGCTAGCCGTTCATCGCATGCTGCACGGCCTTGCGGTCGTAATCCGGCGCCAGCAGCTGAATGAAGGCATAGGTATAGCCGCGCAGGTAGGCATCGCGCCGGATACCGAGGTGGGTCGTGCTCTCCGGGAAAAGATGGCTGGCGTCGATCATGGCGAGGTTGGTATCCCGCTCGGGGTCGTAGGCCATCTTGGCCAAGAGGCCGATACCCAGACCCAGGTTGACATAGGTCTTGATCACGTCCGCGTCGATGGCGGTCAGCACGACGTTGGGCGTCAGCCCGAGCTTGTTGAATTCGCCGGTGACGATGGCGCTGCCGGTAAAGCCGAAGTCGTAGGTGACCAGCGGCTCCGCGGCGATCTTCTGCAGCGTCAGCGGTTTGTCTTCCAGCAGCGGATGGCCGTGCGGCACGACGATGCAGCGGTTCCAGCGGTAAAGCGGCAGGCAGAAGATGCGGTCATAGGTGTTGATGGCTTCGGTGGCGATGCCGATGTCGGCTTCGCCGCTGGCGACCTGCTCGGCGACCTGGGTCGGGTTGCCCTGATGGATGGTCAGCTTGACCTTGGGATAAAGGTCGAGGAACTGCTTGACCGCTGTCGGCAACCGGTAACGCGCCTGGGTGTGGGTGGTGGCGATGGTCAGCGTGCCGCTGTCCTCGTTGCTGAACTCCTCGCCGACGCGCTTGATGTTCTCCATCTCCTGCATCATGCGGGCGGCGAGTTCGAGCACCGCCCTGCCCGGCTCGGTGACGCCGGTCAGGCGCTTGCCGTTGCGCTGGAAGATCTGCAGGTTGAGCTCGTCCTCCAGCAACTGTATCTGCTTGCTGACGCCGGGCTGCGAAGTGTGCAGCACTTCGGCCGCTGCCGAGATGTTGAGGTTCTGGCGCGCGACCTCGTGGATGTAGCGCAATTGGTGCAGTTTCAATTCAGCGCTCCATATAATCAAAAAGAATATAATAGACCAACATATTATTAAAAGCACGCGTCACATACTGCTATAGTGCCCACCTGTTTTCTAACATGGTTCAATCATAGGCACGCAGTGGAAATCGGCTATATCCTTTCAGGCCTGATGGTCGGTATTCTGGTCGGGTTGACCGGCGTAGGCGGTGGTTCACTGATGACACCGTTGCTGGTGTTTCTGTTCAATTTTTCGCCCGCCGTCGCCGTCGGTACCGACCTGTTGTTCGCAGCCATCACCAAAACCGGCGGCGTTTTCGTGCACCACGGGACGCATGGCTCGGTAAACTGGAAGATCGTGCGCCAACTGGCCTATGGCAGCCTGCCTGCCGCCGTGCTGACCATATTGCTGTTGCGTTATATCGACCAGCAGAGCAAGGATATCTCCGGGGTCATTACCTACAGCCTGGGCGTTGCCCTGATACTGACCTCGCTCGCGGTGATCGTCCGCTCGTATCTGAAACGCCACGCACCGCCGATATCGGAAGAAAGCAGCGCGGGTCGATTCGGGCGCCGGCAGCCTGCCGTGACGATTGCCGTCGGCGTCGTGCTCGGCGTGATGGTCACGCTTTCATCGGTCGGTGCTGGCGCGCTGGGTACCGTGGCGCTGTTCTTCCTTTATCCACGCCTGCCTGCGCTGAAAGTGGTCGGCACCGACCTGGCGCATGCGATCCCGCTCACCGCGCTTGCCGGCGCCGGTCACTGGACCATGGGCAATGTCGATTTTACGCTGCTGGCGACCCTGCTGATCGGTTCTTTGCCGGGTATTTGGCTAGGAAGTCATCTGAGCGCACGTATTCCTGATAGAATATTGCGCCCTATCCTGGCCTCGATCCTGCTGTTGATCGGCCTCAAATTTGTAACGAATTAGCGAAATAATCCATGTATAAATACGATGAGATAGATCAAGCGATTGTCGACCAGCGCGTCGCACAATACCGCGACCAGGTAAGACGCTTCCTCGCGGGCGAACTCAGCGACGAGGAATTCCGTCCGCTGCGCCTGCAGAACGGCCTTTACATCCAGCGTCACGCGCCCATGCTGCGTATCGCCGTCCCCTATGGCACGCTCTCTTCCAGGCAGTTGCGCAAGCTGGCAGACATCGCCAAGCGCTATGATCGCGGCTACGGCCACTTCAGCACCCGCACCAACCTGCAGCTGAACTGGCCCAAGCTGGAAGACACGCCGGACATTCTGGCCGAACTGGCGACCGTGCAGATGCACGCCATCCAGACTTCCGGCAACTGCATCCGCAACATCACGACCGACCAGTTCGCCGGTGTCGCGCCGGACGAGATCCTCGACCCGCGCTCCGTGGCCGAGATCATCCGTCAGTGGAGCACCTTCCATCCGGAATTCGCCCTGCTGCCGCGCAAGTTCAAGATCGCCGTATCCGGCACCAAACAGGACCGCGCCATCGTCCAGGCCCACGACATCGGCCTCGAATTCTTCTACGACGATCAGCAGAAGATGGCCGTCAAGGTCTGGGTCGGCGGCGGTCTGGGCCGTACGCCCATCCTCGGTAGCGTCGTCCGCGAACATCTGGAATGGCAGCACATCCTGACCTACTGCGAGGCCATCATCCGCGTCTACAACCTGCACGGCCGCCGCGACAACTCGTTCAAGGCGCGCATCAAGATCCTGGTCAAGGCACTGGGCATCGACGAGTTCCGCCGCCAGGTCGACGAAGAATGGCAACACCTGAAGGATGGCCCGAACACGATCACCGAAGCGGAACTGGCACGCGTGTCGCAATACTTCACGGCCATGCCGTACGAGACCCTGCCGGCGCACGATGCCGGCTTCGACAGCGCCATCGCCAGCAACCCGGCCTTCGCCGCCTGGGTCAAACGCTGCGTGCACGGCCACAAACAGCCGGGCTATCGCGCCGTCACCCTCTCGCTGAAGCCGCACGGCAAAGCACCGGGCGATATCACTTCGGAGCAGATGAACGTGGTCGCCGACCTCGCCGACAAGTACAGCTTCGGCGAATTGCGCGCTTCGCACGAGCAGAACCTGATCCTGACCGACGTCAAGCTGAGCGACCTCTACAGCGTATGGGAAATCGCCCGCGCCAACGGCCTCGCCACGCCCAACATCGGCCTCTTGACCGACATCATCTGCTGCCCCGGCGGCGATTTCTGCTCGCTGGCCAACGCCAAGAGTATCCCGATCGCCGAGGCCATCCAGATGCAGTTCGATAACCTCGACTACCTGCACGATATCGGCGAACTGGAACTCAATATCTCGGGCTGCATGAACGCCTGCGGCCACCACCATGTCGGCCATATCGGCATCCTCGGCGTCGACAAGGACGGTTCCGAGTGGTACCAGGTCACCATCGGCGGCAAACAGGGCAACGATGCCAGCCTCGGCACCGTCATCGGCCGCGCTTTCGCCGCGGAAGAGATGCCGGGCGTCATCCAGCGCCTGATCGAAGTCTATCTGCGCGAACGTACTGACGAAGAGCGTTTCATCGACACCGTTCGCCGCATCGGCGTCACGCCGTTCAAGGAACACGTGTATGCCAAGCAAGAGGAAGCAGCCCATGTCTAACCTGATTCGACACAACGCCATCGTCGAAAACGAATGGACAACCGTCACCCTGCCGGCCGGCGAAGAAGTCGTGCGCAAGCAGGCCGGCAAGGTCGTCATGTTCAAGCTGACCGGCGAGCAGACCTGCACGCCGGAACAGATCGCCGCCACCGTGATTCCGGAAAACGGCAAGATCATCGTGCCGCTGCCGGTCTGGGAGGCGCGCAAGGCGGAACTGGCACCCCGGCTGGCCAAGGGCGAACTCGGCATCTGGCTCGCTACGCATGAAGTGCTGGAAAGCCTGATCGACGCCGTCGAAGACATCAACCAGTTGCCCATCATCGCCGTGTTCGTCGAGCGCTTTGCCGATGGCCGCATCTTCTCCATCGGCACCCTGCTGCGCACCCGTTACGGCTACAAGAACGAGCTGCGCGCGTTCGGCGATGTGCTGCGCGATCAGTTGTTCTTCCTCAAGCGCTGTGGCTTCGACAGCTATCTGATCCGCGCCGACCGTTCGGCCGAGGAAGCGCTGGCCAGCCTGCAGGATTTCAGCCAGCCCTATCAGGGCGCGGTCGATATCACGCAACCGGTCTGGAGACGGGTACCGCGATGAACGGCGAAGTATCCCTGCTGCGCCCCGCCGCCGCTAATCCGGCCACCTCGCCGGAGCTGACGGATGCCCTGCGCGCATCGGTCGAGGCGAAGTCGCAGGCAGCGCTAGCGCTGTTGCAAGCCGCCGTCGATGAGTTCGGCCGTCAGCATGAAGTGACCTTCGCCAACAGCTTCGGCGCCGAGGACATGGTACTGACCGACCTCATCCTCAAGCACAAGCTGTCGATCGAGATCTTTTCGCTCGACACCGGTCGCCTGCCGGTCGAGACCTACGACCTGATGGCTGAAACGGAAAAGACCTACGGCACCCGCCTACGCGTCCTTTTCCCGCGCCTCGACGCCGTGGAAAACTATGTGCAGACGCACGGCATCAACGCCTTCTACGAGTCGGTCGACTTGCGCAAGGCCTGCTGCCACATGCGCAAGGTGGAACCGCTGCAACGCGCCCTCAAAGGCAAGAAGGCCTGGATCACCGGCATGCGCGCACAGCAATCCGCCACCCGCGCGGAACTGCCGTTGCGCCAATTCGATGACGGCAACGGCCTGGACAAATTCAACCCGTTGAGCGACTGGTCGGAAAAAGAGGTCTGGGCCTACATCCGCATGCATGACGTGCCGTACAACAAGCTGCACGACCAGTTCTACCCCAGCATCGGCTGCGCGCCCTGCACCCGCGCCGTCGCAATGGGCGAGGATATTCGCGCCGGCAGATGGTGGTGGGAAAATCCGGACAGCAAGGAATGCGGTCTTCACGTAGGGAAGACCAAATGACAGCGTTCCGGATTTCGGCGAAGGCTAACCTCGGCTTTACCGAGGTTAAGGCACTGAGTGCCGGCCGTAGCCAAAATAAAACGCCGTCAGAATGCAGATTTCACGTTAAGAAGTAATTGCATTTTATTGAATTTGAATATTATTTAACCAGTGAGCGATATGACCAGTACAACCAAAGAAACCCTGAGCCACCTCGACTGGCTGGAATCGGAAGCGATCCATATCCTGCGTGAAGTCGCCGGCCAGTGCTCGAACCCGGTGCTGCTGTTTTCCGGCGGCAAGGATTCGCTGTGCATCCTGCGACTGGCGGAAAAAGCGTTCCGCCCGGGCCGCTTTCCCTTCCCGCTGATGCATATCGACACCGGCCACAACTACAAGGAAGTCGTCGACTTCCGCGACCAGCGCGCCGCCGAACTGGGTGAGCGGCTGATCGTGCGCTCGGTGGAAGACTCCATGAAACGCGGCAGTGTCGTCCTGAAGTCACCGGACGAGCCGCGCAACAAGCACCAGTCGGTGACGCTGCTGGAGGCCATCGAGGAGTTCGGTTTCGACTGCTGCATCGGCGGCGCCCGCCGCGACGAGGAAAAGGCCCGCGCCAAGGAACGCATCATGAGTTTCCGTGACGAGTTCGGTCAGTGGGACCCGAAGAACCAGCGTCCGGAGCTGTGGAACCTGTACAACGCCCGCAGCCACAAGGGCGAGAACATCCGCGCCTTCCCGATCTCGAACTGGACTGAAATGGACGTCTGGCAGTACATCGAACGCGAAAAGCTCGCCCTGCCCAGCATCTATTTCGCGCATCAACGCGACGTGGTCATGCGCGGCGGCGCCATCGTGCCGGTCAACGTGCCGCTGGCCAGCGGCCAGCTGATCAACCAGCCGAAACCGGGCGAGGAGATCATCAACATGCAGGTGCGTTTCCGCACCGTTGGCGACATCACCTGCACCGCGCCGGTGCCGAGCGACGCCGACGACGTCAGCAAGATCGTGCTGGAAACGGCGACCACCACCATTACCGAACGCGGCGCCACGCGCCTTGACGACCAGACCTCCGATGCTTCCATGGAGCAGCGCAAGAAGGAGGGTTATTTCTGATGGATGCTATGAACAAATCACATAACGACAGCCTGTTACGCTTCATGACCTGCGGGAGCGTCGACGACGGCAAGAGCACGCTGATCGGGCGATTGCTGTACGACACCAAGACCATTCTTGCG
>JAVEWT010000099.1:0-6377 GCA_034004425.1 Methylophilaceae bacterium
TGGTTCCAGTCTAAGTGTCTGGCAGCAGCAGGCGCCGCCTTTCTGGACGTTGTTGCTGGCCGTCGCCGGCGTTTTGTGGGTGTTGTTGCCGCGCGGCTTGCCGCTGCGCTGGGTGGGTGTCGTTGCCGTGCTCCCAATGTTCCTGGTGCATGCGCCGCGGCCGGCCTACGGCGGCATGCGCGCCGCCGTGCTGGATGTCGGGCAGGGGTTGGCCGTTGTCGTCAGCACGCGGCATCACGCGCTGCTTTATGATGCCGGGCCGCGCTATTCGTCACAGAGCGACAGTGGCAGCCGGATCATCGTACCGTATCTGCGCGCAGCCGGTATCGCGCATCTGGATGCCATGCTGGTGAGCCATGACGATACCGACCACAGCGGCGGAGCGGAGTCTGTGTTGAGCCAGTTAACGGTAGACCGGCTTTTGACTTCGCTGCCGCCGTCGCAGCCGCTGACGGCCCATCCGTCTCATGTGTCTTGCCGGACCGGGCAATCCTGGCAGTGGGACGGTGTGCGCTTCGATGTGATATTTCCCCGTAGCGATCTGCAGGCCAAGGTCAAGGACAATGACCGCAGTTGCGTCTTGCGCATCACCAGCCAACACGGTCGCCTGTTGATCCCGGGCGACATCGAACGCGGTGTCGAGCTCGAGTTGCTTGATTCGGAGTACGCCCTGCAGTCCGATGTCCTGATTGCACCGCACCACGGCAGCAAGACGTCTTCAAGCCGTTCCTTCGTCGAGGCGGTGAATCCGGGCGCCGTGGTTTTCACTGCAGGTTATCTGAACCGCTTCCGGCACCCGCATCCGGAAGTGTTGCGACGTTATGAGGATATCGGCAGCCATCTCTATCGTTCCGACCTGGACGGTGCTGTCCTCATCGATTTCGGTCCCGGGCATGGGATGACCTTCACGCGCTGGCGTCAACATGCAAGGCGCTACTGGCATCAGAAATTTGTGACAGAAGGGGTGTCCGAGCGCTGAGCGAACTTGCTCAAACCGGCATCGCACGCTAAAGTTACGCGAAATCTTCAACCTTAGGAAAAATCTTGAGCAAACTGGGTCTATTGGCTTTTGTCGCGTTCATTGTGGCAGCCGTGCTGCTGGAATTTATGCTGGATCAATGCACCGGCGGCATGTGCGAGGTGGTCAATGCGGCAGGTTGGCCGATACGACCGCTGATTTACGCCTCGGTCGTTGCTCTGGCAATCATCGTCGAGCGCCTCTGGGCGCTACGTTCCGAGATCGTCGCCCCTTCCGGCCTGCTGGCGGAAGTCAATCGCATGGTAGCGCAAGGCG
The DNA here is from genome assembly GCA_034004425.1 of Methylophilaceae bacterium. Lineage (GTDB taxonomy): Bacteria > Pseudomonadota > Gammaproteobacteria > Burkholderiales > Methylophilaceae > UBA6140. The sequence continues at coordinate 1,295 of JAVEWT010000099.1, forward strand.
GTATCACGCGCGAAGCTTGCACCAAGCTGGCTCAGCATTCGCTGCTCGGCGAGATTTTCGCCGCTGCCCTGCTGAATGCCAACAACTCGCGTGAAGTCATCAAGGAAGCAGTCGAAGAGTCCGCCCGTGTGGTGGTACACAAGCTGGAGCGTTACATGACGACCTTGGGCACTATCGCGACCGTGTCGCCGCTGCTTGGCCTCCTCGGTACCGTCATTGGCATGGTCGAACTGTTCGGCGCGTTCACCTCGACCGGGCACGACGTCGCTCAGTTCGCCCGCGGCATCTCCGTCGCCCTCTACAATACGGCCGGCGGTATCGTCGTCGCCGTGCCGGCGATGATTTTCCACCGTTTTTTCCGCGGCAAGATCGACAGCTTCATCGTCGACATGGAACAGCAGGCGATCAAGCTGGTTGAGATCATTCATGGCGAACGTCAGAGCTGAGGCATAAGAGTCAGAACATGAATTTTCAGCGCGGCAAGAAATCGGATGAGTTGGAGATCAATTTCATCCCCCTGATCGATGTGTTGCTGGTCATCATCATTTTCCTGATTGTCAGCGCCACCTTTTCCAGGGTGAATGAGTTGCAGATCAATCTGCCGACTTCCGAAACTGCCACCCAGCAGGAAGACAAGCCGCTGGTCATTTCGGTCGGCGTGTTCGCCAACGGGCGTTATGTCATCAATGGCCGCGATCTCGAGGATATCAGCACGGATGGCATCAGTCTTGCGCTGAAGAAGGCGGTCGGCGACGGCAAGGAGCCGACCATCGTCATCGAGGCGGATGCCGAGGCAACCCATCAGTCTGTGATCAAGGTGCTGGACGCGTCCCGCAAGGCCGGTTATCCAAACATTACTTTCCCGGCTCAAGAGTCCAGCGGCTTTTGAGCGCAGTTTAATGTCATCTTCATTCTCCGAACGACGCCTCGCATGACGGCATCCAGAACCTCATCCTCAAAATCCAAGGCCACAAAGATTTCAACGACCCCGGCGGATGTCAGCGCCAAAACCCTCTACCTGCGACTGCTGAAATACGCCAAGCGGCACTGGATTGTCTTCAGCATCAGCATTCTGGCGCTGGCCGTCTTCTCAGCGACCAACACCGGCTTTCTCGCCACCATCAAGATGGTGACGGACGAAGGTTTCGTCAACAAGGACTCCAACAAGCTCAGCTTGCTGCCCTTGATGTTGGTCGGCCTGCTCTCAATCAGGGCATTTGCCGGATTCATTTCCTCTTTTGCCATGCGCTGGGTGGGTCGTAAGGTGGTGGAGGATTTGCGTCTGGACGCGTTCCGTCGCCTGATGACCTTGCCGGTCAGTTTTTTTGATGCGCACTCCGCCGGCATCGTGACATCGAAGGTGACCTATGACACGGAGCAGATGTCCAAGGCCGCGACCAGCGTGGCCGTGACGGCAGTGCGGGATACGCTGACCATCGTCGGCATGGTGGGCTACATGCTTTATCTGGACTGGCGGCTGACCATGATTTTTGCCGTGATGGCACCATTGATGGCCTGGTACTTGAAGAGAATGACGCCGAAGTTGCGCTCTTCCGGCAAGCATGTGCAGCAGACCATGGGCGACATGACCCAGGTGGTCGAGGAGTCTGTGTCCGGGCAGCGCATGGTCAAGATTTTTGGCGGTGCCGAGTATGAATTCCAGCGGTTTGCCAAGGCGGCCGGCAAAAACCGGCAGATGCAGGTGCGGTTGGGCCGCATTTCCGGCATCAACAGCATGGTGATCGAACTGCTGGCGGCATTCGCGCTGGGGCTGGTCGTATTTTATGCCGTCGGTCGCTTCACGGCGGGCGAGTTCGCTGCCTTTATCGGCGCCTTGCTCATGCTGATTGCACCCATCAAGAGCCTGACTTCTCTCAATGAGGATTTGCAGGTCGGTCTGGCGGCGTCGCACAGCGTCTTTTCCCTGATCGATACGATTCCGGAAGCCGACGAGGGCGACAAGGAGCTCGGACGCGCCAAGGGAGCGATCGAATTGCGCGGCGTGACGCTGCGCTACGAGAACGCCAAGCGTCCGGCACTCAATAATGTGAATCTGGAAATCAAGCCCGGTGAGAAAGTCGCTCTGGTCGGCCGCTCCGGTGGCGGCAAGACTACGCTGGTGAACTTGCTGCCGAGATTCTATGAATTGCAGCAAGGTCTGGTTCTGATCGACGGACTCGACATCCGCTCCATGACTCTTAAAAGCCTGCGCGCGCAATTTGCGCTGGTCAGCCAGGATGTGATCCTGTTCAACGATACGGTATTCAACAACATTGCCTACGGCACTCTGCGCGATGTCGATGAAGCACAGGTCATCGCCGCTGCCAAGGCTGCGCACGCCTGGGAGTTCATCCAGCAATTGCCCGAGGGTTTGCAGAGCGAGGTCGGGGATCGCGGCGTCCGGCTTTCCGGCGGGCAGCGCCAGCGTCTGGCTATCGCGCGTGCCATCCTCAAGGATGCCCCTATTCTGCTGCTGGACGAGGCGACATCGGCGCTGGATACCGAGTCCGAGCAGCATGTGCAGGCTGCGTTGGATGAACTGATGCGTAACCGTACCACCATTGTTATCGCTCACCGATTGTCCACGATCGAGAACGCCGACCGCATTCTGGTGATGGAACAGGGTGAGATTATCGAAAGCGGCAGTCACGAAGAACTGCTGCGTCTCAACGGCAGTTACGCCAAGCTTTACAAGAAACAGTTCCACTAAGCGGGTGTCGGCATGCGCGACCGTTTCGCAGACTGGATTCAACAGCAGTGGTTAGGGACCGGTTTCTGGCATGCGTTGCTGATCCCCTTGTCCTGGCTGTTCCGGTTAGCGACGGCCTGTCGTCGCCAGGCGTATGCATGCGGCCTGCTGAAAAGCTATCCTAGCGCGGTGCCGCTGGTTGTGGTCGGCAACATCAGCGTCGGCGGTGCCGGCAAGACGCCACTGGTGATATGGCTGGCGCAACAACTCAAACAGGCGGGCTTCAGGCCCGGCATCATCAGCCGCGGATATGGCGGCAAACTGCAGGGCGTGCGTGCCGTAGATGCCAACAGTGCCGCTGCTGTGGTGGGTGACGAGCCTTTGCTTCTTTTTCGCCGCAGTGCTTGCCCGGTCTGGGTGGGCGCCGACCGGGTGGCTGCCTGCCGCGCCTTGCTCGCCGCACATCCGGAGTGCGATGTCCTCATTAGCGACGATGGTTTGCAGCATTACCGCATGCGGCGCGACGTTGAACTGGTTGTTATCGATGCGGAGCGCAAGTTCGGCAATGGCAGGTTGCTGCCTGCAGGGCCGCTGCGTGAACCCGTGCAGCGGCTGAACAAGGTCGATGCGCTGGTTTACAATGGTGGGAGCGAGGATGGTTATGCCATGCGGTTGCGGCCCGGTGTCATCACCCGCTTGTCTGATGGCAAGCCGTTGCCGAGCCTGAAAAACTGGCAAGACCAGACGGTTCATGCGGTTGCGGGGATCGGTAACCCGCAGCGTTTCTTCCGTCAGTTGCAGGCACTGGGGCTGACGGTTGAGGCGCATGCGTTTCCCGATCATCATGCCTATGTGGCTGCCGACCTGGCATTTGCCGGGGATGCGCCGCTTCTGATGACGGAAAAAGACGCTGTCAAATGTACAGACTTCGCCCGGCCCAACTGGTGGTATCTGCCGGTCGAGGCCGAAGTCGATGCCGCGTTGGCGACGGCAGTCGTGCTTAAACTAAGGAAATAACATGGATTCGAAACTGATACAGATATTGGTCTGCCCGGTGTGCAAGGGGCCGCTGGTATACAAGAAAGCTGAGCAGGAACTGATCTGCAAGCCTTGCCGACTGGCTTATCCGATCAAGGATGATATTCCGGTGATGCTGGAGGAAGAAGCACGCCGTCTACCGGATGCGGAAGAGGTCTGAGGCGTGAGTTTCAAGATTGTCATTCCGGCGCGATATGCCAGTCTTCGCTTGCCGGGCAAGCCGCTGCTCGATATTGCCGGCAAGCCGATGGTCGTGCGTGTTGCCGAACAGGCCAGCGCGACCGGAGCCGAAATTGTTGTTGCGACAGATGACCAGCGCATTTTTGATGCAGTCGAGGCGCATGGCTATCGCGCGATGATGACGCGGACGGATCACGTCTCCGGCACCGACCGCATTGCAGAAGTTGCCATCAGTATGGGTTGGGCGGAAAACGAGATTGTCGTCAATGTGCAGGGCGATGAGCCCCTGATCGAGCCGGCTTTGATCGAAGAAGTGGCGCTCAACATGGCACAGCATAACGAAGCCGCCATCGCCTCCGCCTGCCATCAGATTCATGACAAGGCACAGATGCTGAATCCGAACGTGGTCAAGGTCGTGCTGGACAAGGAAGGCTACGCGCTTTATTTCAGTCGTGCGCCCATTCCCTATCCGAGGGATGCATTTGCAGCTGGCGGTGAATTGCCGGCGGCGATCGAGATCTATCGCCATATAGGTATTTATGCTTATCGAACTTCATTTCTCAAGGCTTACGCCGGCCTGCAACCGTCTCCGATCGAGCGCTACGAATCGCTCGAGCAGTTGCGGGCTTTGTGGCATGGATACAAAATCAGCGTGGCGGTGACAACACACCCTCCTGCAGCGGGTGTCGATACTGCTGAAGATCTGGAAGCGATGAGAAAATTGTACTCTGCAATCGAATCAGCAGCTTAGCGGATTCGTCATTAAAATCGCCCGTTTTGCGTTGACATCGAACGGGCGATTTTGCTATAGTTTCACCTCTCGACAGCACTAACGTCGAATCGGACGCGGGGTGGAGCAGTCTGGCAGCTCGTCGGGCTCATAACCCGAAGGTCACAGGTTCAAATCCTGTCCCCGCAACCAATAAAATCGCAATAATTAATTTTGTTGTTGACGAAGTAAAAACGCGCTGTATAATGCGCACCTCTTGATTCAAACGCAGTTGAGCGAATGAGTCGAGGCCCGATGTCCGGGGCAATAAATCGGGACGCTGCTCTTTAAAAACCTGAACAATCGATAAGTGTGAGTGCTTGTAGGTTTGGACGTCACCTGATGGTTTGATCTGGCTTTGGCTGGATTGGATTGCAGAGGGCTGACACTCAAGATACAAGTCTTAC
>JAVEWT010000006.1:0-30354 GCA_034004425.1 Methylophilaceae bacterium
TTTCGACGCCGGTGAGGGTCACACCCTCCTTCTTGGCTTCGATGACGCCGGCGGCCTTGCCATCCACATACAACAGGTAATCGGCAAAGCCGTGGCCGGATTTGAGCGGAAATTCGCGAATCGCCACGCCACGCGCGGCGCGGATGTTGACTTCAGATGCATCGCACACATGCCAGCCAGCGGCTGTGAGCAGCTGGTCTATGGTTCCCCTGGCTTGTTGTTCCGGCGACATTGCACCCATTGTTTTTATGTTCTTTTTATCGTGATTGATTCAGGTTAAAGCTAAGGTTAAACCGAAGCCATTCGTGTCACAAGAAGCAAACCTGAATCGAATCAATCCGCGAATCTCGATTCAGCCATTTTCGCCTTGGAGAGCGGCGGATTGGTGGAGAAGTATTTCTTGATGCCTTCGAGGATGGAGGCGGCCATCTTGTCCTGATAGCCGGGGTCGTTCAGGCGCTTTTCCTCATCCGGGTTGCTGATGAAGGCGGTCTCGACCAGGATCGAGGGGATATCCGGCGCTTTCAGCACGGCAAAGCCGGCCTGTTCGACGCGCGGTTTGTGCAGGCGGTTGATCTGGCCGATCTTGCCCAGTACGGCCTGACCGAGTTTGAGGCTGTCGTTGATGGTGGCGGTTTGCGAGAGATCGAGCAGCGTGCGGGCAAGGTGCGGGTCCTTGACGTCGAGGCTGACGCCGCCGATGAGGTCGGATTCGTTTTCCTTTTGCGCCAGATAGCGGGCGAAGGCACTGGTGGCGCCGCGTTCGGACAGCGCGAAGACCGAGGAGCCGTTGGCCTCCTTGCGGGTAAAGGCATCGGCGTGGATGGAGACGAACAGGTCGGCCTGTGCCTTGCGCGCCTTTTGCACGCGGGTGTTGAGCGGCAGGAAGAAATCGCCGTCGCGCGTGAGGATGGCGCGCATGTTGGGTTCTCGGTCGACCTGCGCTTTCAGCTTCTTGGCGATGGAGAGCGTGATGTCCTTTTCCCGGCTGCCTCTGGCGCCGATAGCGCCCGGGTCTTCACCGCCGTGGCCGGCGTCGATCACCACGGTGATCATGCGATTGGTCAGCGGCTTGTCGGCTGGCGCGGCTTCGGGCTGCGCTTGTACTTTGGCTTGCGCTTGTGCTGTGGCTTGTCCTGCTGGTTCCGGCGTCGGTGGCGGCACCGGCGTCACGCTGGCATCGGGCGCGACGACACCGGCGCTGGTTTCCGGCGCGGCGGTCGGTGGTGCTGTATTCGCAGGCGGCGCTGTATTGGCCGGCGGCACGGGGGTATCGGACGGATTGATGTTCTGCAACAGGGCCATCAACGGATCGACCAGCGGGTAGATATCCAGCACCAGACGATGACTGTATTCGCCGGCCGGCGGCAGCGAGAATATCTCCGGCCTGATCTCGGCCTTGAGGTCGACCACCACGCGCACGACGCCCGGCTTGAAGTTGCCGACGCGCACGGCCTTGATGTAGGGGTCGCTGGAGAGGATCTTGTCGCTGAGGCTGCGCAGCGCCGGACTGATTTCGGCTTCCTGCAGGTCGATGACCAGGCGGTCCGGATTCTGCAGGATGATCATGCTGTGCTGGATGGGCTGTTTCGCCTCGAAGGTGATGCGGGTGTAATCCGGTGCCGGCCAGACGCGGGTGGCGGTGATGTTGAGCGCGGCTTGGGCGATGCCTGACAGCAGCAGGCAGGTGACGAACAGCCAGACCCGTAGCGGGTCGATGAAATTGCGGTGATGGCGTGTCGAACTGGTCATGGATACGGTTTCGTCACTCGTTTCATTGCGCGTTCATGGCCTGCAGGCATTGTTCTGCCGGAGTTGAGTTGGCCCGGATATGCAGGGCTCTGCCGCCGTCCTCCGGTCGCAGGCTGACATCCATGTCGGCCGCCGGCAGCAGGTCGCCGGCTTTTTCCGGCCATTCGACCAGACAGATGGTTTGCGGGTTGAAGTAATCGCGAAACCCCGCCGCCTCCCATTCTTCTGGGTCTGCAAACCTATACAAGTCAAAGTGATAGATATTGAACCTCGAAATCACATAAGGTTCAACCAGTGTGTAGGTCGGGCTTTTGACCTTGCCCTGATGACCGAGGCCGTGCAGCAGGCCGCGCACGAAGGTGGTCTTGCCGGCGCCCAGATCGCCGTGCAGGTAGACCGTTAGCCCGGATTGCAGATGGGCGGCCAACCGGGCGCCTGCCGCCAGTGTCGCCGCTTCATCCGCCAGGTACAGTGTAAAATCCTTGCTCATATGAATCCGAACGACCTATCCGGCCTTGCCGCCGACATCAAACGCTGGGGCCTCGAACTCGGCTTCGGCGCGGTCGGCATTGCCGATACCGACCTGAGTCAGGCCGAAGAGGCGCATCGCGATTGGCTGGCTAAGGGTTTTCATGGTGCTATGGATTATATGGCAAAACATGGGGATAAACGAACCCGTCCGGCCGAACTGGTGCCCGGCACGGTGCGCGTGATCTCCGTGCGCATGGATTACCAGCCGCCCGCTGCCGCTGACAGCGAAGCCATCATGCGGGACGGCGAAAAGGCCTTCATCTCGCGCTACGCGCTGGGGCGGGATTACCACAAGGTACTGCGGGCGCGCATGCAGAAGCTGTGCGACCGCATCGCGCAGGAAGTCGGCGAGTTCGGCTATCGCGTGTTCACCGACAGCGCGCCGGTGCTGGAGGTGGCGCTGGCGGAAAAGGCCGGCCTCGGCTGGCGCGGCAAGCACACCCTGCTGCTGTCGCGCGAGGCCGGCTCCTGGTTCTTCCTCGGCGAGATCTATACCGACCTGCCCTTGCCTGTCGACACACAAGGCCAGAACCATTGCGGCACCTGCCGTTCCTGTATCGATATCTGCCCGACGCAGGCCATCGTCGCGCCGTACGAGGTCGATGCGCGGCGCTGCATCTCCTACCTGACCATAGAACTGAAGGACAGCATCCCCGAGGAACTGCGGCCGCTGATCGGCAACCGCATCTACGGTTGTGACGACTGCCAGCTGGCATGTCCGTGGAACCGCTTCGGCAGGTTGACAGCAGAACAGGATTTCCACGTGCGGCACGGGCTGGACGACGCGGCACTGGCCGAACTGTTCGGCTGGGATGAGGCGACCTTCAAGGAAAGAATGGCCGGCAGCGCCATCTATCGCATCGGCTACCGGCAGTGGCTGCGCAACATCGCCGTCGGCCTCGGCAACGCGCCGACCACGCCGGCGGTGCTGGACGCGCTGCAAGCACGTCGCGACGATGCCGACGACATGTTGCGCGAGCACGTGGCATGGGCCATCGGCCGCCATCAGCGTTAGCCGCACTAAATACAAGGAATTGCAGAAACAAAAAAGCCAGCCGCAGGGCTGGCTTTTTTTGCGTTGAGGCGGCTTATTTCTTTGCCGGCGCCTGCATCATGCAGGTTTCGGTGCCGTAGTTGCCGCCGAAATCGTCCGGCTCGAAATACTGCACGCGCAGGCTCCAGCGCTTGCCGGATTCGCGCTTGGCCGTCATCAGCGCGGTGGTCGGCTCGCCCTTGCGGCGGATGGTATCGAGATAGTAGCTGGCGGAAAGCTGGTTGCCGACCGAAACGGCGTTGCCGTAGAACTTGACGCCGTTCTCGGTCTGCGCGGTGTATTCATAGGCGCCGAAGCGGCCGGTGCTGGCGACCAGGTTGAGGCGCAGCGTGACATCCATCTTGTATTTGCCGACCTTCTGGTTCTGGCCCTGACAGCTGTATTTGCCGCTGTAATTGGGCCCGGTGAAGGCCGGCTGGTTGGCCAGCGCGGCCTGGCTGAAGCCTGCACACAAAACAAAAAGGACTAAATGAGGTTTCATGAGGCTCGCTTGTATGGTGAGTGTTGCAAATAAAGCGCGCATTGTAGCGCAAGATTGCGGCCGGAAACATTTGTTTTTATAAACATTTTTGTAAAGTTTCATGCCCTGCATTATGATGTGCGCTTTTCGCGCTCAGGCGTGAATAAATTGGTCGAACTTCTCCGATTTTCACCCGAACTCACAGACGGATTTTTCATGCAGCAACACCCGCTCCGCATCTTTTTCGTACTCAATCTGCTCATCGTCATCGCCCTTGGCGTCTGGCTCTACCGCCAGAACCAGCCGGTTGAACTGGCCGTGCCGGAACTGCCGCAGCAGAAGATGCAATGCGCATCCTACGCGCCCTACTACACGCCGGGGCAAAGCCCCTTCATCGAAGGCACGGTGATCCCGCCGGCGCAGATCGAGCACGATCTCGCCCTGCTCGCCGAGCGTTTCGACTGCGTGCGCACCTATTCGGTCGGCCAGGGGCTGGATTACGTGCCGGAAGCCGCCGCCAAGCTCGGGCTGGAAGTGATGCTGGGCGTCTGGATCGGCTGGACCGATGCCGACAACCGAAGAGAACTGGCGCTGGGCATCAAGCGCGCCAACCAGTATCCGGAAGTGGTGCGTGCGCTGGTGGTCGGCAACGAAGTGCTGCTGCGACAGGAACAGAAGCCGGCCAAACTGAAGGCCTATATCGAACAAGCGCAGAACGCGACCGATGTCCCGGTCACCTATGCCGATGTCTGGGAGTTCTGGCTGAAGAACCGCGACATGGAAGACAGCGTCGATTTCGTCACCGCCCATATCCTGCCTTACTGGGAAGACGAGCCGCAGCACATCGACCACGCCGTGGCGCATGCCACCAACGTCATGGCAAAGCTGCACGAAACCTTTGCAAAACCCATCCTCATCGGCGAGACCGGCTGGCCCAGCGCCGGCCGTCACCGCAACGGCGCCGCCCCAGGCCAGCTGAATCAGGCGCGCTATATCCGCGAGTTCCTTGTGGCGGCCGAACAACACCAGTGGCGCTACAACCTGATCGAAGCCTTCGACCAGCCCTGGAAGCGCGTGCTGGAAGGCACGGTGGGCGGCCATTGGGGTCTTTACGACAGCGCATTGCAGCCCAAATTCCCGTTATCCGAACCGGTCGCCGAGAGAATCGACGGCAACCAGCCCTGGCTCTGGGCATTGGTCGGCATGGTGCTGTTTGGACTAAGAGCCGCGCGCACGGCGGTCAGCACCGGGCGCCGGACCCTGCGCGCCGTTGTGGCGCTGCTGCCTCTGGGCGCTGGCGCCGGCATCATGGCCTACCTGCAGTCCGGCTATCTGCTCGACGCCAGCCGCAACGTGACCGAATGGCTGGCGCTGGGCGGCACCGCGCTGATCGGCTGGGTGGCGCTGCTGGCTTTGCCGGCCTACCTGCTGGGCAATAGCCAGGGGGCGGCGCGCATCATCCGCGCCGCACTGTGGCTGCTGGCCGCAACCGCGCTCATCGCCAGCGCCTTGCTGCTGTTCGACGGTCGCTACCGCGATTTCCCCTTGAGCCTCTATCTGCTGCCGGCACTATTGCTCGGCCCGGTACTGCTGCTGTCCGGTGCCGCGCTCCGTGGTCTGTCTCGCAACCATATCGTCATGACTGCGCTAGCCGTGATTCTGAGCCTCTTGCTGCTCTGGCAGGAACCGCATAACCTGCATCTCCTGGGCTGGATCGGTCTGCTGCTGTTGCTGGCCGTGCCGGCGCTGCCGGCCAAGCCCCAAAATACTGTTACGATTGCCCAACCATGATCGCTGCCGTCAAACGCCATTCCACCGCCCTGCTCTTCACCCTCGCCATCGCGTTGGTGCACGCGGCTCTGTGGCTCGCGGTCAACCGCGGCCTGCCGCTGATCGACGCGCCTCCCGTGGTGCAGGGCTTCGCCTACAGCGGGTTCCAGAAAGACCAGAGCCCGCTGGAACGCACCTATCCGACAACGGACCAGTTGATTCGCGATCTGCGCATCCTCGATACCTACACCGACCGCATCCGCACCTACGGCGCGGTCGAAAACCCCGAAGTGGTCGCCCTCGCTCGCGTGGTCGGTCTCAAGGTGACGGCCGGCGCCTGGCTGGGGCCGGAGGATGAACCCAATCAGCGCGAGATCAGGACGCTGCTGGCCAAGGCCGAGCTGTACCCGAACATGGAGCGCCTGATCATCGGCAACGAGGCCTTGCTGCGCGAGGACCTCGAAGTCGATGAACTCATCGCCTACCTCGACCAGGTCAAGGCAGAGACCGAGTTGCCGATCTCGACCGCCGAACCCTGGCACGTCTGGCTCAAGCATCCGGAGCTGGTGCGCCATGTCGATTTCATCGCCGTCCACCTGTTGCCCTATCACGAAGGCGTGCCGGTGGAAGAAGCGGTGAACTACGCGCTGCAGCGCTACGACGAGCTGATGGAGCGTTTTCCGCGCAAGAAGATCGTCATCACCGAAGTCGGCTGGCCGAGCCGTGGCCCGGCCATTGGCGCATCGGTCGCCTCGCAGGTCAACCAGGCGCGTTTCGTGCGCGAGTTCCTCGCCCGCACCGCGCACCAGAACTACGATTTCTATCTGATGGAAGCCATCGACCAGCCGTGGAAGGTCAATATCGAAGGCTGGGCCGGCGCCTACTGGGGCATGCTGGATGCCGAGCGCATGCCCAAGTACTCGCTGGAAGGCGCGGTGCCGCGCGATGACCGCTGGATCGCCAAGGCCGCATGGTCGACGCTGCTCGCCCTGCCGCTCATCCTCTTCATCGCCTACCGCTTCGGCCACTGGCGTCTGGGCGGCCGCCTGTCGATGGCGCTGCTGACCCAGGCCTGCGTCACCACCCTGGTCATCGCCTGGAACCTGCCCGGAGACTACTACTACACGCTGCGCGATTTCATCGTGCTGATCGGCCTCATCGTCGCCATGCTGATGACGGCAGCCGTGCTCATGATCTACGGCGTCGAGTTCAGCGAGGTCATGTTCAAGGGCGGCTGGCGCCGCTTCTACCGGCGCGCCGAGCCAGTGCCGGCGTCACAGGAGAAGTTCGTCTCCGTGCATCTGGCCTGCTACAACGAGCCGCCGGCCATGGTCATCGCTACCATCGAAAGCCTGGCGAGGCTGGAATACACCAATTTCGAAGTCATCGTCGTCGACAACAACACCAAGGACGAAGCCCTGTGGAAACCGGTGGAAGCCTACATGGCAACGCTGCCGGACAATTTCCGTTTCTACCATCTGCCGCAATGGCCGGGCTTCAAGGCCGGCGCGCTGAACTTCGCACTGCGCGAGACCGACCCGCGCGCCGAGGTGATCGGCGTGGTCGATGCCGATTACGTCGTGACGCCGGACTGGCTGGGCGTGCTGGTGCCGCATTTCGCCGAAGAGCAGGTCGCCGTCGTGCAGGCGCCGCAGGCGCACCGCGATTGGGAGAACAACTTCTTCCGCCGCATGTGCAACTGGGAGTTCGAGGGCTTCTTCCGTACCGGCATGCACCACAGGCACGAGCGCAACGCGCTGATCCAGCACGGCACCATGACGCTGGTGCGCAGGCAGTCATTGGAAAGTGTCGGCGGCTGGTCCGAATGGTGCATCTGCGAGGACACCGAACTCGGCCTGCGTCTGCTGGAACAAGGCATGGAGCTGCGCTACGTCGACGAGACATTCGGCCGCGGCCTGACGCCGGCCAACTACAAGGCACTGAAATCACAACGCTTCCGCTGGGCGTTCGGCGCCATGCAGATACTGAAGCATCACCTGCCCATGCTGCTCGGCAAGTCGCCGCTCAATTTCGGCCAGCGCTATCACTTCCTCACCGGTTGGTTCGGCTGGCTCGGTGACGCGCTGCAGCTGTTCTTCACGCTCGGCTCCATCGGCTGGACCATCGCCATGCTGGCCTTTCCCAAGGCGTTCAGCCTGCCGATGTCCATCATGCTGCTGCCCATCCTCTGCTTCCTCGTCATCAAGGCGGCGATGGGCCCCATGCTCTACCGCCGCACCATGCGGTGCGGCTGGTCCGACATCTTCGGCGCCTCGCTCGCCAGCTTGGGGCTCTCGCACGCCATCGCCAAGGGCATCATCATGGGGCTGGTGAAGAAGGACGGCGTGTTCAAACCGACCGCCAAGGGCAAGGGCACCGGTGGCCGGCTCACCATCTTCGAGCCGGTGCACGAGGAACTGCTGCTGCTGATCGCGCTTCTGCTTTGCGCCGGCGCCATGCTCTTCACGCGCGGCGTCGATAACCTCGATGCGCAGCTGTGGGTCACCATGCTCAGCCTGCAGACCCTGCCCTACGTGAGCGCGGTCGCCTCGCAGCTGATCGCGCAGATGCCGGACAAGACGCCAGCCTGATCAGGGCAACCGGCGCTCGACGAACAGGCTGCAGCCGGGCATGCGCTTGGCCTGTTTTTTCGCCGACACCATGGCGGCCGAGACCTCGTGATGGCTGCGGTACAGACAAGGCACGATACGCGCCGCGCCGAGCGACAGGCTGACCAGCGGATAGAACACCTCCCGCCCTGCCCGGTCCTCGGCACGGATGCCGCCGCGCACGCGGTCGGCATCATCATAGAACCCGGCTGCGGCCGTCTCGAACTTCTGCATGATGCGCTCGCAGCGCGTTTGCCAATCCGCACTCTGGAACACGACGATGAAATCGTCGCCGCCGACATGGCCGAGAAAATCCAGCCCCGGGTCGATCTCCTGTGCCAGCAGCGCGCCGACGAACTGAATGACGTCATCGCCGCGCCGGAAGCCATAGGCATCGTTGAACGGCTTGAAGTTGTCGAGATCCAGATAGCAGGCGACAAAACCGGCATCGGCGGCGATCAGCCGGTCGATGTGCTCGTTGATCGGCACGTTGCCCGGCAGCATGGTCAGCGGATTGGCGTAACGCGCCGCGTCGATCTGCATCTGCGTGATGGCGCGCAGCAGCGCATGGCCGCTGCCGACGCCCAGATAGCGCCCATCTTCCGCCACGATGAAGCCGTTGGACAGATGATGCGGCTCCATGCGCGTGATGAGGTCGCTGAGCGCGTGCAGGCTCATGTCGTGCTCGACGATCAACGGGCGGCGATCCATGAACAGGCTGCAGGGCTTCTTGCCGTAAAGCTCGCGCACGTAGAGGCGCGCGAAGCTGTCGATGATGGAATAGCGGCTGATGAGGCCGACCGGCACGCCCCGGCTGACCACAGGCAGCGAATAAAGGTGCGGACGGCCTTCGAAGATGGCGTAGACCTCCTCGTTACTGGTCTCGGGCGTCACCGGCGACAGATATTCGTGCAGGCCGGCGAGATTGCCAGTCAGCCGTGAACTGGGTGCCGTGCTGGGGAAAACGCTGAGTTTCTTCGACAGCAGCACGGCCCGCACTTCCGCCGGCACTGTCGTCTGCAACCGGGGCGATGGACGCGCGAACAGGTAGCCCTGGCCGTAGGCGATCTTGAGATCCTTGACGATGTTGAGCTGCGCCTCGCTTTCGATGCCCTCGGCGATGACCCTGGCACCCGAGCATTCGGCGATGCGCTGTATCGAACGGACAAACTCGAGCTTGATGGCGTCGTTGTGTATGTTCTGGATGAAATGTTTGTCGATCTTGACGTAATCCGGATGCAGTTCCGACCACAGGCGCAGGCTGGAGAAACCCTCGCCGAGATCGTCGATGGCGATCTCGAAACCCGCGCGCCGGTAATGTACGGCCGCGTCCTTGATGCGCTGGTAATCGAAGTTTGGCGTACTCTCGGTCAGCTCGATGACGATGGCACGCGGGTCCAGCCCCAGCTTGTGCGTGTAGGACAGGATGGCGGCGATGTTGCTGGCGAACTGCGTGAACGAAGCCGGACTGACGTTGATGAACAACCTGGTCTGCGCAGCGAACCCGCCGAACGTCTCCAGCACAACTTCCGAACTCAGCTGCTCGACAGTCTGCAGGCGGTTGGCGCCCTTCGCCGTCTGGAACAAGTCCAGCGGCGCATGCAATGAGCTACCCGCCGGCCCGCGCACCAGACCCTCGTGGCCGAGCACTTCCGCGTTCGCCAGATTGATGACGGGCTGGAACATCGCATGCAAGGCGCGGCCGGCAATGATGGCATCCAGTTCATCGAAGGCCGTACACAGGTAACTGTTGCTGATATCCATAAACTCTACATTCCGGCTGGCATCCGCATGCCGATTCAAAATACAATTTCCCGTTTATCAGGTCGACGCCTGTTGCAACGGGGTCCGGCGACAAGATTAAATGCCGGTTGTGACAAATGCATGAAGGCTGCCAGCGCATGAGAGCAAGCCTCGCCAGAACAATTGACACAATTTTGACAGCGCAACTCGTCAGGGGAAATCACGTGACAGCAAAAAACAAAGACATGGAAACGGACAGCGCCGTATACAAGACGCTGCTGGAATCCACCAAGGCGATCCCGTGGAAAATCGACTGGAGCACGCTGAAGTTCGCCTACATCGGCCCGCAGATCGAAAAATTGCTCGGCTGGAAGCCGGAAAGCTGGGTCAGCGTCGAGGACTGGGCATCCCGCATGCACCCGGAAGACCGCGAACGGGTGGTGAATTACTGCGTGTCGCAGTCGCAGGCCGGCGTAGACCATGAGGCCGATTATCGGGCCCAGACCAGCAACGGCGACTATGTCTGGATACGCGATGTCGTGCATGTGGTGCGCAAGGAAAACGGCGAAGTCGATGCGCTCATCGGCTTCATGTTCGACATCAGCGAGCGCAAGAAGAACGAGCAGGAATTGCTGTCGTTGCAGAAGAAACTGGAGGAGCTCTCCTACAAGGACGGTCTGACCGGCATCGCCAACCGCCGCATGTTCGATTCCACTCTGGAGACCGAATGGGCCGACGCCAGGCGCAACCAGTCAGCGCTTTCGCTGGTCATGCTCGACATCGACTATTTCAAGCAATACAACGACGCCTACGGCCACATCCAGGGCGATATCTGCCTGACACGGGTCGCCGGTATCCTCAGTGGGGCCGCATCGCGTCCGCGCGATTTTGTCGCCCGCATCGGCGGCGAGGAGTTTGCCATCATCCTGCCGGAAACCGATGAGAAATCCGCCAGGAAAGTGGCGGAACGCTGCCGCCAAGCCCTGGAAAAGGCAAGGATTCCGCACGAAGGATCCAGTGTCAGCGATTTCCTCACCCTCAGCATCGGCGTCGCCACACGGATTCCGTCAGCGCTCGACCAGGCTGTCAGCCTGATCGAGGCAGCCGACAAATCGCTGTATCAGTCGAAGAACACTGGCCGCGACCGCATCAGCAGCCCGGAGGCAATAAGCTAAGAGCGTTCCCGCTCAGACCACTCCGGCAGAAAGCGCGGCCGCACCGATGACGCCGGCATGGTCGCCGCTGTCCGAAAGGCGGATATCCACCCTGCCGCGCAGCACAGGAATCAGATCCCTTTCCAGCCGCGCCTGGAACGCCGGTTGCATCAACGGCCAGGCCTTGCTCATGCCGCCGCCGATGACGATGTTTTCCACATCGACCACCTTGAGGATATGCGCCAGCGCTTGTGCCAGCGCGTCGCCGGCCCGCTCGAACGCGGCCCGGGCGGCATCGTCGCCCGCTTGCGCCAGCGCGGCGACTTCACTGGCATTCAGACGTTTTCCGCTCTTCTCCGCGTAACTGAGGCTGACGCCGCTGGCCGAGGCATACTGCTCCATGCAGCCGCGGTTGCCGCAGCCGCACAAACGCCCGCCCGCCTCGACGATAAGATGGCCGGCCTCCATGGCAAAGCCATGGCTGCCCGTGATCAATTTGTGACGTATGACCAGCCCGCCGCCGACGCCGGTCCCGAGGCCGAGATAGACCAGGCTGGAGACCGCTTGCGGATGCAACTTGTATTCGCCGTAGGCTGCCGCATTAGCGTCATTCTCGACCACGACCGGGCGCTCCAGCGCGCGGACCAGATCGCCGGCCAGATCGACATCGCGCAGACCCGGCAGATTGGGCGATTGCAACACGGTGCCATGCACCGGGTCGATGAAACCGGGAAAGCCGATGCCGACCGATGCCACATCCGGGTGCCGTTGCAGCATTTGCCGCAGCGCGGCAGAAGTGACGTCGATGATCTGCCGCCAGGCGATCTCCGGCGGATGATCGCGGCAGATGGCGGAGAAATCGGCATGGCAGCGGTATTCGTCGACGACTTGCAGGTCGGCGACCAGCGCAACGCGCAGGTTGGTGCCGCCGACATCGACGCCGATACGTTTCTGCTTGTCAGTCATTCCGCCCCGCCGCCGCTCAGTCTGCGGCTACTATCCCCGCCGTGACGCGGATGGCGATTTCCAGTTCATCCGTCAACGCATCGGATGGCCATTCCAGTAACAGAGTCACCGCCTGCATGATCTTCTCGAAACCGGCTTCGGACTGCGAGACGCTGAAATGCGGAAAGCTCGTGAAAGCGCAAGGCAGGCTGCTGTGCAGATAGACCATGCCGCCGAGTACTTCATCCTCCAGAGTGATCTCCTTCATGCCGGAGATGTTCAATGGCTGGCCGAATCCGCCGAGGATATTCTCGCCCGAGCGGTAACGCCCGGCTGGTCCGTCACAGCTCGGCATGGCGAGGTTGATCTCGACCAGGAAGGAGCCTTGCGGTAGCTTGGTGAACTTGTAGCGCGCCAGCAGCGTGTCCTTGTTCAGCGTGATCTTCTTGCCGACCTTGCCGCCGCTCAGGCTGGCACAGAAATCCAGCGAGGTCTTGCCGGCGGTCGGGCGCCGGTAGCCAAGCTGCCGCAGACCGATTGCCTCGTCGCGCCAGAAATCGAGCAGCATGGTCTTGCGCCAGTTATCGACCGCCAGATCGGCTTCGGTGATTTCGTGCTTGGACACCATGCGCTCGTGCGGGTTGGCGATGGCGCCACCCTGCGCGTGGTGGTCAGGCTGTGCATGCACCTTGCGATGATAGTGCTCGGTCTGGCGCGTCAGCGTGTCGCCGAAATTGTGGTACAGCGCGTAGGTATCGAACTCGCAGATCGACGCCGTGCCGTCCAGTCTGGCGACTGCCTGCAGCTGGCCGTTCTGCAGGAACACCTCGTCGTGCCCGTCCATGTCCAGATCCTGCAGGACCTTGTAGGGTCGCTCATCGACCTTGTCCAGCATGGCTTCCAGTTTCAGCAGGGCGTTGTAGACGGCGCGGCGCAGGTGCGGCAGATAGAGGCCGCCGAACAGGCCATGCCAGTAGGCATCGTTGGCCTGACACTCGTACAGGGCTTCGAGCATTTCCCCGCTCTGCTTGTTGGGCGGCAATGCGTGAAAGCGCTGGGACAGCTTGAGCATGCGCTTGTGCATCCAGTTCGACTCCGGATAGCGCATGAAGAAGTTGCGCCAGATACCGCCGCGGATGTAGGGCTTGGTCACTTCATAGCGGTTGTTGTACTTCTCCTGCTGCACGAGGTCCGCGTAGTGATGCGCCGCCGGCACCGGCAGCGTCCATTCGTTCATCTCGATGTAGGAGGCGGTCGGCAGATAGACCACGCCGCGGGTCTTGGCCATGGCGTGATAATCGCTGTAGCGCATGGGCTTGATGATTTCGGAGCGCAGTACACCTTCGATGAAATTGCGCAGCCAGCCGCGCTCGTAGACCCATTCATAGGTCTCCGGCCAGATGCCGAACTTCTCGATATCGTCGAAATAGATGGCGGCCGCCTGTTTGCTCTCGTCGGCCAGGCTTTCCAGATAGCCGACCACCTCTTCCGCCGGCGAGAACGGCAGCCGATAGCGCAGCGCCTCGGAGATCGGGAACAGATCGATCTGGTGGCCGTCTTCCTCGGTCGAGTAATAGCCGCCCAGCACCCGGCTTTCCTTGCCGGTACACATGAAATGGTAGTCGTCCACCGTCACATAACGGATGCCGGATTCCGACAAGGCGGGCACCACGGTCGATTCCCACACGCGCTCGGTCAGCCAGGCGCCGTGCGGCGTTTCGCCGAACTGCTTGTGCAAATAGGTAGACAGCTTCTTGATCTGGCCGACCCGATCCCGGGCCGGAATCGCCGCCAGCACCGGCTCGGTGAAGCCGGCGCCGAACAGCTCGGCCTGCTCGCGAGCCACCATCTCCTTCAAGAGCGCCATGTCCTCCGGAAAGTGCTTCATCATGTATTCAAGCAGCCAGCCGCTGAGGTGGATGGCGAACTTGAAATCCGGGTATTGATGCAGCACCCGCAGGAAGGGGCCGTAGCAACGCACGTGCGCGTCGTCCAGCACGCATTCGAAATTACCCACGGGTTGGTGCGCGTGCACCCCTAACAACAATGCGACTGTCTTAGCCACGATTCCGCCCCTTGCAGAATGTTGATGAATTCATGATTACGCTTCCTGGCCGCGGCGCATGGCACCGCCGGCGTCCGCATTGCTGCTGCCGGCGCTGATCGGCTTATTGAGGATGCCCGGCACCGGCTGCTTCAGGAGATGGTAGAGGTTGCCGAGATTGCGCCGATATAGCCGGTCGAAACTGTCGACGCTCATCGCGGAGTTGTAGTCGCCGAACCACCAGAACCAGTCGGAGCCTTCGCAGATGGCGAGTTGCCGTTCGCAGGCGGCCTTCTCTTCCGTGTTCAGCTGATTCGACTGCATGACCTTGTCATAGACTTTTTTCGCCTCGCACAGCAGGTCCCAGCCGTAGTTCTTGTCGGGCGAACCGATCCAGGTGCTGAAGCTGCCATAAACCCAGCTGCCGGCGGCGACGGTCGGCAGATCCGCCGTCTCGATGGCCTTGTCGGCGCACATCTGCAGGGTCTCGCTGAAGGTCGTCATCTCGATGTCGGGGTGCGCGGCCAGCGCCTGATACAGCTCGCTCAGGAAGTAATAGCCGTTGTACGGATAGTATTCCCAGGCGTTTTCACCGTCGAGGATGACGCTGACGACACGATGCTTTCCCTTGGGCGTGGTTTTCTGGATGTGTTCCAGTGTGCTGACGAAATCACGCACGGCATCGTTGGAGTGCAGTTTCGAATACTCGAAGCCGATCTTGTCCGACAGCAGGTCATCGCGAAAGAAGCAGGTGATGTCATGCGTGCCGTCGGTCACCCGGTAAGGCTTGTACAGGTATTCCGCGCGCGGCGGCAGTTCGGAGGTCTGGTAGGACTTGTAGAGGCTGTTGGCGAGCACGCCTTCGCCGGTCGCAGCCCACTGCACGCCATGTTGTGCCAATAGGGACAAGGCGGCATGCGAAACCCCGCCCTCCGCCGGCCACATGCCGGCCGGCTTGGCGCCGAAACGTTTGGCATGCGATGCCTGCGCCTGCAGAATGTGCTCCTCGGCGCGCTGCCTGCCGCCCGGGTACATGCTGTTGCCGGGCAACGGCGCATAAGGCATGGCGTCGCGCGTCGCGCGGAAATCGAGCAACAGGGGCAGGATCGGATGGTAGTGCGGCGTCGAGGATATCTCGATCTGGCCGCTCTTCTGCAGCTTGCGATAGCGCGGGATGAGGCCGCTGATAAGTTCTCCGATCAGCTTGAACAGCTTCAATCTGTCGTCCAGCGTGAACTGGAAGCCCTTGGTCATCAGGTTCTGCACCAGCTTGTTCTCGCGGCGGATACTCTCGCCGGTCCATGCCAGGTGATACCACACCAGCAGATCGGCCTTGTACTGGGCAGAAAGATAGTTGAACGGCGTCACGCTCTCCGATTCCAGCGTCTTGAAGATGTTGTAGAGCCGCTGGTAATGCGCGAACGGCGACAGCATCTTTTCATGATGGCTCTTGAAACAGCTCTGAATGATCAGCTCGCAGCGGTCGTCCGACAGATTGTTCAGATCTTTCTCCGCCAGCAGAGCCAGCAGCGGGTCGCGGATCTCGCCCTGCCTGAACTGCTCGGCATAGTCTTCCAGTTGGTCGAGCAGCACCGGGACGAAGTTGAAACTGACGCGCGCCGCCGGATTGGCCTCCAGATGCCAGGCCATATCGGTGTAATCCTTGAGCGCGTGCAGGTAGGTCCATGGCAGGACATACTCGCCGGTGATGCTGTCCCGATAATCCGGCTGGTGCATGTGCCAGTAGAGATTGAGGTAAAGCTTGGATGACGCAGACATGGGTGCAACCTTTATTTCAAAATGAAACCTGCGGGGGTGCCGTCATCAGGCACCCCCTGAAACTAGCGGGCGTAATGCGTCGCCTGCCCAAGCATTTCCGCCGTCACCAGCGTGATGCCCTTGGGCGAGACATGGAAGCGCTTGCGGTCTTCTTCCGGATTGACGCCGATCTTCATGCCTTCCGGAATGCGGGTCGATTTGTCAACGACGACGTTCTTCAGCACGACATGGCGGCCGACCTCGACCTTGGGCAGCAGAACGGCGCCGTCGATCTGGCTGTAGCTATGCACGCGTACATCGGAGAACAGTACCGAGTTATGCACCTTGGTGCCGCTGATAAGGCAGCCGCCGGAAACCAGCGAATCGGTCGCGCCGCCGCAGCGCCCCTCGTCGTTGAAGACGAACTTGCACGGCGGCAACTGCTCCTGGTGCGTCCAGATCGGCCAGCTGTGATCGTAGAGGTTCAATTCCGGCACCACCTTGGTCAGCTCCATATTCGCTTCCCAATAAGCATCAACCGTGCCGACGTCGCGCCAGTAGTAGTTGCCGTTGGCCGCGCCGACGCAACTGTCGGTGAAGCGGTGGGCGAACACGCGGTATTTCTTGATCAGGTACGGGATGATGTCATGCCCGAAATCGTGCGAGGAATGACGGTCGTCGGCGTCGCGGATCAGTTGCTCGTAAAGAAAGGAGGCATTGAACACATAGATGCCCATGCTGGCGAAGGCCTGGGTCGGGTCATCCGGCAAGGGATCCGGATTGGGCGATTTCTCCTGGAAGTCGATGACGCGCGACTGCTCGTCCACCTTGAGTACGCCGAAGGCCGGCGCTTCCTCGATCGGCACATTGATGCAGGCGATGGTCATGTCGGCCTTGTTGCGCACATGGTCGGCCAGCATCTGGCCGTAATCCATCTTGTAGATATGGTCGCCGGCCAGGATCAGCACATATTCCGGCGCCATCTGGCGCAGGATGTCCAGGTTCTGGAACACGGCGTCCGCCGTGCCCTTGTACCACTCCTCCTCGATGCGCTGCTGCGCCGGCAACAACTCGACGAACTCGTTGAACTCGCCGCGCAGGAAACCCCAGCCGCGCTGGATGTGCTGGATCAGGCTATGCGACTTGTATTGGGTGACGACACCGACCCGACGGATGCCGGAGTTGATGCAGTTGGAGAGCGGAAAGTCGACGATGCGGAACTTGCCGCCGAAGGGTACCGCCGGTTTCGCTCGCCAATTGGTCAGGTCCTTCAGCCGGCTGCCTCTGCCACCCGCCAGGATGAGGGCGACGGTGTTCTTGGTTAATGCGCTGATGAAACGGGAAGAAGTTAAATCCTGCTGCATTTTGAGCTCTCCTGATTTATAGTTTGGCATTGGCGAGCGCCGAAGAAGGCCTGTAGACGGGCGTTTGCGCCGATTCACCAAGACCTTGAAGCCATTATAGGCGCGATTTTTGACAGGAATCTAGTAGAATCGAACGGTATCCGGAAAATTTTTAGAATAAAGAGAAAATCTTGGCCAAGCTCACTCAGGATCACCAGTTGCAACGTGTACTCGATGCCCGGCATCATGACCCGTTCGCCTATCTTGGATTGCACGACGCACCCAAGGGCTCAGCCAGCAAACAGGTGTTCCGTACCTTTCTGCCCTACGCCGAGCGTGTCTGGCTGAAAACCGCCGCTGGCTGGGATCCGCTCACCCGCGTCCATGCCAACGGCATGTTCGAATGGCACGGCGAGGGATTGGTCCGCCCCTGCTTGCTACGCATCGAGGCCAACGGCAGCAGCCGCGAACAGCACGACCCTTACAGCTTTCCATCCAGCCTCACCAGCGACGAACTCTACCTGTTCGGCCAGGGCCGCCTGTTAAGGGCGCACCAGACCATGGGTGCGCACCTGGTCACGCAGCATGGCATCGAAGGCGTACGTTTCGCGGTATGGGCACCGAATGCCGAGCGCGTCAGCGTCATCGGCAACTTCAACCAGTGGGATGGCCGCGTACACCCGATGCGGGTGCACGGTTCCAGCGGTATCTGGGACATTTTCATTCCCGGCCTCGGCGTCGGCGAACTCTACAAGTTCGAGATCCGCAACCGCAACACCGGCCACATTCACGTCAAGACCGACCCCTACGGCTTCAGTTTCGAACAGCGGCCGGGCACCGCGGCCAAGGTCACGGCACTGACCCATCACCAATGGCAGGACCAGCAGTGGATGCAACAACGCGGCAGCGTCGACTGGCTGCATGCGCCCTTCAACTTCTACGAGGCGCATCTCGGTTCCTGGAAACGCAACGCACAGGGCTATTTCCTCAATTACCGCGACCTCGCCGACGAGTTGATCCCCTACGTCAAGGAGATGGGCTACACCCACATCGAACTGCTACCGATTTCAGAACACCCGCTGAACGAATCATGGGGTTATCAGACCACCGGCTATTTCGGTGTCACCAACCGCTTCGGTTCACCGGACGATCTGCGCCATTTCGTCGACGCCTGCCATCAGGCCGGCATCGGCGTCATCCTCGACTGGGTGCCGGGCCACTTCCCCAAGGACGACTGGGCGCTGGCACGGTTCGATGGCACCGCGCTCTACGAACACGAAGACCCGCGCCTGGGAGAACATCAGGAATGGGGCACCTACGTCTTCAACTACGGCCGCAACGAAGTGCGCAACTTCCTGCTGGCCAACGCCTATTACTGGCTCAGCGAATTTCATATCGACGGCCTGCGCGTCGATGCGGTCGCCTCCATGCTCTATCTCGACTACGCGCGCAAACACGGTGAATGGTTGCCCAACCAGTACGGCGGCCGCGAGAACCTCGACGCCATCGAGTTTCTCAAGCAGTTGAACGTCATGGCGCATGAGGATTTCCCCGGTGCGCTGACCATCGCCGAGGAGTCGACCGCCTGGCCCATGATCTCGCGGCCGGTCTATCTCGGCGGTCTCGGCTTTTCGATGAAATGGAACATGGGCTGGATGAACGACACCCTCAGCTATATCGCCGAGGATCCGATCCATCGCCGTTATCATCACGACAAGCTGACCTTCGGCCAGCTCTACGCCTACAGCGAAAACTTCGTGCTGCCCTTCTCGCACGATGAAGTCGTGCACGGCAAACGCTCGCTGCTGGACAAGATGCCGGGCGACACCTGGCAGAAGTTCGCCAACCTGCGCCTGCTGCTGACCTACCAGATGACGACCCCCGGCAAGAAGCTCAACTTCATGGGCAACGATTTCGGCCAGGGCCGCGAATGGAACGTCAACGCCAGCCTCGACTGGCATCTGCTGGACACCCACTGGCACCGCGGCGTGCAGTTTGCAAGCAAGGACCTCAATCATCTCTACCGCAAGCTGCCGTCGATGCATGAACTCGATTTCGAACCGCAAGGTTTCGAATGGATCGATTGCTACGATTCCGACCAATCGGTCATCAGTTATCTGCGCAAGGCGCGCGACGGCAGTTTTGTGCTGGTGATCCTCAACTTCACGCCGGTGTTGCGCGAGCACTACCGGCTTGGTGTGCCGGTGCCCGGCCATTACCGGGAAATCTTCAACAGCGATGCCGCCTGTTACAGCGGCAGCAACCAGGGCAACGGCGCCGGCGTCGACACCGAACCGACGCCGTGGATGCACCATCCGCAATCGATTGTGGTCACGCTGCCGCCTTTAGCTGGGGTCATTTTTCAGTTAAAATGAGCGCCATTCCAGATTCTCTACACAGACTAAAAAATCAAACCGAATCATCACACTCTAAATGACTAACCCTACCCATTTTCCTGTCTGGCAAGCCCTGGCCGAGCACCAGAAAGAGATATTCCCGCTGCACATGCGGGACATGTTTGACAAGGAACCCGAGCGTTTTCGCAGATATTCGCTGCATGTTGGCGACATGTTGCTCGACTATTCGAAGAACCGCATCACCGACAAGACGCTCTCCCTGCTGTTCCAGCTAGCACGCGACATGAACGTGGAAGGCATGCGCGACAAGATGTTCGCCGGGGAAAAGATCAACTTCACCGAACACCGTGCCGTATTGCACACTGCCCTGCGCAACCGTAGCAACACGCCGGTCTACGTCGACGGCAAAGACGTCATGCCTGACGTCAACCGCGTGCTGGCGCAGATGCGCGATTTTTCCGAGCGCGTACGCAACGGCCAATGGAAAGGTTTCACCGGCAAGAAGATCACCGATGTCGTCAACATCGGCATCGGCGGCTCCGACCTCGGCCCGCTGATGGCCTGCAACGCACTCAAACCTTACTCTTCGCCCGAACTCAATGTGCATTTCGTCGCCAATGTCGACGGCGCACACCTGGCCCGCACGCTGGAAGTCTGCAATCCGGAGACGACACTGTTCATCGTCGCCTCCAAGACCTTCACGACACAGGAGACCATGACCAATGCCCGCTCGGCCCGCTCCTGGTTCCTCGAGCGCGCCAGCAAGCCGGAAGACGTCGCCATGCACTTCGTGGCACTCTCGACCAACGCCAAGGCGGTCAAGGATTTCGGCATCGACACCGCCAACATGTTCGAATTCTGGGACTGGGTCGGTGGCCGCTATTCCCTTTGGTCCGCCATCGGCCTGTCCATCGCGCTCTATGTCGGCATGGACAACTTCGAGGACATGCTGGCCGGTGGCCACGAGATGGACAACCATTTCCGCACGGCGCCGCTGGAGCAGAACATGCCGGTGATCATGGCGCTGATCGGCATCTGGTACAACAACTTCTTCGACACCGAAACGCACGCCATCCTGCCCTATGACCAAGGCCTGTCGCGCTTCACCGCTTACCTGCAGCAGGCGGACATGGAAAGCAACGGCAAGTTCGTCAACCGCGAAGGCAAGAAGATCGATTTCAGCAGCGGCCCCATCGTATGGGGCGAAGCCGGCACCAACGGTCAGCATGCGTTCTATCAGTTGATCCATCAGGGCAACAAGCTTATCCCCTGCGATTTCCTGATGCCGATCAAGAGCCATTACGCCGTCGGCGAAAACGGCGACGAGCACCACAAGATTCTGCTCGCCAACATGCTGGCGCAGACCAAGGCACTGATGCAGGGCAAGACCCCGCTCGAAGTGAAGCACGAGATGGAAGCGCAAGGCCTGAGCGACGAGGAGATCCGCGTCGTGTTGCCGCACCGCGTCTTCGGCGGCAATCGACCGACCAACAGCATCCTGTTCGAAAAGCTGACGCCGCGCACGCTGGGCAAACTGATCGCGCTCTACGAGCACAAGATCTTCGTGCAGGGCATCATCTGGCACATCAACTCCTTCGACCAGTGGGGTGTGGAGTTCGGCAAGCAATTGGCACGCGGCATCCTGCCGCAACTGCTTGACAACTCCCCCGCCGTCGCCTTTGACTGCTCGACCAACGGTCTGATCGATTACATCCACTCAATGTAATCAGCTCCAGACATCAAAAAGCCCCGACTGCAAAACAGCCGGGGCTTTTTATTGGTTCTTTTATGGGATCAGGGCGGCAAACCCGGTCACACAGAACTTACTGCAAGCGCAGATTGCCCAGTGAGATCTGATTCGCCAGCGTGGCACCCAAGCGCTTGGCGAAGCGTGAAGCAAAGTCTTCGCGCACGGTGAAATCGACGATGCGTTCTTCCTTGATCACTTCGCGCGCCACATATTCGGAGCTACCGAGCCCATCGGCCAGACCCATCTTGATGCTGGCCTCGCCGGTCCAGAACAGGCCGCTGAAAGTCTCCGGCGTTTCCTTCAGGCGCTCGCCGCGGCCTTCGCGCACCACATCGATGAACTGCTGATGGATCTCGTCCAGCATGCTCTGCGCGAACTGGCGATGCTGCTCGTTGGGCGGCGAGAACGGATCGAGTATGGCCTTGTTCTCACCCGCCGTCAGCAGGCGGCGCTCGACGCCCAGTTTTTCCATCGTCCCGGTAAAGCCGAACCCATCCATCAGCACGCCGATCGAGCCGACGATACTGGCCTTGTCGACATAGATCGCATCTGCGGCGGCCGCGATGTAGTAGCCGCCGGAGGCGCAGATATCCTCGACCACGGCATAGACCGGCACCTCCGGATGCAGGGCGCGCAATCGCTTGATCTCGTCATTGATAATGCCCGACTGCACCGGACTGCCACCCGGACTGTTGATGCGCAGGATCAGGCCCTTGGTGCGCTTGTTGTCGAATGCAGCCTGCAGGCTGCTCACCACCGACTCCGCATTGACATCGGCATCGGCACCGGCACCGATGACGCCCTGGATATCGATCAGCGCGGTGTGGTCCAGTTTGGCCACGGCATCCTTGCCGATCCAGTCCATGCCGATCATCAACAGCACGATCAGATAAAGAAAAGTCAGCGACTTGAAAAACACGCCCCAGCGACGAGAACGCCGTTGTTCATCGACCGCTGCAAAAGCGAGCTTTTCCAGGGTCTTGCGTTCCCAGTCCGGGCCGCTATTCGAGTAATCCGCCATGTTCAATCTTTCCTAAGCAAAAAGAGAATCCAGTTGTATCAGCACATCGCCATCACGCTCCAGCACCTCGAGCTTTTGCAGGCCACGGCCCTTGCATGGCCCCATCACGCATTCCCCCGTCTCCGGCTGGTAATGCGCGCCATGCGTCGCGCATATCAGGTAATCCCGGCCGACATTGAAAAAATCGCCTTCGTTCCAGTCCAGCTCCACCGGAAGGTGCGCGCAGCGGTTGACGTAAGCCTGCAACGCGCCATTGTAGCGCACGACAAAGCCGGTGGCGCGTTCACCCAGTTCGGGCAGAGGAAACCGCAGGCCCAGGGATTTTTCCTGCACTTCCTCACTGCGGCAAATGACACGGCTGTGTTCAGGCATGCATTCGCAACCACTGGTCCAGCGCGGAGAACTGATCGAAGCAGGCCAGCGGCCGGTGCTTCTTCAGCTCCGCTTCCGGGTGAGCGCCGTAGGTCACGCCCAGACTGTCAACGCCGGCATTGCTCGCCATCTGCAGGTCATAACTGGTGTCGCCGATCATCAACGTGCGGCCGGGCGTCGTCACCAGCTCGTCCATCAATTCGTGCAGCATCTGCGGATGCGGCTTGGAAAAACATTCATCGACACAACGGGTGGCATGCATGAAGTCCGCCAGCCCGGTCTTGGACAACGACTTGTTGAGGCCGTTACGGCCCTTGCCGGTCGCCACCGCCAGCATGTAGCCGGCATCGCTGAGATATTGCATGCTAGCCACGACACCCTCGAACAGCGGCGTCTCCTCGTCGCGCGCATAATAATGATAACGGTAGCGTGCCACCAGCAACTGATATTGGGTCGGACTGAGTTCCCCGAACAAGGCATGCACCGCCTCGGCCAGGCCTAGTCCGATGATGTGGCTGGCCGCGCTCGGTGCCGGCACCGGCAAACCGGCCTCGGCACTGGCGGCGCGCATGCAGTCGACGATCATCTGCGTGGAATTGGCCAGCGTGCCGTCCCAGTCGAAGACGATCAGATCATATTGTCTAGTCATCTGCCTTGCCCTGCGTGTCCGATTCCAGTTGTTTGAGAAAGCGCTCGAGTTCGACTGGCAGCGGCGCCACCAGTTTCAACTTCTCGCCGCTCAAGGGGTGCTTCAGCGTGGTTTCTGCCGAATGCAGGAACATGCGCTTCAGGCCACGCTTCTGCATGGCCTTGTTGACGCTGAAGTCACCATATTTGTCGTCGCCCGCGATCGGAAAGCCGAGATGCGCCAGTTGCACGCGCAACTGATGGGTGCGGCCGGTGATCAGTTGCGCTTCCAGCAAGCTGAACTCGCCGAAACGCTTGCGCAGGAAGAATACGGTCTCCGAATCCTGGCCATCCTCCTGCACAGCCACGCGCCGTTCGCCGCTGGGCAGCACGTATTTGTGCAAAGGCAGGTTCACGCGTTTTTTCTTTTCGGTCCAGTCGCCGTGCACCAGCATCAGATAACGCTTGTCGGTCTGATTGTTGCGGATCGCCTCGTGCAGGGCCACCAATGCCGCCCGCTTCTTCGCCAGCAGCAAAATGCCGGAAGTCTCGCGGTCGAGACGATGCACGAGTTCGAGGAATTTGGCACGCGGGCGCTCAAGCCGTAGCTGCTCGATGACACCGCGACTGATGCCGCTACCGCCATGCACGGCGTAGCCGGCCGGCTTGTCGATCACCAGCAATGCGTCGTCCTCGAACACGATGTGTTTGTCGAATTTCGGCGTTTGACCGGTCCCGGACTCGGCCACGGCAGTCTTCTCCGCCATTCTGATCGGCGGCACACGCACGACATCGTCCATCAGCAGTTTGTAACTGGCATCAATGCGCTTGCTGTTTACCCGCACCTCGCCGCTACGCAGAATGCGATAGACATGGCTTTTGGGGACACCCTTCAGGATCCTGGCGAGAAAGTTGTCGATGCGCTGTCCGGCACTGCCCTCATCGACGGTATGCATGGTCACGCTCGGCTTGTTTTCTGCAAGTGGCTGACTTGATTTGGTAATACTTGCTTTGCTTATATCGGTCATCTCGCCTATACTACGTTTGCATTTAAAAAAATGTATTAAATGCGCCAATTTTTTGACCCAACCGCACATGCGCTTGGCTCTGGAAATACCAAAATTGGAACAACAAATACCTTGGTTAACTCGCTCGCCAAATAAAACAAGTAGCGAATTTGTCACAAATTTATTGCGCTCTAGCCACCGCAGATGATGTTGCCAATGCAAGGCAAGGTAAGAGTTAGCTGGAATATGGAATTTTAGCCGATATTGTCGGCTTAGCCGAGAAACAGTTTCAAACAGAATCAACGCAAAGAGATTAAACACTGAACGTTTACGAGAAATTTCGTCAAGCAATTCAATCTGTTAACGCATGTCGAAACAGATGGTTTCCAGTGACCTCAGCATGCTGAGTGCGTACAACATCACGGTAACCGGTCTTGAGTGCCTTGTGCCTCAGGAGCTATGTGTTAGTCAAAAGCGCTTCTGCGTGCGCAGCATAAATGCGCACCACTGCTCGTGCTACTTGCAGTGACCTGAACCCCAAGTCTTGTCAGGCGCTGCTTAAAAACCTGAACCCGATTCGCAGAATCCGGGTTGCCAGCAAATACTGCCTGCTGTCTCAACAGCAACCTCACCGCCCGCCAGGAGCGCGGGAGTCTTTAATGAAACGCATGTTATTCAATGCGACGCAGTCGGAAGAACTGCGCGTCGCCATCGTCGATGGGCAAAAACTCATCGATCTCGATATCGAAACCGCCGGCAAGGAGCAATGCAAGAGCAACATCTACAAAGGTGTCATCACCCGCATTGAGCCGTCGCTGGAAGCCGCTTTCGTCAATTACGGCACCGAACGTCACGGTTTCCTGCCATTCAAGGAAGTCGCCCGCAGCTACTTCCTCAACGACCCGGAAGGCGGCCGCGCCCGCATCCAGGACGTCCTGAAAGAAGGCCAGGAACTCATCGTTCAGGTCGACAAGGACGAGCGTGGCAACAAGGGCGCTGCCCTCACCACCTTCATCTCACTGGCCGGCCGCTATCTGGTCCTGATGCCGAACAATCCGCGCGGCGGTGGCGTTTCGCGCCGCATCGAAGGCGAAGACCGCAACGAACTGCGCGACACCATGGCCCAGCTGGAAGTCCCGAGCGGCATGAGCATCATCGCCCGCACCGCCGGCATCGGCCGTAGCCTGGAAGAACTGCAGTGGGACCTCAACTACCTCTTGCAACTGTGGACCGCTATCGAAGGCGCCTCCACCATTCAGGCCGGCGCCTTCCTCATCTATCAGGAAGGCAGTCTGGTTATCCGCGCCATCCGCGATTACTTCCAGCCCGATATCGGCGAGATCCTGATCGACACGCCGGACATCCACGAACAAGCGGTTCAGTTCATGAATCACGTAATGCCGAGCAATGTCGCTCGCGTCAAACTGTATCAGGACGAAATCCCGCTGTTCTCGCGCTTCCAGATCGAACACCAGATCGAAACCGCCTTTGCGCGTGAAGTGCGTCTACCCTCGGGCGGCGCTATCGTCATTGACCACACCGAGGCGCTGGTCTCGATCGACGTCAACTCCGGCCGCTCTACCAAGGGCGCCGACATCGAACAGACCGCCTTCAACACCAACCTCGAAGCGGCCGAAGAAGTGGCACGCCAACTGCGACTGCGCGACCTCGGCGGCCTGGTGGTGATCGACTTCATCGATATGGAAAGTCAGCGCAACCAGCGTGACGTGGAAAACCGCCTGCGCGATGCGCTGCATTACGATCGCGCACGCGTTCAGACCGGCAAGATCTCGCGCTTCGGCCTGCTCGAACTGTCGCGTCAGCGCCTGCGCCCCAGCCTCGGAGAATCCAACCACATCCCCTGTCCGCGCTGCCACGGCACCGGCCACATCCGCGGCATCGAGTCGACCGCATTGCACATCCTGCGCATTACGCAGGAAGAAGCCATGAAGGAAAACAGCGCCATCATCCAGGTACAACTGCCGGTGGAAGCCGCAACCTTCCTGCTCAACGAGAAGCGTGCCGACATCCACAAGATCGAGCAACGCATGGGCGTCGAAGTGGTGCTGATTCCCAACATCCATCTTGAAACCCCCAACTACACCATCACCCGCGTACGTCACGACGACGTGAAGGAAGAGCACAGTCGTGCCAGCTACCAGATGGTCGAACTGCCGAGCGAGGAAGAAATCGTCAGCAGCAAGCAGGAAACCAAACCGGCACGACCCGAAGCAGCAGTGAAGGGCATCACGCCGGCATCACCGGCGCCGGCAGAAAAAGCGCCCGTGGTGAAGACCGAGAAGCAACCGGGCATCGTCAGCCGCATTCTGGGCTTCTTTGGAATGGGCAAGGAAAAAGAGAAGGAAACCGGCAGCGAGTCCGGCCAAAGCCGTGAAGCCCAGCGCGGCAACCGTCGCGGCCGCGGCCGCGATCGTGACCGCACTCGCGGCCAGGAGCGCGCAGAACGCCCACAAGCCGGCGCAAGCGCCGAACGCGGCGGCAATGGCGAGCGCAACCGCCAGCAACCGCGCCCGCAACAGCAGGCACGCAACGAACGTCCACAGGCAGATCGCCAGCCGGCAGAGCGTCCACAAACTGAGCAGAAACCGGCACTGGCCACAGCCACCGGTGAAGTCGCCGGCGAACAGCGCAGCCGCCGCAGCCGCAATCGTCGCGATCGCGGTCCGCGTAACGAAAACGCTACACGTGAAAATCAGCAGCAGGCAGGCGGCGTTACCAACGCCGAGCAGGTTGAGAGCATCAAGGCTGCGACCCCGGTCGCCGCCGAGGTTGCCAGCAGCCAGCCCGCAGTGGCACAGGCACCGGTTGAAATCACGGTAACCGCGCAACCTGCGATCGAAGCCAAGGTCGAGATCACACCGGCCGAAAGCGCAACTGCGGCAGAACAGGCTGAAGTTGACGGCAACAAGGCTACCGAAAAGACCAAGGCCGCGAAGCCCGCGGAAGCTGCCAAGGCTGAGCCCAAAGCCGAAACCGGCGAAGGCGCTGAAAAAGCGGAAGCCGCTGAGGTTGAAGCCAAGCAAGACAAGGCCGAGAAAGCCGAGAAGAAGCCGCGTGCTCCGCGCCGTCGCAAGCCGGTAGAAGAAAAGCCGCTCGACCTTGCCGCCAGCGGCCTGCAACTGGTGGAAACCAAGGGCGAAGCCATCCAGGTGGAAAAAGCGCCCGAAGCTCCGGCCAAGCCCAGGGCGCGCAAGCCTGCCGCCTGGCAACAGAAGGCCAACGAACAGGCAGCCGATGAACCCTTGGTCATCGTGCAGACCGAGAAGTAATCCCGCCTGAAGCCCGCAAGACAATAAAAAGCCCCGACTTATCGGGGCTTTTTATTTGCGCTTAGGCTGTCTGTTAGTGATAGAAACCGTCCTGAAAGCGAACCGGACCATCAATGCAATCAACCCGAGAAACACATTTTCGTCGCCTATGGCCGGCGATACTATTCGGTCAGGGATTGATCCGGTATCTCGGCGCCGTAGAACTTCACCTTTAGTTTCTTCAGCTGGTCGCGGTATTCCGCCGCCTTCTCGAATTCCAGGTTTTGCGCACTGTCGTGCATGGCCTTTTCCAGACGCTTCATCTCTTTCAGGATCTGCTTCTCGCTCATGGCCTCGTAGTGCGCCCGATCCTGCGCCACCTTGCGCTCGCGCTCGGCTTCGTCCTTGTCGTAAACGCCGTCGATGATGTCCTTGATGCGCTTGCTGACGCCTCTTGGCGTGATGCCATGCTCGGCATTGAAGGCAAGCTGTTTCTTGCGCCGGCGCTGGGTCTCGTCCATCGCCAGTTTCATCGAGCGCGTGATGTTGTTGGCGTAGAAGATGACCTTGCCGTTCAGATTGCGCGCGGCGCGGCCGGCGGTCTGGATCAGCGAGCGTTCGGAACGCAGGAAGCCTTCCTTGTCGGCATCAAGTACCGCCACCAGTGAAACTTCCGGAATATCCAGACCCTCGCGCAACAGGTTGATGCCGACCAGTACGTCGAACTCGCCGAGCCGCAGGTCGCGGATGATCTCGACCCGTTCCACGGTATCGATATCCGAGTGCAGATAGCGGACCTTGACGCCGTGTTCCGACAGATAATCCGTGAGGTCCTCGGCCATGCGCTTGGTCAAGGTGGTCGCCAGCACACGCTCGCCCGCCTCCACCCGCAGCTTGATCTCCGATAGCAAATCATCGACCTGCGTATCGGCCGGCTTGACGATGATCTCGGGATCGACCAGACCGGTTGGACGCGCGATCATTTCCACCACCTGCTCCTGATGGTTGCGCTCGTAATCGGCTGGCGTCGCCGAGATGAACACGCACTGGCGCATGACCTTCTCGAACTCCTCGAACCGCAACGGCCGGTTATCCAGCGCCGAAGGCAGGCGGAAGCCATAATCGACCAGATTTTCCTTGCGCGCGCGGTCGCCCTTGTACATGCCACCGATCTGCGGCACGGTCACGTGGCTCTCATCGATGATCATCAGCGCATTGGCCGGCAGATAGTCGATCAGGGTCGGCGGCGCCTCGCCCGGCTTGCGCCCGGTCAGGTGGCGGCTGTAGTTCTCGATGCCCTTGCAGAAGCCTATCTCGTTCAGCATCTCGAGATCGAAGCGCGTGCGCTGCTCGATGCGCTGCGCCTCCACCAGCTTGTTGTTCTTGATGAAGAAATCCACCCGCTCCCGCAACTCCTGCTTGATGGTCTCGATCGCGCGTAGCGTCGCCTCGCGCGCCGTCACGTAGTGGCTGGACGGGAAGATGCGGAAATTGTGGATCTTGTTGTGAATCTGTCCGGTCAGCGGATCGAACAAGGTAATGTTCTCGATCTCGTCATCGAACAGGCTGATGCGCACCGCTGTCTCGCTGTGCTCGGACGGGAAAACGTCGATGACATCGCCGCGCACGCGGAACGCCCCGCGCGAAAAATCGAAATCGTTGCGGTCGTACTGCATGGCGACAAGTTTGGCTACGATCTCGCGCTGCGGGATCTTCATGCCCTGATGGATATGCAGCACCATGCCGTGATATTCACCCGGGTCGCCGATACCGTAGATGGCCGACACGGTGGCGACGATGATGCTGTCCTCGCGCTCCAGCAGCGCCTTGGTGGCAGAGAGCCGCATCTGCTCGATGTGGTCGTTGATGCTGGAGTCCTTCTCGATGAACAGGTCGCGCGACGGCACGTAGGCCTCGGGCTGGTAATAATCGTAGTAGGAAACGAAATACTCCACCGCGTTGTTGGGGAAGAACTCGCGGAACTCGGCGTAAAGCTGTGCCGCCAGCGTCTTGTTCGGCGCCATGACGATGGCCGGCCGGCCGGTGCGGGCGATGACGTTGGCCATCGTGTAGGTCTTGCCGGAGCCGGTCACACCGAGCAACGTCTGGAAACGCATGCCCTGCTCCAGCCCCTGCACCAGCTTCTCGATGGCCTGCGGCTGGTCGCCGGCCGGCGGGAATGGCTGGTGCAACTCATATCTGCTGTCGGGAAAGGTAACGATCACGGCTCTGGTCATCAAACAAAAGTAGCATTTTATCAGGGCTTTGCACCGCACCCATTAACTTTGCAGGCCAGCGATCCGTGCCAGAACTTTGCGCAGGGTTTCCAGTCATCAACATTAAGTGCGCCAAACGCCACATTCTGGGGAATCTTATGCGTTATTTTCTTGTTCTGATCGCTGCTGTCAGCTTCCTGCCCGCGGCATACGCTTACGACCGCGCCGCTCTGATGGAAGCCTATTTCTCGTCGGTCATGGTACGCGGTTACAAGATGGACGGCGGGCTCGCCTATGGTTCCGGAGTCGTCGTCGGCGACAACCAGGTGCTGACCAACTGCCATACTTTCCGTGAAACCGAGAAGGCCTGGGTATCGCGCGGCGAGGACTCGTATCATATCGTCTCGGTGCAGGCCAACCGCTGGCACGACCTCTGCCTGCTGAAGACCGAAGACCTGGACGTCAAGCCAGTGCGCCTCGGCAGCGGTAGCGATCTGGAAAAGGGCCAGAACGTGGTGTCCATCGGCCACTCCAGCGGCGTGCCGACGCCGCTCACCAGCAACGGCAGCATC
>JAVEWT010000100.1:0-6246 GCA_034004425.1 Methylophilaceae bacterium
ACCTCCGGTACCTTTTCCATGATCGCGCGCTGGATCATGAGGTCGGTCTCGACGCTCTGCTGCAGGTTGACCGAGGGCAGCTTCTCGACGCCGATGATGATGTCGCCTTCGTCCATGGTCGGCATGAAGGTCTTGCCGATCTGCAGATAGACCAGAACCGTCAGCGCCAGCGCCGCCAGTGCGCAGCCGATGACGATGCGGCTGTGCGCCAGCGCCCAGTGCAGCGCGGGCAGATAAGCCGCCTGCGCCTTGCGCACCAGCCACGGCTCCTCGTGCGAAACCTTATTCAGCAGGAACGATGCCAGCACCGGAATCACCGTCAATGACAGCAGCAGGGAACCACCCAGCGCGAAGACGATGGTCAGCGCCACCGGCGAGAACAGCTTGCCTTCCAACCCCTGCAGGGTCAAAAGCGGCAGGAAGACGATGATGATGATCATGATGCCGGAGGCCATGGGCACGCTGACTTCACGCACGGCGCGGTAG
The DNA here is from genome assembly GCA_034004425.1 of Methylophilaceae bacterium. GTDB lineage: Bacteria > Pseudomonadota > Gammaproteobacteria > Burkholderiales > Methylophilaceae > UBA6140. Next base: position 487 of record JAVEWT010000100.1, read on the forward strand.
ATCAGGTGCAGGCGCGGCAGGTTCTCGACACGTTTGCTGTCGGCCAGATGGGAAACGATGTTCTCGACCACCACCACCGCCGCATCGACCAGCATGCCGATGGCGATCGCCAGTCCGCCGAGGCTCATCAAGTTGGCGGAGATGCCGAACTGGCGCATCAGGATGAAGGTGATCAGCGCGGCCAACGGCAGCACCAATGCCACCGTCAGCGCCGCGCGCAGGTTGCCGAGAAACAGCACGAGCAGGATCAGCACCAGTACGATGGCCTCGATCAGCGCCTTCGACACCGTGTTGACCGCGCGCTCGACCAGGCTGCCACGGTCGTAGAAGACATTGACCGAGACACCCTCCGGCAGCGTCGGCGCCATCGCTGCCAGCTTGTCCTTGACGCCGCGCACCAACTGCTGGGCATTGGCGCCGCGCAAACCGAGCACCAGCCCTTGCACCGCCTCGCCCTTGCCGTTGCTGGTGACGGCGCCGTAACGGGTCAGCTCGCCGACCTTCACTTCTGCCACATCCATGATGCGCAGCGGCGCGCCATCGGCGCTGCGGATGACCGTATTGGCCACATCCTCCAGCGTCACGAAGCGGCCTTCGGAGCGCACCAGCAGCGCCTCCTCGCCATCGTCCAGCCGCCCGGCACCGTCGTTGCTGTTGTTCTGCGTCAGCGCCGTCTGCAAATCCTGCAGGGTCACGGATCTGGCGTACATGCGGGCGTTGTCCGGAATCACCTCGAAGGTGCGCACCAGGCCACCTAGCGCATTGACGTCAGCCACGCCCGGAACGGTGCGCAGCTGCGGCCGGATGACCCAATCGAGCAGGCTGCGCTTTTCCTGCAGACTGAGCGCATCACTCTCGATGGTGAACATGAACATCTCGCCCAGCGGCGTGGTCATCGGCGCCATGCCGCCCGAGATGCCGGCCGGCAGGTTGTCCCAGACGCCGGTCAGGCGTTCGGCGACCTGTTGCCGCGCCCAGTAGATGTCGGTGCCTTCGGCGAAATCGACCGTGATGTCGGTCATCGCGTATTTGGCGACCGAGCGCAGCATGGTCTGCCGCGGCAGGCCCAGCATCTCCACCTCGATCAGCGAGGTGATGCGGCTTTCCACTTCCTCCGGCGTCATGCCCGGCGCCTTGATGATGATCTTGACCTGGGTGGTGGACACATCGGGAAACGCGTCGATCGGCAGGGCGCGGAAGGAGAGGATGCCAAGGCCCAGCAACAGGGCCGTCATCACCAGCATCAAGAGCCGCTGGGTCAGCGCGAACTGTATCAGTCGGGCCAGCATCATTCGTCTCCCACGCCCAGCCACTTGCCCTTGAGCGCGACCGTGCCGGCGACGGCGACCTGCTCATTACCGGTCAGCTCGGCCCGGATCGACACCTGACCGGATTTCTCGCCGAGCACCTCGACCGCGGTCGCGACGAATCCCTGCGCGTTCTGCACGAAAATGTAGTGGGCGCTGCCGCTTCTGACGACAGCCGCCTTAGGCAATACGAAAGCCCGACGGCCGCTCGCCGCCGAATCCGGCGGCACGATCTCGACTTCCACATACTGCCCCGGTATCAGCTTTTCCGCACCCGCCGTCACTTCGGCGCGCAATTGCAGCGTCTGATCGTTGCGGTTGACGCTGCGGATGATGCTGACCAGCCTGCCTTCGATACCGGCCTGTGGCAGCTTCACCGCCAGCCCCGGCTGCAGCGTATCCAGCATTGCCAGCGGGGAGCGTATCTCCACCCAGAGCGGGCTGAGCTTCGCGACCCGATAGAGCGGCATCGACATCTCCACGCGCTGGCCGACCTTGACCATCTGCTCCATCACCTGGCCGTCCATCGGCGCCGTCAGCGTCAGACCACTGCTCATGCGTCCGCTTTTCTGCAGCTGGGCGATGGCGGCATCGCTCATGCCGGCAAGCTGCAAGGCCTGCCGGTGCTGAGCCAGCACGGCCGAGGCTTCGGCATGCTGGCTCTGGGTCGCCAGAAAGCGTCGCTGGGCGATGATGCCCTCCTGATACAGCTCCTTGTCGCGCTTGAGCATGTCGGCGGCCAGCTGATGCCGGGTCAACGCCTGCAGGTACTCGCTTTGCAGGCCGACCATCTCCGGGCTGCTGATCTGCGCCAGCGGCTGACCCTTCTTCACCGATTGCCCGGCCGAAGCATGGAGTTCGGTCACGAGGCCGGATTGCGGTGTCGTCACCACGCGCTCCTGCGTGACCGGGATCACCACTTCGCCGGCCAGTCGCTGACTGGCCAGACTGGCGCTGGCGCCAAGTGGCGCCACCTTGATATTCAGCATCTGCTGCTGGGCCGGGGTGATGGCGATCTGTGCGCTTGCCGGGTCAGACCCTGGGTTCGGCTCCGGCTCCGCCGCCAGCAACGGTTGCGCCAGCAGGATGGTGAGGAAAAGAGCGAGGCAAATGCTTTTGTTCTTGTTCATGGCAATACTCCTACAGCCTGGTTATAGCGGGCAATGTCCCATTGCAGTTGTATCTGTCGTGCGCTCAGTGCGCGGCCGGCCTCATAGGCCTGCGCCCGCACCCGCAACAGCGCGACCAGATCGGTCTCGCCGAGCTGGAAGGCCTTTTCGGCCAGTCGCAGGCTTTCGCGGGCGATCGCCTCTTTCTCGCTGGCGATCTGCAGTTCCGCGCGCGTCGTCGCCAGATTGTGTTCCGCCTCGTGCATGGCACTCTCCAGCAGATAGCGCAGGCGCTCGCGTTCGGCCACCGCCTGCGCCACCTGCATGTCCGCCGCGGCCAGCTGCGGCGCAGTATGGCTCTCGCTGCTCAATGGGATACGCAGACTGAGACCGACACTGTCGTTGTAGGCGTTATCGAAGGCGCCGCGCTGGCTGCGCGTGTTGACCACCAACTGCAGGTTGTCGCGGCTCTCCACCGTGCTCAGGTTACGCTCCTGTTCCGTCAGCTTCACCCGCGCCTCGGCCTCCTGCCAGAATGCATGCGCCTCGCTGTAGGTCGTCAGCGACGACTGCGTTTCTTCCAGCCGGGCCGGAATCCGCTGCAGGCCGGTCAATATGGTGTAACGGTGACGGGCGTGATTCAGCTCGGCATCGGCGCGCACGAACTCGGTCCGCGCCTGCAGCGCCTCCTGCTGCGCCAGCATGAGGTCGGTCCGGGCCAACTCGCCGGCCTGATGGCGACGTTCGACATCGTGCTGCAACGCCTGCGCCGTCTCGTATCGCTGCCGCGCCAGTTCGAGCTGGCTCTCGGTCATCTTCAGTTCCCAGATGGCATCGCGCAGCTGACCGGCCACTTCCAGCAACAGGCGTCCGCGGCTGGCCTGCAGATCCTGTTCGGCGTTCTCGGCTACCGCCGTGCGCGCGGCGCGCTGACCCGGTCGCCAGAGCGGAATCTCCACATCGGCCTGCCATTCGCGCTCGCCGCGACCGCTGCCTGCTGCATCGTTCTGATGACTCAAGGCGAGTGCCGGCGCTTTCGGCAACAGGCTGCCGGAAGACAGGCGACGCGCGGACACACCCCGGTCACGCGCCTGCAACTGGAACTGCTGCGGATTGCGCTTGAACGTGAGTTCCAGGGTCTCCTGCAGGCTCAAGGCCGGATCGGTCGCCAGCGGGTCCTGATGTTCCGGTTCGACGGCTGTTGCCGGCGACAGCAAGGCGATGGATAAAAAGAGCCCAACCACAGGTTGGATAAAACAACGGGCGATCATGTGAATCTCCTGATTTCGTGCTTATGGCCAGAACAACACTGGCCCTGGCCCGGTCCCGGCTCCTAATGGAATCGAGACCCGGCGCGCGGGATGAAATCAGAAGGCTGGTGGGGCGTGTGGCTGAGGACTTCGGTGACGACTGGCCGGAATCATCCGGTGACGATAGGTTGAAACCCCGACAAACACGGCCAGCAGGGTGACTGTCATGGCGGCGAAGAAGGCAGGTAGCAGGTTCAGCCAATCCGTCAGGTCGATCTTGCCGAGGATACCCTGGGCGACCGTGACGATTTGATGCGGCCCATGTGGATTTTCCAGCACAGGATTTGTATCATGGGCATGATGTGCAGGGGAGGCAGCCGTGTGCAGATGCATGACGCTGGCGTGCTCGATGCCGTTCTTCTCCATGTGTGCATGGACAAACGGTGCCAGTATCTGCAGACTGACGAGCCAGAGCACGATCAGCCATGCTGGAAGTTTCAGATGTTTGGAATGCATGTTCCGTATAGTTTCATCATCAGATTTGATGTTACTACTTTCGGCCAACAGTATCTAACTTTAAGAACACAGGACAAAGACCCATCATGCTATATGCTCTTTTCAACATCGGTGCCATCATCGCCATCATCCTGCACATGACCGGCCATCTGGAACGCTGGGGCATGGAATGGATCCTGGTGGTGTTCGCCATCGCCGTGTTCCCCGCCGTCATCTACCTCTGACCTTCAACGTTCCACCGCCGGCCTGTCGTCCGGCAGGTGGTAATCCTGCTCCCGGTAGAGGATGGACGGCAGCAGTACGTGGGCCAGCGCCCGCCTTTCCATCGCGCCTGCATCCGCCGGCGGCGCCTGTGGTTTCAATTCCTTGGCTATCCTGTCATAAACGGCATGCGTCGGTGCCTTGCCCGGTCGCAATACCACCGCCTTTTCGCCCTCCATCCACGCATAGTTCTGCTCGTACTGCATCATGGCGCGCCCTGGCAGACCTTCCGGCTCGGCACTGAGGTCGCGCCCCGGCATCGGATGCTCGGTATCCAGCCCCATCAACGAGACCACGGTCGGCGGCAGGTCGATCTGGCTGGCGACGGATTTGATGACGCGCGGTTTTATATCAGCACCCAGGATCAGGCCGGGGATGTGGAAGTGCTTGACCGGCACCAGGTCGTCGCCGCGCACGCGGATATCGTGGTCGGCCACCACCAGAAACACGGTGTCTTTCCAGTAAGGGCTGGCCTGAGCCTGCCGGAAGAACTGGCCCATGGCGTAATCGGCGTACTTCACGGCGTTGTTCTCGGTCGCCTTCGGCTCTTCATGCAGCTCGATGCGGCCGTCCGGGAACTCGAACGGTGAATGGTTGGTGGAAGTGAACACCAGCGTGAAGAACGGCTGCCCGTTCTCATGGTGCTGCATCAGCTGTTCGTGCGTCTTGTTGAACAGGTCCTCATCGGAAACGCCCCAGCTACCGGTGAACACGGGGTCGGCGTAGTCGTTCTTGTCCACCACCTGATCGAAACCGTTGTTGATGAAGAAGTTGCGCATGTTGTCGAAATGCCCTTCCCCGCCATAGATGAATTCGTTCAGATAGCCTTTGCTCTTGAACAGGCTGGCCAGCGTGAAGAAATGGTCCTGCGACAGCGACAGCTTGACCACGCTCTGTGCCGGCGTCGGCGGGAAGCCGGTCACCACCGACTCGATACCGCGCACCGAACGGGTGCCGGTGGCATAGAGGTTCTCGAACCACCAGCCCTGCATCTTCAGTTTTTCCAGCTCCGGCGTCACCGGCCTGCCGCCCAACGATTCGACAAAAGTGGCGCCCAGGCTCTCTTGCAGGATGATGACCAGATTCAGCGGCTTGTCGCGGCGCACCGTCGCCGTCTGGCGTGTGAAAGTGGGCAGGTTCGCATCGCCGATCAGGGGCCGATGGTCCTGCAACAGGGCGCGCATCTCGCGCAACTGCTGCATGGCCTCCTCCTCGCTCATCTCGCCGTAGATCTCTCTCGACTTGGCCTCGTGCTTGAGATTGTAGATGGCGTGCAGCACGCTCCAGGTCGAGTTCATGATCAACGTGTTGACCATG
>JAVEWT010000101.1:0-6215 GCA_034004425.1 Methylophilaceae bacterium
CCAGCATCACACTGACGGCGGACGGCAATGTCACGACGACAACCCTGACAGCAAGCGGCGGCAATGCCGCAACCGGTGCCGCCGCCGATGGCGGCGCTGCCGGGCAGATGGATATCACCGCTGACGGTATTGTCACAACCGGGAATATCACTCTGCGCACAGGCAACAGCACCTTGGGCGGCAGCGTCACTTCCACCGGCAATGTCGCCATCAGCGGCAGTGCGGTCAGCACCGGCAGCATCACGACGACCGGCGGCAATAACGGGGTCGGCAGCGACATCGACATCAGCAGCAACATGGGCGCCATCAGCGTAGGCACCATCGTCGCCAGCGGCGGCATGGCCAATACCAACTCCAGCGGCAACCATGCCGGCAATGTGACCCTGAACAGTGCGAGCACTCTGAACACGCTCGCCATCACCGCCGCCGGCGCCAGCCGCAACGGCACCGGCACGGATGGCGGCAACGGCGGCAATGTCACATTGACGGCCGCCAGCGGTACGTCAACCATCACCACGCGCAGCATCACGACCAGCGGCGGCAACGGCAACGGCGGCATTTCCGGCAATGGCGGCGACATCACGCTGACAGGCAACACCCTGCTGTCGGCCAACACCACCATGGCCGCCATGGGCGGCAATGCCGGAAGCGGCAACGGCGGCAACGTCCGGTTCGACGGCACGCTGGATGCCAGCGGCGGCAATCGCACGCTCGCGATCAACAGCAACGGCAACACCACCTTCGAGGGCGACGTCGGCAATACTTTGGCATTCGGCTCCATCACGACCAATGCCGGCGGCAGCACTATCATTAACGGCGGCAGCGTAAAAACCACAGGCTCGCAAAGTTACGGCGATGCAGTCAAACTCGGTGCGGCAACCACTTTCACCACGAGCAATGCCAACACCAACCTGACCTTCACCGGTCCGGTCGATGCCAATGGCCACGACGTCAGCATGAACATCGTGCGCGACATCACGGCCAACAACCTTGGCAACGACTTTGGCCGCGTTCTCATCAACAGTGGCCGCAACGTCAGCCTGCGCGATACGAATGCGCTCGAACTCGGCACATCGGCCGTGGGCGGCACGCTCAACCTCGGCACCAGCAGCGATATCACACAAAACGGCGCCGTCACTGTAACCGGTACAACCACGCTGGCAGCAGGTTCCAGCAACATCGCACTCAGCAATGCCGGCAACGACTTCAACGCCGTTACCATCAGTAACGGCAACAACGTCAACATCACTGACCAGAACGCAATGAACCTGAATGCAAGCACAGTCGGTTCACTTTTGGCACGAACGCTGAGCGGGAACCTGACACTGGCCGGTAATATAAGTGCGAGCAACGGCGGTGACGCTATCCGCTTAGTGACAGCGGGGAACTTCATCACCTCCGGCAACCGTTCGCTGAGCACGCCCGGCGGGCGCTGGCTGGTCTACTCGACCGATCCGGCACTGGATACACGCAGCACCAACATGCTGAGCGCACACGACTTCAAGCAATACAACGCCGGCTTCGGAGACACGATACTGGGCGCCAACGACGGCTTCATCTACTCTCTCGCCCCTGCCATCAACGCGAACATGAGTGGCAGCGTCGCCAGCAAGATCTACGACGGCACCTCGACCGCAACCACTGCCGGCCTCAATGTTTCCTATGTTTCCGGTGCAATCGACGGCGATAGCGTCACGCTCGGGACGATCACCAGCGCCAGCTTCAGCGACAAGAATGCCGGCACCGGCAAGACGGTCACCGGCGTATTCGACATTACCGCGTCCAAGGGGGGCAAGCCTGTTTACGGCTACCAGATCGGTACCATCAACTCCACGGCAACGGGCGATATCGATCGCCGGCCGATCTCGGTAATCGTCGATCCCGGCCAGTCGAAAGTGATCGGCCAGACAGACCCCATCTTCACCTTCAGCGTGGGGGACATGGGGCTGGCAAGCAGCGACAGCCTGAACGACGCGTTCTCAGGCCTGTTGGCACGCGATGCAGGCGAAGCCACCGGCCGCTACGCCATCAACCAGGGCAGCCTGCTGGCAAACGCGAACTATCTATTGACCGGCTTTACCGGCAGCGACTTCACCATCCTGACCGCGCCGGAGCCTGCACAACCCGAGCCGTCGGCCGGCAATGACATCGGCACCCTGCCGCGTGATGCGGCAGGCTTGGTCGATGCAAACCCGCAATTCAATACACTGACCAGCCCGCAGCTGTTCGTACTGAATCTCGCACCGACCGCCGCGACCGGCGCCGAGGGTGAAGGCAATCTGACCGATTGCGAACAGGATACGGCACAACTCGAGAACGACCCGAACGCCGCCCTCATGGTCAACTACGGCATGTCGCTCCCGGCCGGGGTCAATCCCAACTGTATTTGAGGCCTGGGTCGGGCGCTTTTTCCATTCGCATTAAAAATCCCCTGAAACTCCTGTCTTTCGGCTATTCAAGGCACCAAGGTTAAGATTACAATTGACATTTTTGCTTGCTAGGAAATTTTGAAGATGGCTATTGTTCAATCCATGGCTGACCGCGATGGTTTTATCTGGTACGACGGCAAGATGGTTCCGTGGCGCGATGCCACCACCCATGTACTGACCCACAGCCTGCACTACGGCCTGGGCGTATTTGAAGGCGTACGGGCTTACAAGACCGACAAGGGCACCGCCATCTTCCGCCTGAAGGACCATACCGACCGCTTCTTCCGGTCCGCGCACATCCTCGGCATGAAGATGCCGTACGACAAGGAAACGCTGATGGAAGCGCAGAAGGCCGCCGTGCGCGACAACAAGCTGGAATCCGCCTACATCCGCCCGATGGCGTTCTACGGCGCAGAAGCCATGGGCATCTCGGCCAAGACCCTGTCCACCCACGTCATCGTCGCCGCCTGGAGCTGGGGCGCTTACATGGGTGACGAAGCGCTGGAAAAAGGCATCCGCGTCAAGACTTCCTCCTTCTCGCGCCATCATGTCAACGTCACGATGTGCAAGGCCAAGGCCAGCGGCAATTACATGAATTCGATCCAGGCTCATCAGGAAGCCATCCAGGACGGCTACGACGAAGCTCTGCTGCTGGACGTCGACGGCTTCGTCGCCGAAGGCTCCGGCGAGAACATCTTCATCGTGCGCAGGGGCAAGCTGCTGACTCCCGACCTTAGCAGCGCGCTGGAAGGCATCACGCGCGATACCATCGTCGAACTGGCTGAAGAGATGGGTCTACAGGTGATCGAGAAGCGCATCACGCGCGATGAAGTCTGGTCCGCCGACGAGGCCTTCTTCACCGGCACCGCCGCCGAGGTCACGCCGATCCGCGAACTGGATAACCGCAAGATCGGCAACGGCGGTCGCGGCCCGATCACCGAGAAGCTGCAATCCCTCTATTTCGATGTGGTCAAGGGTCGTTCGCCCAAGCATCAGGACTGGCTGACGCTGGTATAAAAGGATCCGGGCATGACCGAACAGTCAAAAGAGATCGAAGTCGGTGCAAAGGATTTGCCTTTGCACTGCCCGACCAGGGAAGTCGCCCTATGGTGCTCGCACCCTCGCGTCTTTCTTGATATCGCAGCCAGCGGTCATGCCATGTGCCCCTATTGCGGCACCCACTACAAGTTGAAGGCGGGCGAAACAGTGGGGCACGGTCACTAGGCTGAGCCGCCGTTCTGCTGCATTAATTTTTGTAGCGGCATTAAAACCGAAAACGCCGGTTTGCGCCTCAGGGCAAACCGGCGTTTTTGTTTGATTCAGGCTCCGGCAAGCGTCGGAAGTCAGGGCGTCCATCCGCCCGCCACAACAACTCGACCACCCTTGCCGTTTGTTCAAATTCGGCTACGGTTGCCCGGTTGATCCAGAACCTCGTGCCCGGTACATCCTCACCGGTGTTCAGCAACCCGGTCTCCTGCAAGCGCCGCTTGAGTTGCCGGGCGACCGCCTCACCCGTATCGATCAGCATGATGCCCGGCGGCAGTTGACGCGCGATGGCTTCGCGCAGAAACGGGTAATGCGTGCAGCCGAGCACGATAGCGTCCGCACCGGCCGCCAGCAACGGCTGCAAATAAGCAGCAATCAACGCATCGGTCGCAGCGCTGTCGAGTTCGCCGCGTTCCACGCATTCCACCAGACCCGGGCAAGCTTGCGTCACCACCCGCACATCCCGACCGTAGCTTTCCAGCAGAGCGGCGAACTGCGCGCTCTTCAACGTACCGATGGTGGCCAGCACGCCGATCACGCCGTTCCTGCTGGCAGCCGCTGCCGGCTTCACGGCCGGCTCCATGCCGATCACAGGCAGCGCAAAATGCTCGCGCAAGCTGCCGATCGCTGCGGCTGTCGCGGTGTTGCAGGCTACCACGATGGCCTTGGCACCCTGCCCGATCAGGAAGCGGGCAAGGACATGTGAGCGCTCGCGAATGAAGTCGGGGGATTTGCTGCCATAAGGCGCATGCATGGAATCCGCACAATAGAGCAGGTGCTCGTGCGGTAACCACTGGCGGATGTGGCGCAGCACCGAGACGCCGCCGATACCGGAGTCGAAGACGCCGACAGGGGCGGTTGCGGGCGTGGCGGAAGCGGTCTGGCTCACGGGAAAAGGAATGGATTCAAAATGACAACGAGTTTAGCTGAACTGGCGACCGCATGTCATGGTCTTGATGGCGGCAACCCGATAAAATGACCGCTTAACACAAGGATACGCATGGCCAACCGACTCAGCAAAATCTACACCCGCACCGGCGACGATGGCACCACCGGACTCGGCGACGGTAGCCGCACCAACAAGGACAGCCTGCGCGTGGAAGCCATGGGCGATGTCGACGAGCTGAATGCCGTCATCGGCATCCTGCTGAGCGAACCGCTAGCCGCCGAGATTCAGGACACGCTAACCCGCGTGCAGCACGACCTGTTCGACCTCGGCGGCGAGATCTGTATTCCCGGCCATGCCATGGTCAAGGCCGAACGAGTCAGTGCGCTGGAGGAAACACTGGACCGGTTGAACGAACAACTGCAGCCACTGAAGGAATTCATCCTGCCCGGCGGTTCGCGCGCGGCCGCATATTGCCATCTGGCGCGTACCGTCTGCCGCCGTGCCGAGCGCCAACTCACCCGCCTCAGCCGCGAAGAACCAGTGACCACCATTTCGCTGCAATATCTCAACCGCCTGTCCGACCTGCTGTTCGTCATGTGCCGCGCCATCAACAAACAGGCTGACGTACCCGATGTTCTCTGGAAAAACGAGAGCAGGTAATTTTCAGACTTGAAACCGATACATTAGCCACAGAGGGCACAGAGGCCACAGAGGCAAAGCGGATCGCCTGACATTGAAAGCATCAGCCGACAGACAAGTCTGGATTCCGGCAAACCCTATGTTTTTTCTCTGTGAACTCTGTGCCCTCTGTGGCAAAAAATGTTTTTTCAGGTTCAAGCATTCAACCAGGGCGTCTCTAATGGCGCCTTTTTCATTTACGGCATTCGCCATCCCCATATATTCTTTTTAGTTATTAATATATTAAAACAAATTATTTTTAATTATTAATTCGGCTTGCTAAAGTTCGCAACGTTCTCAACGTATCGCAAGGAAAGCAAGCCATGTCACTCAAGCACTCAACCCAGCTCAGCGACGACATCATCCGTGAAGTGCTGCACGCCATCGAGCAGCTACGCTACGGTTCCGTCGAGATCACCGTGCACGACAACCGCGTCACGCAGATCGAGCGCCGCGAGAAGGTCCGCTTCGGCCAAAGTGCTGAGCAGACAACGCAAAAACTCAACTCGTCTACGCTCAATCACCCTACTGCAAAAGCAGCGGCAAACTATTAATCCAGAAAATCGATGAACCGACCGGACTACCGGAGGCGAACAACTAAAAGGGGTTCATCATGACTTTTAAAGCAACTCAGATACACGGCCTGATCGCCGCCACGCTCATCGGCAGCGGCGCACTGGCATTTTCCGGCAACGCGTTTGCCAACGACAACAGCGAACTGGAAGCCCTGCGCGCGCTAGTGCAGGAGCTGGATCAGAAGATCCGCGTGCTCGACCGCAAGGGCGAGATTGCGGAAGAAAAGGCAGCCGCAGACAAGAAGGCTGCTCCCGTCATCAAAGCCAACAGCGGCGGCTTCTCCATCGGCTCGGCCGACGGTGCCCATGTGTTCAAGCTGCGCGGTACCTTGCAGGCAGATAACCGCAGCTTCTTCGGCGACCACGACCCGGACCTGA
>JAVEWT010000102.1:0-6179 GCA_034004425.1 Methylophilaceae bacterium
TTCGGCGTGGCGGCCGCCTGGGCCATCGCCAAGTTCGAGTTCAAGGGCAAGAGCATTCTCATCACGCTGATCGACCTGCCGTTCGCCGTCTCACCTGTCATCGCCGGTTTGATCTACGTTCTGATCTTCGGCCTGCAGGGCTGGTTCGGCGCCTGGCTGATCGAACACGACTACAAGGTGATTTTCGCCGTGCCCGGCATCGTGCTGGCAACGATCTTCGTCACCTTTCCCTTCGTCGCGCGCGAGCTGATTCCGCTGATGCAGGCACAGGGCAAGGAGGAGGAGGAAGCGGGGCTGGTACTCGGCGCTTCCGGCTGGCAGATCCTCTGGCGCATCACGCTACCTAACGTCAAGTGGGGCCTGCTCTACGGCGTGATCCTGACCAATGCCCGCGCCATGGGCGAGTTCGGCGCCGTCTCGGTGGTTTCCGGCCACATCCGCGGCCTGACCAACACCATGCCGCTACACGTGGAGATCCTCTACAACGAATACAACTATGCGGCCGCGTTCGCCGTCGCCTCGTTGCTGGCCTTCCTGGCGCTGGTCACGGTGGCACTGAAGAGCTTTATCGAATGGAAGATCGAGCGCGACGCCAGTAACGAAGAAAAACTCTCCGAGCAATAACGAGGTAAACCATGAGTATCGAAATCAGAAACATCACCAAGCAGTTCGGCCAGTTCAATGCCCTAAACAACGTCAGTCTCGAGGTACCGAGCGGAGAACTGGTCGCTCTGCTCGGCCCATCCGGTTGCGGCAAGACCACGCTGTTGCGCATCATCGCCGGCCTGGAAAACAGCGACAGCGGCAGCATCCTGTTCCACGGCGAGGAAGCCACGGACCGCGACGTGCGCGAGCGCCAGGTTGGCTTCGTGTTCCAGCACTACGCGCTATTCCGCCACATGACCGTATTCGAGAACGTCGCCTTCGGCCTGCGCGTGCGCCCGAAGAAAACCCGACCGACCGAGGCCGAAATCCACAGGCGAGTGCACGAACTGCTCAGCCTGGTGCAACTGGACTGGCTGGCGGATCGCTACCCGCCACAGCTTTCCGGCGGCCAGCGTCAGCGCATCGCGCTGGCCCGGGCGCTGGCGGTCGAACCCAAGGTGCTTCTGCTGGACGAGCCGTTCGGGGCGCTCGATGCCAAGGTACGCAAGGACCTGCGCCGCTGGCTGCGCCGCTTGCACGATGAACTGCATATCACCAGCGTCTTCGTCACGCACGATCAGGAAGAGGCGCTGGAAGTGGCTGACCGTATCGTCGTCATGAACCAGGGCAATGTCGAGCAGATCGGCACGCCACAGGAAGTCTATGATCACCCGGCCTCACCCTTCGTCTATCAGTTCCTCGGCAACGTCAACCTGTTCCAGAGCCGCGTGCACGCCGGTCGCGCCCATATCGGCGAGATCGAGATCGAACTCGATGGTCACCGGGAGACAGAAGACAGCGCTGCCTCGGCCTACGTGCGTCCTCACGATATCGACATCCGCAAGACCCGCGGGGACAATCCGTCGTTCGAGGCGACCATCAGCTACATCCACTCGCTGGGGCCGCTGGTCCGGCTTGAACTGCAACGCGCTGACCACACCGATATCGTTGAGGCCGAACTGACGCGAGAACGCTTCAGGGAACTCGACATCAGCATCGGGCAGACCGTGTTCATCAGCCCGAGAAATGTACGGGTCTTTCTGCAACAGCCAGCCTGACCGGATGATAGGCTAAGGCATAACGTAAAGCCGAAACACCGGCTTTACGTTATAATCCGGTCACTTAGCTGATTGGATTCAGGCCTTACCTCTAATGATCAAAAAATTGCTGCAACGGGTATTCAACCCCGGCAAGAAGAAAGCTGGCAAAAAGCCGGCCGGCAACCCTCACCAGAACGCGCAGATCATCCCTCATCGCATCCACGGCATCGACCGCAAGCTGCTCAGCTCCGCCGCGTTGAAGACCACCGAAGGTTTGCAAAAAGCCGGTTTCGAGGCTTATGTGGTCGGCGGCGCCGTGCGCGACTTGCTGCTGAACCGCGCCCCCAAGGATTTCGACGTCGCCACCAATGCCACGCCGGAGGAGGTCAACCGCATCTTCCGCCGCTCGCGCATCATCGGCCGCCGTTTCCGCCTGGTGCATGTCATGTTCGGCAGCGAAACCATCGAAGTCTCGACTTTCCGCGGCAGCCATCTGGCCGAGAGCGACCATGCCAAGACCGCCGAGAGCGGGCGCATCCTGCGGGACAACGTGTTCGGCAACCAGGAAGAAGATGCACTTCGCCGTGACTTCACCGCCAACGCCCTCTACTACGACCCGGCCACCGAGGAGGTGCTGGATTTCCACAACGGCGTCGCCGACATCAAGGCCGGCGTGCTGCGCATTATCGGTGACCCGACCACCCGCTACCGCGAAGACCCGGTGCGCATGCTGCGCGCCGTACGCCTCTCAGCCAAGCTCGGCCTCAAGCTGGACCGTGCCACCGAGAAACCGATCCCGCAAATGGCCGACTTGTTGAAGGACGTGCCTGAGTCGCGCCTGTTCGACGAGATGCTGAAGCTGTTCCTCTCCGGCCACGCCATGGAAAGCGCGCGCGAACTGCGCAAGCACGGCCTGCATCACGGCCTCTTGCCGCTGCTCGACGTGGCGCTGGAACAGCCGCTGGGCGAACGCTTCGTCACGCTGGCACTGCAGAACACCGACGACCGCGTGCTTTCGGACAAGCCGGTATCGCCCAGCTTTCTATTTGCCACCTTGCTCTGGCACGAAGTACTCACGGCCTGGAACCGCATCCAGGCGCAAGGCGAACGTCCGATCCCGGCGCTGCAACTGGCGATGAACGAAGTCTGCGACATTCAGGCCGAAAAACTCGCCATCCACAAACGCTACAGCAGCACCATGCGCGAGATCTGGGGCATGCAACCGCGTTTCGATCAGCGCGGCGGCAAGCGGCCCTACAGCTTGATCGAACACCCGCGCTTCCGCGCTGCATACGACTTCCTGCTGCTGCGCTGCGAATCCGGCGAAGTACCGGCCGAACTCGGCCAGTGGTGGACAGACTTCGCCCATGCCGATGGCGAGGCACGTGCCGCCATGCTGCTGCCGGACACCCAACCGAAAAAGCGCCGCCGTCGCCGGCGCACCAAATCCGCAGGCGGTCAGTCGGATGCCGGGGGCCAGGCGGCATGAGTCGCGCCTTCGTCGCGCTCGGCAGCAATCTGAACTCGCCGGCGCACCAGATCATGAAGGCCTTCGACGAACTCGACGCCATTCCGCGGACCGAGGTGGTGCAACGATCCTCGCTCTACCGCACAGCGCCGCTGGGTTACGAAGACCAGCCGGACTTCATGAACGCCGTGGTCGAACTGAAAACCGCGCTGGCGCCGGAAAAACTGCTCGATTACCTGCTGGCGATCGAGAATCTGCACGGCCGCGAGCGGCCTTTTCCCAATGCACCGCGGCCGCTCGACCTCGATTTGTTGCTTTACGATGACGTGCGCATGCAGACCGAAACACTGACGCTGCCACATCCGCGCATGCACACACGCGGCTTTGTGCTGCTACCATTGGCAGAAATCGCGCCGGATCTGGTCATTTCCGACCCGGATCTGGAGGGTCGCACGGTGGCAGAATTGGCCGCAGCCTGCCCTGATCAGGGCGTGACCAGAACGACCCTTTGAAACAACGGCGCGACAGGCTATGAGCATCCCGCAATGACCATCATCAAGACCGATTTAACCGACCGCTATCCGCACATCGTCATCGAAGGCCCGATCGGCAGCGGCAAGACCACGCTGGCGCGCAAGTTGGCCGATCGCTACGCGGCGACGCTGCTGCTGGAGAACGCCGAGGCTAACCCTTTTCTGCCGCGCTTCTACCAGGACGTGCAGCGCTATGCACTGCCGACCCAGCTGTTCTTCCTGTTCCAGCGCGCCGGCCAGTTGGGCGACCTGACCCAACGCGACATGTTCGCCTCCGCCACCATCGCCGATTTCTTCCTGGAAAAGGACCCGATCTTCGCCCGCCTCAACCTCGACGATGAGGAATTCGCGCTCTACAGGCAGATCTACAAGCACCTGCAACTGAAGGCGTCGACGCCGGATCTGGTCATCTACCTGCAGACCCCGGTCGACGCCCTGCTGGACCGCATCGCCCAGCGCAACATCAACTATGAACAGGAAATCCCGCGCGAATACCTGGCGCGGCTGGCCGATGCCTACAGCGAATTCTTCCATCAGTACGACGCCTCGCCCATCCTCATCGTCAACAACGAGAAGCTCAACATCGCCGCTGATGAGGCCTCGCTCGACATGCTGATCGAACGCGCGCTGCAGATCCGCAGCCGGCGCGAATTCTTCAACCCCAGTCTGGAGTAGCAGATGACTGCCACCACCCTGACCACGCTGCAGAACATGAAACGGCAGGGCGAAAAAATCGCCGTACTAACCTGCTATGACGCGAGCTTTGCCGCCTTGCTGGAGAACGCGGGCGTCGACGTGCTGCTGGTCGGCGATTCGCTCGGCATGGTACTGCAAGGTGCCAACAGCACGCTGGCTGTCACGCTGCACGACATGCAGTACCACACCCGTTGCGTCGCCCAAGGCGCGAAGACCGCCTATATCGTCAGCGACATGCCCTTCGGCAGCTACCAGCAGAACCCGGAACAAGCATTGCGCAACGCCACCCGACTGATGGCGAGCGGCGCGCAAATGGTGAAACTGGAAGGCGGTGCGGTGATGGCGGAAACCGTGCGCTTTTTGACCCAGCGCGGCATCCCGGTTTGCGGCCATCTGGGCCTGACCCCGCAATCGGTGCATCAACTCGGCGGCTACCGCGTACAGGGCCGCGACGAGGCGACCGCCGCCCAACTGCTGGCCGACGCGAAAGCGCTGGCCGACGCCGGTGCAGGACTGCTGGTGCTGGAAATGGTGCCGGCAACGCTGGCGCGGGAAATCACGGCGGCCATCGGTGTCCCGACCATCGGCATCGGCGCCGGACCGGATTGCGACGGCCAGGTGCTGGTGCTGCAGGACATGCTGGGTATTTATGCCGGCAAATCGCCGAGATTCTCGCGCAACTTCATGCTGGGCGCGGACAGCATCCAGTCGGCAGTTGCCGCTTACGTCCGGGCGGTCAAGGACGGCAGCTTCCCGACCGCCGAACACAGCTACTGAGCCAAACTCACATGGAAATCACCACCACGGTTGCCGGTTTGCGGCAGCGTCTGGCAAAAGAAACCGCCATCGCCTTCGTGCCCACCATGGGCAACCTGCACGCCGGCCATCTGCAGCTGGTCGAGGTTGCGAAACAGCACGGCCGATGCGTCGTCGTCAGCATCTTCGTCAACCCGCTGCAGTTCGGCGCCAACGAAGACCTCGCCAGTTATCCGCGCACGCTGGATGCGGATTGCGAAAAACTGCAGGCAGCCGGGGTAAATGTGGTGTTCGCGCCGAGCGAAGCGGAGATGTATCCGGTCGAGCAGACCATTACCGTCAATCCGCCGCCGATCGCCAATGAGCTCTGCGGCGCCGCGCGGCCTGGCCATTTTGCCGGGGTCGCCACCGTCGTGCTGAAGCTGTTCAACATGGTGCAACCGCAGGTCGCGGTGTTCGGCAAGAAGGATTTCCAGCAACTGTTTATCATTCGCGAACTGGTCAAGCAGCTGAATCTGCCGATAGCGATCATCGGCGTCGACACCAAGCGCGATGAAAACGGCCTCGCCCTGAGCTCGCGTAACGGCTACCTGTCAGCCGCACAGCGGCTGGAAGCACCAAGGTTGCAGCGAGCGCTGCAACTGGTGGTCGAAGCCGCAAAAAAAGGTGAGCAGGATTTTGCCGCCATCGAAGCGCAGACCGCACAGTACCTGACCCAGCTCGGCTGGATCGTCGACTACGTCTCGATTCGTTCCGCACAAACGCTGCTGCCCGCAGAAAATACCGAACGCCAGCTGGTCGTGCTGGCCGCAGCCCGCCTCGGCAAGACCCGCCTGATCGACAACCTCGAGTTCAGCCTGGACTGAACGGCCGCCGCTCGGCCAAGCGCGATGACGGCCATGCGAAACCGCATTTTTTGCACCGGCGCCCCGAACTGACTATAATAAGCGTCCTTTTAAATCAACAAGGTAGTCCATGCAAAGAACCATGCTCAAATCCAAGTTGCACCGCGTGCGCGTGACGCATTCGGAGCTGGACTAT
>JAVEWT010000103.1:0-6116 GCA_034004425.1 Methylophilaceae bacterium
GCAGGCCGCTTTCTACCGCGACCTGCATCCGGCGCCCGGTTCGCTGGTCACGGCCGAGCAATTGCAAGGCAAGGAACTGTCCTACAACAACATCGCCGATGCCGACGCTGCCTGGGAAGCAGTCAAATCCTTCGACAGCACCGCCTGCGTCATCGTCAAGCACGCCAATCCGTGCGGCGTCGCGCTCGGCAGCACGACGCTGGAAGCCTACGGCAAGGCCTTCAAGACCGACCCGACCTCGGCCTTCGGCGGCATCATCGCCTTCAACCGTCCGATCGACGGGGCGACCGCCGAAGCGGTATCCAAGCAGTTCGTCGAAGTGCTGATCGCACCGGACTTCAGCGCTGACGCACTGGATATCTTCAAGGCCAAGGCCAATGTCCGCGTGCTGAAGATCGCGCTGCCGCCGGGCGGCGACAGCGCCTGGCACCAGGGCCGCAATTCGCACGACATCAAGCGCGTCGGCTCCGGCATCCTGATCCAGACCGCCGACAACCTGGAAATCAAGCGCGAGGACTTGCGCGTGGTCACCAAGAAACAACCGTCGCCGCAACAGATGGAAGATCTGCTGTTCGCCTGGCGCGTGGCCAAATACGTCAAATCCAATGCCATCATCTTCTGCGGCGGCGGCATGACACTGGGCGTCGGCGCCGGCCAGATGAGCCGCGTCGACAGCACCCGCATCGCCGCCATCAAGGCGCAGAACGCCGGCCTCACGCTGCAGGGCTCGGTCGTCGCTTCCGACGCCTTCTTCCCGTTCCGTGACGGCATCGACGTATTGGCCGAAGCCGGCGCCGCCTGCGTCATCCATCCGGGTGGCAGCATGCGCGACGAGGAAGTCATCGCCGCGGCCGACGAACACGGTTTGGCCATGGTACTGAGCGGCGTGCGTCACTTCAGACATTAAAACCGGGAAGGGGGAAGCGGGAAGGGTAAAGGGTACAAGCTTTGAGGCTCACCCTTTACCCTTCACCCTTTACCCTTCCCTCGCTCAAGGGAAGCAAGTTATGAAAGTATTGGTCATCGGCGGCGGCGGGCGCGAGCATGCGCTGGCCTGGAAGCTGGCGCAGAACAAATCGGTCAGCCGTGTCTATGTGGCACCTGGCAATGCCGGCACCGCGATCGATCCGGACATGGTCAACGTACCGATCACCAAGGTCGATGAACTGGTGACCTTCGCGCAGCAGGAAGACATCCAGTTGACCGTAGTCGGACCGGAAGCCACGCTGTCGCAGGGCGTGGTCGACGCCTTCCGCCTGGCCGGCCTGCGCATCTTCGGCCCGACCCAAGCGGCGGCGCAACTGGAGTCGTCCAAGGATTTCGCCAAGGCATTCATGCTGCGCCACGGCATCCCGACCGCGGCTTACGCCACTTTCACCGATGCCGGGGCTGCCCATGATTACGTCGATCAACAGGGCGCGCCCATCGTCATCAAGGCCGACGGTCTCGCTGCCGGCAAGGGCGTGGTGGTCGCCATGTCGCTGGATGAAGCGCATGCCGCCATCGACGCCATGCTGGCCGACAACAAACTCGGCAGCGCCGGCGCTCGCGTCGTCATCGAGGAGTTCCTGACCGGCGAGGAAGCCAGCTTCATCGTCATGGTCGACGGCAAGCACATCCTGCCGCTGGCCACCAGCCAGGACCACAAGCGCCTGCTGGACGGCGACCAGGGCCCGAACACCGGCGGCATGGGTGCCTATTCGCCGGCCCCGGTCGTCACGCCGGAAATCCATGCCCGCGCCATGCGCGAGATCATCGCACCGACGGTAGCAGGCATGGCCAGCGACGGCATCCCGTATACCGGCTTCCTCTACGCCGGCTTGATGATCGGCCCCGATGGCAGCGTCAAGACGCTGGAATTCAACTGCCGCATGGGCGACCCGGAAACACAGCCCATCCTCCTGCGCCTGAAGAGCGATCTGGTCGACCTGCTGGAACACGCCATCGACGGCGAGCTGGATCAAGTGAACGCGGAATGGGACCGTCGCGTCGCCCTCGGCGTGGTCATGGCCGCAGAGAACTATCCGGAAAACCCGCGCAGCGGCGACGTCATCAGCGGTTTGCCGGAGCGCCTGGAGGACGCGCAGGTGTTCCATGCCGGCACCAAGCTGGTCGATGGCAAGGTCGTCACCAGCGGCGGCCGCGTGCTCTGCGTCACCGCCCTCGGCGAAACCGTCAAATACGCCCAGAGCCGCGCCTACCAGATCATCGAAAACATCCGATTCGATGGCGCGCAGTATCGCAGCGACATCGGCTACCGCGCCGTCAAGGGCTGAAACACGGGGCCGCCCATGGCGATTTCAAGAGGTCTGCGCCATTTCCTGAAATCCGGCGGCGTCATCGCCTATCCGACCGAATCCATCTTCGGGCTCGGCTGTGACCCGGGCAATCGCAAGGCCGTGCAACGCATCCTGCGGCTAAAGGGTCGGCCGCAACGCAAGGGCCTGATTCTGGTCGCCGACCGGCTGAGCAAGCTGCAACCCTACATGGCGCCGTTGAACGCTGCTCAGACCAGCCAACTACGGCAATCCTGGCAAAACCCGGTGCGCGGCCATACCTGGCTGGTACCGGCCGCCGGCAATTGTCCAAAATGGCTGACCGGCAAGCACACGACACTGGCCGTACGCGTCAGCAATCACGCCCTCACCGCCAGACTGAGTCGCGAATCAGGCAGCGCCCTGGTTTCCACCAGCGCGAACCGCAGCGGTTGCCAGCCGGCCAGGACCAGCCGCGAATGCCAGCGCCTGTTCGGCAAGCAGGTCCGCGTCATCGCCGGCCGCACCGGCCGCGCGAAGAAGCCTTCCATCATTCAGGATCTGGCCAGCGGCAAGATCATCCGGCCTTGAGCCAATTTTTCAGGAACCCCGCATGAATACACAAGCCGTTTTCGAATACCTGCAGAACCTGCAGAACCGCATCGTCGAAGCCGTCCAGATGGTCGATGGCAAACATTTCCTGCACGATAGCTGGCAACGTCCGGAAGGCGGCGGCGGCACGTCCTGCATGCTGGAAGAAGGCAATGTGTTCGAACGCGCCGGCATCGGCTTTTCGCACGTAATGGGCAGCAAGCTGCCGCCGTCGGCCAGCGCCGCCCATCCGGAAGCCGCCGGCCGTGCCTGGGAAGCGATGGGCGTATCGCTGGTGTTCCATCCGCGCAATCCCTATGTCCCCACCGTGCACATGAACGTGCGCTTCTTCGTCGCCAAGGCGCCGAACGGCAGCCAGGACGCGGATATCTGGTGGTTCGGTGGCGGCATGGACCTGACGCCCTACTACGGTTTCGAGGAGGATGCGGTGCACTTCCACCGCACCTGCCGCGATGCGCTGGACCCGTTCGGCAAGGAACTCTACCCACAATTCAAGAAAGAATGCGACGACTACTTCTATCTGAAGCACCGCAAGGAGCCGCGCGGTATCGGCGGCATCTTCTTCGATGACTTCCACCAGCTCGGCTTCGAACAGAGTTTCGCCATGCTGAAGAGCGTCGGCGACGCTTTCATCAACGCCTACCTACCGATTGTGCAGCGCCGCAAGGACTCGCCCTACGGCGAACGCGAACGCGACTTCCAGGCCTATCGCCGCGGCCGCTATGTCGAATTCAATCTGGTCTATGACCGCGGAACGCTGTTCGGCCTGCAGTCCAACGGCCGCACCGAGTCCATCCTGCTGTCCATGCCGCCCATCGTCAAATGGCGCTACGACTGGCGACCGGCCGACGGCAGCGCAGAAGCGAAGCTCTATAGCGATTTCCTCACTGCACGCGACTGGCTGGGCCAGCGCTAGACCGACAGCAGACTGTCATCGATACGGCAAAACTGTCTATAATCGACCCTGAAGCCGCCGCCGGGGAAAACAACAAGACATGAACGCCGCAGAGAATCTCGTCGCCACCCTATCCGGCTGGGTATGGGGCCCGCCCATGCTGATCCTGCTGGTGGGCACCGGCATCTATCTGAGCGTGCTGCTCAAGGGGCTGCAGTTCCGCGTCCTGCCCATGGCGCTGCGCATGATCTTCCACAAGGAGATGCACGGCAAGGGCGACATCAGCCACTTCGCCGCCCTGATGACGGCACTCGCCGCCACGGTCGGCATCGGCAATATCGTCGGCGTCGCCACCGCCATCACGCTGGGCGGCCCGGGCGCGGTATTCTGGATGTGGATGACCGGCCTCGTGGGCATGGCCACCAAGTACGCCGAAGCGGTACTGGCCATCAAGTACCGCGAAGAAGGTCCGCATGGCATGCGCGGTGGCCCCATGTACTACATCGCCAAGGGAGCCGGCCTGCCCTGGCTTGCCACGATGTTCGCCGTGTTCACGGCGCTCGCCGCCTTCGGCATCGGCAACATGACGCAGGCCAACGCCGCAGCGAAAATCTTCCACAGCACCTTCGGCATCGACACGCTGGCGACCGGCCTCGTGCTGATGGTGCTGACAGCGCTGGTCATCATCGGCGGCATCCGCTCCATCGGCCGCTTCACATCATTCCTCGTGCCGTTCATGATCGTCGGCTACATCGCCGCCGCACTAGTAGTTCTGGCGCTCAACGCCGCCGAGATCCCGCATGCGCTGGGTCTGATTTTTTACCATGCCTTCAACCCGATCGCCGCCGGCGGGGGCTTTGCCGGCGCCACCATCGCTGCCGCCATCCGTTTCGGCGTCGCCCGCGGCGTGTTTTCCAACGAATCCGGCCTCGGTTCGGCGCCGATCGCCGCAGCCGCCGCGCGCACCAACGATCCGGTCCGGCAGGCGCTGGTCAGCATGACGCAGACCTTCATCGACACGCTGGTCGTCTGCACGATGACGGCGCTCGTTATCCTGACGGCAGGTGCATGGACGCAAGGCGTCAGCGCCGCTGAGCTGACCAGCGCCAGCATGGCGGAGACGCTCGGCCATAGCGGCACGCTGATCGTCGCGCTGGCCACAGTGCTGTTCGCCTATTCGACGTTGATCGGCTGGAATTACTACGGCGAGAAGGCCGTCGAGTATCTGTTCGGACCCGGTGCCATCCGCGTCTACCGGATATTCTTCATCGCCGCCGTCATCGTCGGTGCAACCACCAGCCTGGAGTTCGTCTGGAACTTCTCCGACCTCATGAACGGCATGATGGCCATCCCCAACCTGATCGGCCTGCTGCTGCTGTCACGCATCGTCAAGAGTGAGACCGATCGCTTCTTCAAGACCGGAGAGCGCCTGGAA
The DNA here is from genome assembly GCA_034004425.1 of Methylophilaceae bacterium. Classification (GTDB taxonomy): domain Bacteria; phylum Pseudomonadota; class Gammaproteobacteria; order Burkholderiales; family Methylophilaceae; genus UBA6140. Next base: position 5,198 of record JAVEWT010000103.1, read on the forward strand.
TGAGCGGGGCCTCCGTCAGAAGCGCCTGGAGCAACCGCTGGACCTTCATCATGGCCACCGCCGGTTCCGCCATCGGCCTCGGCAATATCTGGAAATTCCCCTACATGACCGGCGTCAACGGCGGTAGCGCCTTTGTGCTGGTGTTTCTCGGCTGCATTCTGCTGGTCGGCATCCCGCTCATGATGTGCGAGGTCATGCTCGGTCGCCGTGCGCAGAGAAATCCGGCCGACGGCATGCTGCGCCTCGCGCACGAAGCGTCAGCATCGCCGCACTGGCGCTGGGTCGGCTTGATCGGGGTACTGACCGGGGTGCTGATCCTGACCTTCTACAGCGTCATCGGCGGCTGGGTCATCCGCTACATCGCACACGCCTTGACCGGCGATTTCGACGGCGCCGACAGCGGCGCCATCGGCCGCATGTTCAGTGACCTGCTCGCCTCGCCGTCATCCCTGCTGCTCTGGCACACGGTGTTCACAGCCATGACCGTCTGGGTGGTCGCCCGCGGCGTCAATCACGGCCTGGAAAAAGCCAGCAAGATCCTGATGCCGTCGCTGTTCGCGATCCTGTTACTGTTGCTGGCCTACAGCGTGCTCAAGGGCGACTTCGTCCGTGCGCTCGATTTCATGTTCACGCCGGACTTTTCCAAGATCACGCCACAGGCAGCACTGGCAGCACTGGGACACGCCTTTTTCTCGCTCAGCCTCGGCATGGGCGCGGTCATGGTTTACGGCTCCTACCTGAAACGCCATGTCTCGATCGCCCGCACCTCGTTCTATATCGCGCTGGCCGATACGCTGGTCGCCCTGCTGGCCGGCCTCACCATCTACGCGCTGGTATTCGAGCACCAACTGGATCCAAGCGCCGGGCCCGGCCTCATTTTCCAGACCCTGCCGCTGGCATTCGGCCAGATGTGGGGGGG
>JAVEWT010000104.1:0-5958 GCA_034004425.1 Methylophilaceae bacterium
CGGCCCGCATCATCTTGATAGTGGCTGGGTCCTTCATGTTGAGGTAGCTCATGGCCAGCGCGGTACCCGGATTGAAGTGCTTCTTGCCTTGCTCGCGCAGGAAGTTGCGCATGGCGATGGACACATTGCCGAAGTCGATATCGACCGGACACGGCTTTTCGCAACGATGGCAGATCGTGCAATGGTCGGCAACATCGTTGAATTCGTCGAAATGCTTAAGCGAGATGCCGCGCCGGGTCTGCTCCTCATAGAGGAACGCCTCGATCAGTAACGAAGTGCCGAGAATCTTGTTGCGCGGCGAATACAGCAGATTCGCACGCGGCACATGCGTGCTGCAGACCGGCTTGCACTTGCCGCAACGCAGGCAATCGCTGATGGAGTCGGCAATCTCGCCGATAGCCGATTGCTCCATGATGATGGATTCCTGCTCCAGCAGACCGAACGACGGCGTATAGGCGTTCTGCAGACCGGAACCGGCCATCAGCTTGCCCTTGTTGAAACGCCCTTCCGGGTCGACCTTCTGCTTGTACTCGGCAAAGGTTTCGATGACCTTGTCGTCAAGGAAGGCCATCTTGGTAATGCCGATTCCATGCTCGCCGGAAATGACGCCATCCAGGCTCCGCGCCAGCTTCATGATGCGGTCCACGGCGTGATGCGCACTCTGCATCATCTCGTAGTCATCGGAATTGACCGGGATATTGGTATGCACGTTACCGTCGCCGGCGTGCATGTGCAGAGCGACGAACACGCGGCTCTTCAGGATCTGTTTGTGAATCTCGTCCATGCGCTCGAGTATCTTCGTATACTCGCGGCCGGTGAAAATGATGCCGAGCGGCCTCTTCAATTCGCGCTTCCAGGAGACGCGCACCTGATGCTCCTGCACCGCGCGGAACACGTTCTCGACGGCAAGGTCGGCATATTCCGGACCGAGCACCGAGACCGGCGCATCGAGATGCTCGAGGATGTTCTTCCAGTGCAGGCGAACCGCAAGCAGATGATCCAGGGCCTGCTTGCGTTTGGCTTCCAGCATGTCGGGACTGGATTCGCCGTCCTCGTCCTTCAGCAGCGGCAGTTCGCCTTCGAGGAAGTTCTCCAGCGCCACGGCCATCTGCAGTTTGTTCTGGATCGAAAGCTCAATGTTGATGCGTTCGATGCCGTCCGAATAATCACCCAGACGCGGCAGCGGGATCACTACGTCCTCGTTGATCTTGAAGGCGTTGGTGTGCTTGGCGATGGCGGCGGTGCGGGCGCGGTCGAGCCAGAACTTCTTGCGCGCCTCGGCCGAAACCGCGATGAAGCCTTCGCCACCGCGGGCATTGGCGAGACGTACGATATGCGAGGCGGCTTCGCCGACGCCGTCTTCCTCGTCGCTGGCGATATCGGCGATCAGCACCATCTTCGGCCGTTCGTTACGGCTGGCCTTGGTCGCATAACCGACCGCCCTCAGATAGCGTTCGTCCAGATGCTCCAGACCCGCAAGCAAGGTGTCCGGATGGGCGTCGAGATAATCCTTGATCTCGACGATGGCAGGCACGGCCAGCGCCACGTGGCCAAAGAACTCCAGACAAACCGTGCGCACATGCTTGGGCATTCGGTGCAGGATGAAGGTGGCCGACGTAATGAGACCGTCGCAGCCTTCCTTCTGAATGCCGGGCAGGCCGGACAGAAACTTGTCGGTGACGTCCTTGCCGAGGCCGACCTTGCGGAAGCTGGGACCGGGGATCTCGAGGATTTCCGGCTCCGACTGCAGGGTCTTGCCGTCGATGTCGTAACGGCTGACTTTGAAACGGGCCAGCGGAATGTCGTGAATCTTGCCCAGATTATGATCGAGCCGCTCGACTTCGAGCCAGGTCGCATCCGGCGTCACCATGCGCCAGGAGGCGAGGTTATCCAGCGCCGTACCCCACAGCACGGCCTTCTTGCCGCCGGCGTTCATCGCCACGTTACCGCCGATACAGGAGGCATCGGCCGACGTCGGGTCGACCGCGAATTCCAGGCCCGCCTCGTTCGCCGCCTCCATGACGCGGCGCGTCACGACGCCGGCGCCACAGCGGATCGTCGCCACCTGGCGGCCGACGCCCGGCAGCGTTGCCATTTCGACGCGGCCCAGCGTATCCAGCTTTTCGGTATTGACCACGGCCGACATCTTGGTCAGCGGCACGGCGCCACCGGTGTAGCCGGTACCGCCCCCGCGCGGGATGATGGTCAGGCCGAGTTCGATCAACGCCTTGACGATGGGGGCGACCTCTTCCTCGGTATCCGGATTGACGACGACAAAGGGATATTCAACGCGCCAGTCGGTGGCGTCGGTCACATGAGAAACGCGGGCCAGCCCGTCGAACTGGATGTTGTCCTTGCGCGTGATGCGGCCCAGTCGGGCGAGCGTCTTCTTGCGCAGGTTCTCGGTCTGGCGGAAGTCGTTCTCGAAATCCGCCACCGCCTTGCGCGCCGCGATCACCAGCTTCAGCACCTTGGCATTGCCGTTGCTGCGCTCGTCGATCGCGCGAATGCGATGCTGCATGGCATCAATCAGTGCCTTGCGGCGCTTCTTGTTGGCCAGCAGGTCATCCTGCAGGTAGGGATTGCGCGAAACCACCCAGAGGTCGCCCAGCACCTCGAACAGCATGCGCGCGGAGCGGCCGGTCTTGCGTTCGTCGCGCAACTCGTTCAGCACATCCCAGATTTCTTCGCCGAGGAATCGAATGACGATTTCGCGGTCAGAATAGGAGGTGTAGTTATAGGGAATTTCGCGCAAACGGGATGTCATATGCCGGACTGGGTGAAATAAAGCTGGATTATAACATGCGTAAACTGAGGCAATTAGCGGTTCCAAGTAGGGTTATTCGGCATGGAAATCCATCCTCCGTCGACAAATGCGGGTGACAAGTTCGGCGAAAACCACCACAATTCAACAACTCTAGTAAGGCATCAATTGAATGATCATGACCACTGTTTTAAAGTCTGTCCGTCGCTTCCTGATTCCGGCCGTTCTCATCGCGCTACTGGCCTTCTGGCTGCTGTCCATCAACAGCAAGGACCAGGCACCGGAAATGACCATGACCACCATTGCCGGCCAGCAGATCAAACTTTCGGAACTGCAGGGCAAGGTGGTACTGGTCAACTTCTGGGCCACCGATTGTCCCGGCTGCATCAAGGAGATGCCGGACCTGATCAAGACTTACAACGATTACCGCAACAAGGGCTTCGAGTTGGTCGCCGTCGCCATGTCCTACGACCCTCCCAACCACGTACTGAACTATACCGAAAAGAACGCGCTGCCCTTCCCGGTCGTGCATGACAGCTACGGCGAGATCGCCGCCAGTTTCAACGATGTGCGGGTGACACCGACCGCCTTCATCCTCGACAAGGAAGGCAAGGTCATCCGCCGCATCATCGGCGAACTGGATTTCGCCGCGCTGCACCAACTGCTCAATGACCAGCTGACAGTCGGCAGCTAAGCACGACACCGGATTAGCCCATGCTCTGGATCAAGTCCCTGCACATCGTCTTCGTCGTTTCCTGGTTCGCCGGCCTGTTCTATCTGCCGCGCCTGTTCGTCAACCACGCCATGGTCGACGACCCCAACACACAACAGCAGCTGAAGCTGATGGAACGCAAGCTCTACCGCTTCATGACGCCGCTCGGCATTCTCGCTCTCGTCTTCGGCTTCTGGCTCTGGTTCGGCTACGGTTTCAGCGGCGGCTGGCTGCATGCCAAAACGGCGCTGGTACTGGTGCTGGTCGCCTACCACCTCTACTGCGGCCGGCTGGTGCGCGAGTTCGCCGCCGACCGCAATCGCTACAGCCATGTGTTCTATCGCTGGTTCAACGAGATTCCGGTACTGGTCCTGTTTGCCGTCGTGCTGCTGGCCGTGCTCAAACCCTTCTAGAAGATGCAAGCGAATGGACCGTTATCCAGCACTGATGACCAGCCTGACCAACGCCGCCGAAGCGCCGGCAGAACGGCTGCTCAGGATTTTTGAAAACTTCGAGGATGCGCCGGAAGGCGGCTGGTCTGCCGCCGAGCAACAGGAACTGCTGCAACAACTGACACTGCTGGCCAAGCTCGCCAGAACAGACGCACCGGATAGCCTGGCGCAGCAACTGTTGTGCATGGTGATAGAAGCGAAAAAGCGGCAATTGGCCGTACCTGATAGCCAGGCTCTCCACCATGCCCGCATCGCGGCAAGAGCGCTGATCGCGGCACAACGCAAGCAACATTTCAGCCGCAACAGCCACCTCTACGCCATGGCTGCCAGCGTCTTCCTGTTCTTCGGTATCGGCAGCATGCTACTGATTGATACGCCAACAACCTCTTCAACAACACAACTGCAAACACAAGCATCGCTGCAGAGCGAGCACCCGCAGTTGACCGCCATACCGGCGACGATCGGGCCGGTATACAACCCGCAACGCCTGTCCGACATGATCGCCAAGCGCGAGAAAATGCGCCAGGGCACTTGTGTCTTCCCTGAAGCACTGATGCTGGCGGAAGCTGATCGCAGCATCTACCTGAAACACGTGGTCAAGGGCGATATCACGAGCGACTACCGCGAACAGGAAATCGCCAACCGGCTGATGCAAAATGTCCGCTGCGATTACACGCCGATGCTGATGAAGAACAGCATCAGTTGAACCGGCAGGCTGAAACGCAGACAACAAAAAAGGCGCCGTGGCGCCTTTTTCAGTACTTGTGATACACAGCCATTATTCGGCGACCTTTTTCAGGTTCGCCAAACCGGTCTTCAACACGCCTTCGATCGCAGCTCGGGCTGCAGCATCGTCCTGACCCGGAGCACCCGGATTGGCCGGATCCTTGCGGTAGAACATGGCACGCCAAGTCACGACACTCTTGCCGTCACCGGCGGATTCAACGCGGATGTTGGCGCTGTAATCACGAACCGGCAAAGTACCTTCGGTGATCTCATACTTCATCAGCATACGCTCGACATCGTAACCGGTCAGCGTTTCATTGACGCCACCGCCGTCCTTGAAGGTCAGCACGCGCTTGGCACCGACTTCATCGGCCTTGCCGCTGGTAACTTCGGTCTTGGCGACGGCAGGATGCCAGCTCATGTCGCCATATTTGCCGACGATGCCCCAGACCTTGTCAGCCGGCGCATTGATCTCGACCGATTCCTTCAGGCGGATGGTCTCGTCGATGGCGGCGGATGCCATCGCAGGCAGGAAAGACAACAACATTGCTGCAAACAATCTATTCATTCAACACCTCTTTATGGTTGATTTAACAGAAACCTGATGATTTCAGGCAGCAGTAATCTACATGAATCGCCGCGCCGGCAAAACCCTGAATTTATATAGGGTTTTATTATTGGCCGCAGCAGCATCCGCGCAGGCGTATACCAGCCTGTATATTTTTTGCACCAGTTCCGCTACACTTCCGCCATGTCACCGCTCAAACACAAGATCCTGCTGGTCGCTTCCGATCTGTTTCACACGCGCGGAATCAACTCCACCGGCGTCGACACCATCGTCGCCGCGGCCGGCACGACCAAGATGACCCTCTACAAGCACTTCACGTCCAAAGAACTGCTGATTCTGGAAGTGCTGAAAAAGGGCCACCAGGATTTCCAAGCCTGGCTCAGCGACAAGCTTGCACGTCAGAGCAAAAAACCGGCGGAAAAACTGCAGAAACTGTTCGATGTCATTGAGGAATGGATCAGCTCCCCCGATTATCAGGGCATGGCCTTCCTCAAGGCCTCCGCCGAATTCCCTGAAGAATCGAGCGCCATCCACCAGCTGTCGGCCGAACAGTCCGAAGCCTTCCGCAGCTACCTTTCGGTGCTGGCACAGGAAGCCGGCGTCCGTGACCACGAAGGGCTCGCCTTGCAACTCTCGCTGCTGATCGAGGGCGCCATGCAGGCAGAGCACATGCGACGCGGTTCAGGCAGTATCAGGTACGCCAAGAAAGCGGCGAAGATCCTGATCGACGACGCGC
>JAVEWT010000007.1:0-28739 GCA_034004425.1 Methylophilaceae bacterium
TGCTGACGACAACGGCCAACCCCTGCCCGACATCCAGCACGGCAGCGCGCATGGCGCCGTAGGCCGGCCGCGGCGCTTGTATCAGGAACATGGGCAGCACGGCAACGACCCCCACCCAGCGCAGCGGCAAGCCGCGCGGCAACAACACCCACAAAACGCCGGCGATGGCCAGCAACAACGTCCAGAAAGGCGGCGCCTGCTGCTGCCAGACACTGAGAGTGGAACCGGCCAGCCATTCCAACGCCAACATGCACCAATGCATCACCTGGTACGCCAGCAACAATATCCAGTCCAGTGGCACGATACTGCCAAAAAGCGTCAGCGGCACCACTACCAGGCTGATCAAGGGAATGGCCAGTGCATTCGCCAGCGGCGATATGATGGACACCTGCTGAAACATGAACAAAAGCAACGGCATGAGACCCAGCGTCACCGCCCATTGCGTCGTCACAGCTTCCCGCAGCCAGTGGGGCGAGCGCAGGCGTCCGCCCAGCGCATAGGCGATCACCGCGACGGCGCCGAACGACAGCCAGAAACCGACCGCCAGCACCGCCCATGGGTCAAGCAACACGACCACAAGTAGCGCATAGGCCAGTACCCGGGCAATCGAGATATTCCGCCCCAGCCAGAGCGCAAGCGCAAACACGGCCAGCATATAGAGCGTGCGTTGCGTCGGGATGGAGAATCCCGCCATCAGCGCATAAGACAGAGCGACTAGGACACCTGCCAGCGTTGCCGCCTTGCGTGCCGGCAGCGCCAGCGTCAGCACAGTAGAGCGTCGCCACAAGACATGTGTCAGCGCGTAGGCAAGACCGGCCAGCATGGTGATATGCAGCCCGGATATGGACATCAGGTGATTGGTGCCCGTGCGCAGAAAAGTCTGCCAGTCCGCCTGCCGGATTCCGCTCTCGTCACCGATCGCCAGCGCGCGCAGGACGCCGGCGTAAGGTCGCTCTGCCAGCACCGCATCCATATGGTCGCGGACGCCTTCGCGCAGGCGTTCCACCAGGTAGCTCGGCCCATAGACCAGCTCCTGCAGCAGATGACGATCGCCGCGCTCACGCACATATCCGCTGGCGCGGATGTCGCGTTCCAGCGCCCACGCCTCAAAGTCAAAACCGTACGGGTTCAGACTGCCGTGCGGGCGCTTGAGCCTGACCGTCAGTTGCCAGCGCTGCCCGGCACGATACAGGGCGTGCCCGGAAATCGGACCGTCCGCCTCACCGGCATAGCTGTTGACGTAATGCGACAGGGAAATATGGGAAGGCACCACCGCGCCCGGAGTCAACACGCGCTCCACATCGAACTCGAAACGCAGGCCGCGCTCACTCTGTTGAGGCAAGCCGGCAATGACGCCGATCACCTCGATATCCCTCCGCTCCCACTCGACCGGCAAATGGTCGGCCAATCTGACTTGAGCATACGTGGCCGCCCAGAAGAAACCGGCGGCAAAGGCCAGCAATATGAAGCTGAGACGATGCAACGCCCATCGCGGGCGCGCATGAAAATCACGACTTAAGTAAGTGGCCGAGGCCAGTGGCAGTAACAGCAACGCCCACGCCGGGTGCGGCAGTGCCGGAAGTTGTTGCAGGACCCAGGCACCGAGAACGAATGTCAGCGCGAGAGCGATCAAGGCGGGAACTAGAGCCGGATGGGAGAAAGGACGCCGTCCTGCAGACGGTATTGGCGTTGCAGTCTGGCTGCGAGCTCCAGATCGTGGGTGACCACGACCAGACCGGTGCCGCGATCGCGGTTCAGGTCGAGCAGCAGATCGAACACCGCGTGGGCTGTGTGCCGGTCGAGATTGCCGGTCGGCTCGTCGGCCAGCACACATCGCGGGTTGGTGACCAGGGCGCGCGCCACTGCGGCACGCTGACGCTCGCCGCCCGAAAGCTCGCCCGGCATGTGTTCCATGCGATGGGACAGGCCCACCCGGTTCAGCACGTCCGCCGCCTGACGCATCGCAGCGTCACGCCCCATGCGCCTGATCAGCAAGGGCATGGCGACGTTTTCCAGCGCGGTGAACTCGGGCAGCAGGTGGTGGAACTGATAGACGAAACCCAGTGCCTCGTTACGCAGATTGCCGCGCGCCGCCTCGTCCAGTTGCGCCAGATTGCGCCCGAGTATGCTGACCTCGCCGGCGCTCGGCTCATCGAGCCCACCCAGCAGATGCAGCAAGGTGCTCTTGCCGGAACCGGAGGCACCGACGATAGCGACCTGCTCTCCGGCATGGATCTCGATATGGATATCCTTCAGCACATCCACATCAAGGCCGGCGTAAGTTTTGTGCAGCCCGCTACAGGCCAGGATGGTCTGGATCGCGTTACTCATAGCGCAGGGCCTCGGCCGGATTGGTCTTTGCCGCCCGCCAGCTCGGATAGAGCGTCGCCAGCAGACTGAGCAGGAAGGAAAGCGAGACGATGACGCCGACATCGGACCAGAGCAGCTGCGATGGCAGGTCGCTGATGTAATAGACGTCCTTGGCCAGAAACTGGATGTTGAACAGGCGTTCGATGGCAGGCACGATGACGTCGATGTTCTGCGCAACGACGATGCCGATACCCGCCCCGGCGACCGTGCCGATGGCACCAATCAGCGCGCCCTGCACGATGAAGATCTGCATGATGCTGCGCGGGCTGGCGCCGAACGTCCTCATGATGGCGATATCCGCACGCTTGTCCGTCACCGCCATGACCAGGGTCGAGACGATATTGAATGCGGCCACGGCGACGATCAGCGTCAGGATGATGAACATCACGCGCTTTTCCATCTGCACCGCGCGGAAGAAATTGGCGTGCTGCTGCGTCCAGTCGCTGACGTAATAGCGGCCATAATCGCCGAGCGTGGCACCCAACTGAGGGGTGAGGGCCGGTGCGCGGAAGAGGTCATCGAGCTTGAGGCGCAGGCCGCTGACCTTGTCGCCCATGCGATACAGCACCGCCGCATCGTCCATGTGGATCAGCGCAAGACCGGCATCGTATTCGTACATGCCGATCTGGAACAGCCCAACCACCCTGAACTGCTTGATGCGCGGAATCAGACCGGTCGGCGTGAACTGGCCTTGCGGCGCCAGCAACACCACCTTGTCACCGACCATGACGCCCAATGCCTGCGCCAGTTCGGCGCCGAGCACGATGCCGAACTCGCCGGCACGCAGATCCGTCAACTGGCCGGCGCGCATGTGGGCGCCGATCTCGGCCACCTGATCCTCGGCCACCGGCAGCACGCCGCGGACGATGGCACCCTGTACCGCGGCACCGTAAGACAGCATGCCCTGCGCCATGATGTAGGGCGCCGCCGCCTCGACATGCGGGATGTCCTGCAGCCGGCCAGCGATGAATTGCCAATCGGCCAGCTGGTTATCCGCACCGGTGATCTGCATGTGCGACGCCACGCCCAGAATGCGGCTGCGCAATTCCTGCTGGAAACCGTTCATGACCGAAAGCACGACGATCAAGGCGGCAACGCCGAGGGCGATACCGACCATGCTGGTCATCGAAATGAAGGAAATGAAATGGTTGCGGCGCTTGGCGCGCGTGTAGCGCAAACCGACGAACAGCTCGAAAGGCAGGGATTTGAAAAACGACATGGGCGGATTCTAGCAGGGAAATGCCGGTTTGGTGCCCCCGTTGATGCTCAGGGGCGACCGGCCAGTTCCTCCGCCAGATGCCAGACGCTCATCGCGTAAAAGCTACTCTTGTTGTAGCGCGTGATGACATAGAAGTTGTTGAATCCGAGCCAGAATTCGGCAGGCCGGTCCGGTGTTTCCAGCGGGATCACGGCAAAGTTGTGCGTGTGATCGAGCGCGACGCTGGTATTGAAACCGACATGCTGGATATCCTTTTTGGTCATGACCGGCAGAATGGTCTCGACCCAGGCATCCGGCACCGCCTGATCGAAGGCGACATGACTGGCCACCGGCTCACCGCTGCGCCAGCCGTGCACGGCAAGATAATGGGCGACGCTGCCGATGGCATCGACCACGCTGTTGCGCAAATCCACCCTGCCGTCGCCGTCGAAATCGACTGCCAGCTTGCGCACATTGGTCGGCATGAACTGCGGCAGACCGATGGCGCCGGCATAGGAACCGTGCAAATCGAAATAATCCAGCCCCTGCTCGCGGACCAGCAACAGATACTGCTCCAGTTCGCCGCGGAAATACTCGGCCCGGCGCGGGTAATCGAAGGCCAGCGTGGTCAGCGCATCGATCACGCGGTAATTGCCGGTATGGCGGCCGTACAGCGTCTCGACGCCGATGATGGCAGTGATGATCTCTTCCGGCACGCCGTAGGTCTTGCGTGCGCGCTGCAGGTCGGCGGCATATTCCTGCATGAAACGCTGCCCGCCGCCGATCCGGCTCTGATTGACGAACCTGGAACGGTAACGCTCCCACGAACGGACGCCCGGTGTGCTTGGCGGCTCCATCAACTTGATGACGCCGGCCTGGAAGCGGACATCGGCGAACACCCGCTGCAATTCATCTGCAGGAAAACCGTGCTTTTCAGCCATCTGCTGCACAAAGGCCCGCACCTCGTCGCGCTCATGATAATCGTCGCCTGCCTTTGCCACGGTCGCCGTCAGCATCAACACCGCCCCGGTCAAGCACCACACCCGGCGGGATAGGGAACTGTCCGGCCGGCGAAAAAAACGGGGAATTCTACTCATCATGGTCTCGGCGCTAGCTTTCATAAAAAGGCCCTCCAATAAACGAGACCGACCGGCGCGCGATTTGTTTCAACAAATCGGCGCGTGCCCTCAATTTATCAGGGTTACCTGCTAAAATTACACTATGTTTACCGGAATCATACAAGCCATCGGCGAAATCAAACGCGTCAGCCAGACGGATGGCGATGCGAAACTCCTCATAGGCAGCGGGTCGCTCGACCTCGGCGATGTCGCCGTCGGCGACAGCATCGCCGTCAACGGCGTCTGCCTGACCGCCGTCCGTCTGGAAGCCGATGCGTTCGAAGTCCACGTTTCGCGGGAAACCCTGTCCTGCACCGTCGGACTCGATACCTTGCGGCCGGTCAACCTGGAAAAGGCCTTGCGCTATTCCGACCGCCTCGGTGGCCATCTGGTCAGCGGCCACGTCGACGGCGTTGGCCAGGTCGTCCGCTTCGAGGCGGTCGGCGACTGCTGGCTGCTGGCGGTGCGCGCGCCGCACTTGCTCTCACGCTTCATCGCGGTCAAGGGCTCGATCGCGGTCGACGGCGTCAGCCTGACGGTCAACGAAGTCGAACGCGACACCTTCAGCGTCAACCTGATTCCGCACACACTGGAGGTGACCACGCTGCGCCATCTCGGCATCGGCAGCCGCGTCAACCTGGAGATCGACCTGATTGCCCGCTATGTGGAACGCATGGCGCAGTGGAATATGGAAGACAGCGGAGACAGCGCCTGATGACTACTGCAATCAGTCCCATCAGCGAGATCATCGAGGAGATCCGCCAGGGCCGCATGGTCATTCTGGTCGATGAAGAGGACCGCGAGAACGAAGGCGACCTGGTGCTTGCCGCCCAGTTCGCCACACCTGCGCACATCAACTTCATGGCCAAATACGGCCGCGGGCTGATCTGCCTGACCCTGACCGAAGCGCGCTGCCGGCAACTCAACCTGCCCTCCATGGTGCAGAAGAACGGCAGCAGCATGCGCACCAACTTCACGGTCTCGATCGAAGCCGCCAGCGGCGTCACCACCGGCATTTCCGCCGCCGACCGCGCGCGCACCATCCAGGCCGCCGTCGCCCGCGACGCCTGCGCGGCGGATATCGTCAGCCCGGGCCACATCTTCCCGCTGGCGGCGCAGAACGGCGGCGTATTGGTACGTGCCGGCCACACCGAAGCCGGTTGCGACCTCGCCGGGCTCGCCGGACTCGAACCGGCCTCGGTAATCTGCGAGATCCTGAACGACGATGGCAGCATGGCGCGCCTGCCCGATCTCATGGCGTTCGCCAGAGAGCATCAACTCAAGATCGGCACCATCGCCGACCTCATCCATTACCGCAACCAGAACGAATCGCTGGTCGAGCGTGCCGCCGAACGCAACATCATGACGCCCTACGGCAAAATGCGCCTGATCGCCTATGCCGACCGGATCGCCGACACGACCCACCTGGCACTGGTCAGGGGCGAAATCAGTGCCGAGGAGGAAACCCTGGTGCGCGTGCACGAACCGCTGTCGGTATTCGACCTGCTGGACAGCACCAGCAACAGCCATTCCTGGAACACGCTGAAAGCCATGCAGACCATCCAGCAGGCCGCGTCCGGCGTCATCGTTCTGCTCAACCACAACGAGGATGGCGCCGAACTGGTCGAGCGCATCCGGCATGCCGACCAACCTGTGCGCCTGCGTCAGGACCTGCGCAATTACGGCATCGGTTCGCAGATTCTGCTCGACCTCGGCGTGCGCAGGATGAAGCTGATGGCGACGCCGAGAAAAATGCCGAGCATGACCGGTTTCGGCCTGGAAGTGACCGGCTATCTGGAAGCCTGAACACAGCCATCCGCTACCTATCCAGCTGATATTCATGACATAATACGCCCTGTGGAAAACGTCAATCTCACCGGCCACTTCCTGATCGCAATGCCTGCGATGACAGACCCTTATTTCGTAAGATCCGTCACTTTCATCTGCGAACACAACCAGGATGGCGCCATGGGCGTCGTCATCAACCGTCCGATCGACATGAAACTGGAGTCGTTGTTCGAACAGATCAACCTGCAACTCGGCAACAGCCCGCTGGCACAAAACGTCGTGCATTTCGGCGGCCCGGTGCAGATCGACCGCGGCTTCGTGCTGCACCAACCGGCAGGTGACTGGGATTCCACCATCGCCGTGCATGGCGACACCGCCCTCACCACTTCGAAGGATATCCTGGAAGCCGCCGCCGCTGGTCGCGGCCCCGACAAGATGCTGGTGACGCTGGGTTATGCCGGCTGGGCGGCCGGCCAGCTCGAAGAGGAGATGGCGCAGAACGCCTGGCTCTCGGTCAAGCCGGACAGCAATCAGGCGCAGGACAATGTGATCTTCGACGTGCCGAACGAAGAAAAATTTGCCGCCGCGATGGCACTGCTCGGCATCGATTTCGCCGCGCTGTCCGAAGAGGCGGGCCACGCATGATGACCCCACTCCGCCGCGAACCAGCGAGACATCCGACCGACCGTTCTCCCGAATCCGACACGCCGCAACCCGCAATGCCGCCAGCAGCTCAGCCAGCATCGCCAAGCGAAGGCAGCGTGCTCGGTTTCGATTTCGGCGAGAAGCGCATCGGCGTCGCGCTGGGCGAACATCTCATGGGCATCGCCCACCCGCTGACAACCATCGACACCGAAGTCAACGACGAGCGTTTCCGCCGCATCGGCGACCTGATCGCGGAATGGAAACCGGTCGCGCTGGTCGTCGGTCTGCCGCTCTCGCTCGATGGCGAAGAACACCAGATGACACAACTGTGCAGACGCTTTGCCCGCCGACTCGAAGGCCGCTTCCATCTGCCGGTCTTCATGATCGACGAACGCCTGTCCTCGGCCGAGGCCAGCCAGTCGCTCAAGCACCAGGGCATCGGTGGCCGCAAGCAAAAACCGATGATCGACCAGGTAGCGGCCCAGCACATTCTTCAATCCTATTTCGACGGACTCAGACCATGACCAAACCAGGCAACCAGCTGCCGGATGCCGAACAGCTGCTGCAGCGGCTCGCCGCCCTGCTGCAACCGGCCATCAGTCAGGATACCGCATTGGTCGGCATCCACAGCGGCGGCGTCTGGATCATGGAGCGCCTGCTGCCCATGCTGGGCGCCAATCTGGAACACGGCAAGCTTGATGTTTCGTTTTACCGGGATGATTTCGGCCAACGCGGCCTGCACCACGACACCCAGCCATCGGAGATCCCGTTCGAGGTCGAGGGCCGCCATATCATCCTGATCGACGATGTCTTCTACACCGGCCGCACGATACGCGCAGCCATGAACGAACTGTTCGATTACGGCCGTCCGGCCAGCATTTCGCTGGCCGTACTGGTCAATCGCGGCGGCCGCGAACTGCCGATCGCCCCGCAGTTCTGCGCACATGACATGCAGCTGCCGGCCGACCGCAACCTGCAACTGATGCAGGATACAAAAGGCCGGTTCCACCTCACCCTGGAAGAAAACCAAGATGTATAACCCGCAACTCACCGATGACGGCAAGCTGAAACACCTGCTATCGATCGAAGGCTTGCCGAAAGGCATCATCACGCAGATTCTGGATACGGCGGAATCCTTCGTCGGCGTCGCCGAGCGGGAAGTGAAGAAGGTACCCCTGTTGCGCGGCAAGACGGTCTGCAACATCTTCTTCGAGAACAGCACGCGCACCCGCACCACCTTCGAGATAGCGGCCAAGCGGCTGTCGGCCGACGTCATCAACCTCAACGTCAGCACTTCGTCGCAATCCAAGGGCGAGACCATACTCGACACGGTCGACAACCTGACGGCGATGCACGCCGACATGTTCGTCATCCGCCACGCGCAGTCTGGCGCCGCCCATTTCATCGCGCGCCACGTCAAGCCGCATATCCACGTCATCAACGCCGGCGACGGCCGCCACGCCCATCCGACCCAAGCCCTGCTCGACGTCTTCACCATCCGCCGTTACAAGCCGGAAATGCATAACCTGCGCGTGGCGCTGGTCGGCGACGTGCTGCACTCGCGTGTCGCCCGTTCGGAGATCCACGCCCTGACGACGCTGGGTGTGCCGGAGATCCGTGTCATCGCACCGAAGACGCTGCTACCGGAACATGTCGAAAAGATGGGCGTGCACGTCTATCACGACATGGCCGCCGGCCTCAAGGATGTCGATGTGGTGATGATGCTGCGCCTGCAGAACGAGCGCATGACCGGCGCCCTGCTGCCGAGCGCGCAGGAATATTTCAAGACTTTCGGCCTGACCCAGGAAAAGCTGGCGTTAGCGAAACCCGATGCCATCGTTACGCATCCGGGGCCGATGAACCGCGGTATCGAAATCGACTCGTCCGTCGCCGACGGCCGCCAGTCCGTGATCCTGCCACAGGTCACCTACGGCATCGCGGTGCGCATGGCGGTCATGTCCATCCTTGCAGGTAACAACTGATGAAGATTCATATCAAGAACGGTCGCCTGATCGACCCGAAAAATGGCATCGACGCCCAACAGGACCTCTTTATCGCAGCAGGCAAGGTGGTCGGCATCGGCCAGGCGCCGGCCGATTTCAACCCCAACCAGGTGATCGACGCTAGCGGTCTGGTGGTCTGTCCGGGGCTGGTCGATATCTCAGCCCGATTGCGCGAACCGGGCTACGAGTACAAAGCCACGCTCGAGAGCGAAATGCTGGCTGCGGCGGCCGGCGGCGTCACCAGCCTCGCCTGCCCGCCTGATACCGACCCGGTACTGGACGAGCCGGGGCTGGTCGAGATGCTCAAACATCGCGCCCGGCAGCTGAACCTGGCACATGTTTACCCGCTCGGCGCGCTCACGCGCCAGCTGCAAGGGGCCATGCTGACCGAGATGTGCGAACTGACCGAGGCCGGCTGCGTCGGCTTCTCGCAAGCCGACAAACCGATCACCGACACATTGGTGCTGTGGCGCGCCATGCAGTATGCCTCCACTTTCGGCTTCACGGTCTGGCTGCACCCGCAGGACAGCTATCTGGCCGCCAACGGCGTCGCCCATGACGGCGAAGTCGCGGCCCGTCTCGGCCTGCGCCCGATCCCAGCCGCCGCCGAAACCGTCGCGCTGGCGACCATGCTGCGCCTCGCACGCGAGACCGGCGCGCGCCTGCACATCTGCCGGCTGTCCGCCGCCGAATCGGTCGACATGATCGCGGCCGCCAAGACGCAGGGGCTGCCGGTCACCTGCGACATCGCGGCCAACCATCTGCATCTCACCGAATACGACATCGGCTTCTTCGACGCCAACAGCCACCTGCATCCGCCGCTGCGTTCACAGCGCGACAAGGACGCCTTGCGCCAGGGCCTGGCAGACGGCACGATCGACGCTGTCTGCTCCGACCACACGCCGGTCGACGAAGACGCCAAACTGCTGCCGTTCGGCGAGGCGGAAGCCGGCGCCACCGGCCTTGAGCTGTTGTTGCCGCTGACCCTGAAATGGGCCGACGAGCAAGGATTGTCGCTGAGCGATGCGATCGCCGGCATCACCAGCAAGCCGGCTGCCATCCTCGGTCTCAAGAGCGGCCACCTGGGCCTGCAGGCGGCCGCCGACGTCTGCATCTTCGACCCCGCTCAATACTGGAAGATCGAGCCGCGCGCATTGAAGAGCCAGGGCAAGAATACCCCGTTCAACGGCATGGAACTGGCGGGCAAGGTCCGCTATACCATGCTTGATGGCAATATCATCTACAAAAGCTGAGGATCAGGAGGGCATCGCATGAAGGACCGGCTACTGAGCAAACCGAGCGAAATCCAGACGAGACCCGAGATCCCGACTAACCCAAAGCGACGCCGTTTCATACAAACGGCACTGTCCATCCCACTGTTGTTCGCCCTGCCGGCACAGACATTCGCCGGGACCGGCATCCACAAGCTGCAGGGTGACGTCTTCATCAACAACCGCCGGG
Organism: Methylophilaceae bacterium; assembly: GCA_034004425.1. Taxonomy (GTDB): domain Bacteria; phylum Pseudomonadota; class Gammaproteobacteria; order Burkholderiales; family Methylophilaceae; genus UBA6140. Next base: position 10,584 of record JAVEWT010000007.1, read on the forward strand.
CCAGTGTCGAAAGCCGCATCCGTGCAGGCAACCGGATCGTCGTCGCCCATGACGGCGAGCTGGCCTTCAGCATCGGCCAGGATGCCTTTCTGCTAAAGGGCGGGTCTGCCGTCGAGCTGGTTGGCGGAACGACCCTTTCGAGTCTGCGGCTGCTGACCGGCAGCGTGCTGGCAAGCCTTGAAACACGCAGCAGACCCTTCCATCTAGTCTCCAGCATGGCCATAGTTGCCGTGCGTGGCGGCGCCGTTTACCTCAGCGCCGAGCCTCACCGGCTCTATACCTGGACCCGTTATGGCGAAAGCGAGTTGCGCTTCGGCCGCCAGCGACAGGCGGTCAGCGCCAACGACACAGCTTATGAAATTGTCCGTGATTCTGCAGGTATGACGATGCAAAGCATGCAGGTCAATGAGCAGATGGACGATGAATTGAGAATGCTGGAATCCCTGGTCGGCAGGACTCCAGCCTTTGACGCGGAGCCCTGACACAATCCAGACCGGCGCGGCGCCTCGACGAAGCCGCTTGCGCAGCCTGAGTCTTTCTTGACGCTGCTTGCGCAGCGTTTTTTCTCGAGTTGCTACTGCAGCTTGTCTATTCTTCCCTGTTGTTCAGGTCTTCCCTACTCTTCAAGCTGCTTGTGCAGCTTGACCGGGGCCAGCCTGCGCTCGCGTATGCGTAGATTGATCATCTCGACCGCAACCGAGAAGGCCATGGCGAAGTAGATATAGCCCTTGGGTACGTGGACTTCGAAGCCTTCGGCCATCAAGGTCATGCCCACCAGAATCAGGAACGACAACGCCAGGATCTTGATGGTGGGGTGGGCATCGACAAAATCGCCGATGGATTTCGCTGCAAGCAACATGACGCCGACCGCGACAATAATGGCGATCGCCATGATGGAAACATGATCGGCCAACCCCACCGCCGTAATCACCGAATCCAGCGAGAAGACGATGTCTAGCAGTGCGATCTGCACCAGCACCATGCCTAGGGAAGTGGCCACCACCGCCTGACCGTGCGCTTCACCCCCTTCCAGGCTGTTGTGTATCTCTGTCGTCGCCTTGGCCAGCAGGAACAGACCGCCGCCAATCAGTATCACCTCACGGCCGGAGATATCGTAACCGAACAGGGTAAACCAGGTGTCGGTCAGCCCCATGACCCAGGCGATGGAAAACAGCAAGGCCAGACGCGCCAGCATGGCGAGACCCAGCCCCATGCGGCGCGCGAAGGCGCGCTGCTTTTCCGGCAAGCGCCCGACCAGGATCGAGATGAAGATGATGTTATCAATGCCGAGCACGATCTCGAGCGCAGTCAGCGTCGCCAAAGCAATCCAGGCTTCGGGACTGGCAATCCATTCGAACATGGGGGTTGTTTCCTTGATAAAGGGTGGGACAAATATTGTGATGGGATAGCGTCAGACGATACCGAGGTTATCCAGACCGGCGGAGTGGTCCTTTTCCTTCGATTCCTTGCCTTCCAGCTTGATGCGCAAGCGCACCTCGTTGACCGAGTCGGCATTGCGCAAGGCATCTTCATAACTGATCTGGCCGGATTCGTAGAGGTCGAACAGCGCTTGGTCGAAAGTCTGCATACCGAGTTCGCGCGACTTGGCGACGATCTCCTTGATCTCGTGCACCTCACCCTTGAAGATGAGGTCCGAGATCAGCGGTGAATTCAGCATGATTTCCATCGCAGCAACGCGACCCTTGCCGTCCTTCTTCGGAATCAGTCGCTGCGAAATGAAGGCCTTGGCATTGAGCGAGAGGTCCATCAACAACTGGTTGCGCCGCTCCTCCGGGAAGAAGTTGATGATACGGTCCAGCGCCTGATTGGTGCTGTTGGCGTGCAGGGTCGCCATGCACAGGTGGCCGGTCTCGGCGAAGGCGATGGCGTAATCCATGGTTTCACGGTCGCGGATCTCACCAATCAGGATAACGTCCGGCGCCTGACGCAGCGTGTTCTTCAGCGCGATATGCCAGTTGTCGGTGTCGACGCCGATCTCGCGTTGCGTAATGATGCAGTTCTTGTGCTCGTGAATGAATTCGACCGGGTCCTCGATGGTGATGATGTGGCCGTAGCTGTTCTCGTTGCGGTAGCCGACCATGGCAGCCAACGAAGTCGATTTGCCGGAGCCGGTACCACCGACGAAGATGACCAGACCACGCTTGGTCATGGAGACTTCCTTCAGCACCTCCGGCAGGCCCAGATCCTCGAATTTCGGAATCTTGGTGGCGATGGTACGGAATACCAAGCCGGCGCTTCCGCGCTGGACGAAGGCATTGACGCGGAAACGGGCGAGACCGGGGATGCCGACCGCGAAATTGCATTCATTGGTCGCATCGTATTCGGCCGCCTGCTTGTCGTTCATGATGGAGCGCGTGATCTCCTTGGCCTGCTGCGCGGTCAGGGCCTGGTTGGTGACCGGCGTCACCTTGCCGTCGATCTTCATCGCTGGCGGAAAACCGGTGGTGATGAACAGGTCCGAGGCATTCTTCGCCACCATCAACCGCAACAAATCGAATACGAATTTCTCTGCCTGACTTTGATCCATGTTCTAGACTTTCAATAGTGTGTTCACGCGCCTGTGACTTCAGCCATCAGCCGCCGAAGGTTTCCTTGTTGGCCGCCTTGGACTTGGCCTCGGCCAGCGAAATGATATTGCGCTGGACCAGTTCCTTCAGATTCTGGTCCAGCGTCTGCATGCCGACATTCTGGCCGGTCTGGATGGCCGAATACATCTGCGCGATCTTGTTCTCGCGGATCAGGTTGCGGATGGCAGGCGTGCCGATCATGATCTCGTGCGCCGCCACGCGGCCCTTTTCGTCCTTGGTCTTGCACAGGGTCTGCGAGATGACCGCACGCAAGGATTCGGACAGCATGGAACGCACCATCTCCTTTTCCGCCGCCGGGAACACGTCGACGATACGGTCGATGGTCTTGGCCGCGGAACTGGTGTGCAGGGTGCCGAACACCAAGTGGCCGGTTTCGGCTGCGGTCAGGGCGAGCCGGATGGTTTCCAGGTCGCGCATTTCGCCCACCAGAATGACGTCCGGGTCTTCGCGCAGGGCAGAGCGCAGGGCGTTGGCGAATGACAGTGTATGCGGGCCGACCTCGCGCTGGTTGATCAGGCATTTTTTTGATTGGTGGACGAATTCGATAGGGTCTTCCACCGTCAGGATATGCCCGAACTCGGTGTCGTTGATGAAATCGATCATCGCCGCCAGCGTGGTCGATTTACCGGAACCCGTCGGGCCGGTGACCAGACAGATGCCGCGCGGATTCTGCGCGATCTCCTTGAAAATCGGCGGGCAGTTCAGCTGCTCCAGGGTCAATATCTTGGAAGGAATGGTACGGAACACCGCACCGGCGCCGCGGTTGTGATTGAAGGCGTTGACGCGGAAGCGCGCCAGGTTGGGAATCTCGAATGAAAAGTCGCATTCCAGCATTTCCTCGTACACCTTGCGCTGGCCATCGTTCATGATGTCGTACACCATGTCGTGCACTTCGCTGTGCTCCATCGCCGGCACATTGATCTTGCGCACGTCGCCATGCACGCGAATCATGGGCGGCAGGCCGGCCGAAAGGTGCAAGTCGGAAGCGTTGTTTTTGACGGAGAATGCGAGTAAATCCGAGATATCCACTATGGGCTCCTGTTATAATTTTTCGACTTCGGCGAGTATCTATCAGTCACAGCAAAGATGAGTGGATTATGACCTCTATTAGCGAGCGCTTGCAAGCAGTCCGGGCCTGCATCGACGCAGCGGCAATCAGTGCCGGACGCGACCCGCAACAGGTGCATCTGCTCGCTGTCAGCAAGGCACATCCGGCCACCGCCATCCGCGAGGCGTTTGCAGCCGGCCAGCGCCGCTTCGGCGAAAATTACCTGCAGGAAGCACTGGACAAACAGATGCAGCTCGGCGACCTCGCCATCGAGTGGCACTTCATCGGACCGATTCAGAGCAACAAGACCCAGCCCATCGCCCGACATTTCGACTGGGCGCACAGCGTCGACCGGCTGAAGATCGCGCAGCGACTCAGCATGGCCCGCCCCGATCACCTGCCGCCGTTGCAGATCTGCCTGCAGGTCAATGTCAGCAAGGAAGAGACCAAGAGCGGCCTGGCGGCGGAAGAGGCCGCCGAGCTCGCCCACGCCGTCAGCGCCTTGCCCCACCTGCAACTGCGCGGCCTGATGGCGATTCCGGCGCCGACCAGTGACGTCGACTTGCAACGGGCGCAATTCAGGCAGGTGCGAGAACTCTTTGAATCCTTACAACAACAGGGACTGATGCTGGACACGCTGTCGATCGGCATGTCCGATGACTATCCGGCGGCCATTGCCGAAGGCTCGACCATGGTCAGAATCGGTTCCGCCATTTTTGGACCGCGCAACCCGTGAACACCATGCAAACACCAGAACAACTCGATAACCTGAAAATCTGCTTCATCGGCGGCGGCAACATGGCGCGGGCGCTGATCGGCGGCATGCTGCAACAGGGCTTTCCGCCGGAGCGCATCCACGTCATCGAATCCGACGCGGACAAGCGCGCCGAACTGCAGCATGATTACGCCGTCCATGTGACGGACCAACTGCCCAGCGTCGCCGGCTGCGACATCATCGTGCTGGCGGTCAAACCGCAACAACTGCGCGACGTCTCCATCTTTCTCGGCAGTCTGCTCAAGCATCAACTGCTGATCTCGATTGCCGCCGGCGTGCGCATCGCCGACCTCTCCCGCTGGCTCGGCGGCTACCGCACCATCGTTCGCGTCATGCCCAATACGCCGGCCCAGATTCAGCTCGGCGTTTCCGCCCTCTACGCCGGCCAGACAGTCGACGACACCCGGCGTCAGCAGGCCGAAACCCTGCTGCAGACGGTCGGCCACACGCTATGGCTGGACAACGAAGCAAAGATGGATGCAGTGACGGCCATCTCTGGCAGCGGACCGGCGTACGTGTTCTACCTGATCGAGGCCTTGCAGGCAGCGGCCGAGCGTCTCGGCTTTACGCCGGAACAGGCCCGGATGCTGAGTCTGCAGACCTTCGCCGGCGCCAGCCAACTCGCCCTGCACAGCAGTTCCAGCCCTGCGGAACTACGGCAGCAAGTGACCTCCAAGGGCGGCACCACCGAGCGCGCCCTGCAGAGTCTGGAGGCATCAGGCGTCAAGGATGCCCTGATCGAAGCAGCAGGAGCCGCGGCCTTGCGTTCGAAGGAACTGGGCGACCTGCTGGGTTCGGATCAGCACTGATATTAACGACACGCACGGAAACCTTTGATGATCAACACTGCCTTGCAATTCCTGCTGCACACCATCCTCGGACTGTTCACGATAGCCGTGCTGCTGCGCTTCTACCTGCAGCTGACCAATGCGCCGTTTCACAACCCGGTGTCGCAGACCATCGTCGCGCTGACCAATTTTGCCGTCCGGCCCCTGCGGCGCATCGTGCCAAGTTGGGGCGGGCTCGACCTCTCGACCCTGCTGCTCGCCTATCTCTCCCAGTTGCTGTTACATCTCGGCCTGTTGTTCGCACGCGATTTTCCGCTGTTCGTGGCCGGGCAGCCGGTCTGGCTCGCACTGCTCGGCCTGGGCTTGGTCGGTATCATCAAGTTCAGTATTTACATCTTCCTTTACGCCGTGATCCTGCAGGCCATCCTCAGCTGGTTCCACCAGCAGACGCTCATCAGCCCGGCACTCAATGCCCTGACACGCCCGGTGATGCGACCGGTCCAGAATCTGGTGCCCCGCTTGAACGGCGTCGACCTGTCGCCGCTGGTCATCTTCATCCTCGCCGAACTGCTGCTGATCCTGTTCGTGACACCGCTGGAGCTGCAGTTACTGAGCCTGTTCTAGGCCGCTTGGCGGGACAAAACCGCCAAAACGCCGCGCCACATGCATAAGTCATTGGAATTCCTGCAAAACTCATTTAGAGTAGTTGGAAAATCAATAAAAGCTCGAGCTCGGATACGATGCGGGAAAGCCCATGGACAACAGCCTGAATCAACAGATCACCGACTTCAAGGTGTGGCGGGACCAGTTGGCGCAAAGTATTTCCAGCTATCGCGACTGGCTGGGCAAAGCGAATCCGGAGAGCGGCTTCGAGGAACTGCGCCTCTACGACATCGAACAGGCGCTGGCGCGGGACAAGTTGATCCTCGCCTTCGTCGCCGAATTCTCGCGCGGCAAGACCGAAACCATCAACGCGCTGTTCTTCTCCGAATACGAACAACGTCTGCTGCCTTCCGACCCCGGACGCACCACCATGTGTCCGACCGAAATCTTCTGGGACGACCGCGAGGAGCCTTGCATCAAGCTGCTGCCAATCGAGACGCGCAAAAGCGATGACGGCCTGAACTATTACAAGAGCACACCGCAAGCCTGGTCCAAGATCCGTCTAGACATCAATTCGCCGGGGCAGATGAAGCAAGCCTTTCTGTCCATTATCGAACAGAAGGAAGTCAGCCTTGACGAAGCGCGCGCGGTCGGACTCTGGGACGAAACCGACGAGGTCATGGCACATGCGCTGAAAGCCAAAGGCAAGATCGACATTCCGGTCTGGCGCCACGCGCTGATCAATTTCCCGCATCCGCTGCTGAAGAGCGGCCTCGTCATCCTCGACACGCCGGGGCTCAATGCACTGGGTGCCGAGCCGGAACTGACCCTCAACATCATCTCCAACGCCCATGCCGTGATTTTCATCATGGCGACTGACACCGGCGTCACCAAGTCCGACATGCAGATATGGACCGATCACATCGGCAACCACTGCCGGCGCAAGATCGCCCTGCTCAACAAGATCGACATCCTCTGGGACGCACTGAAAACCACCGCGGAGGTCGATGCCGAGATCGCCTCGCAGATCAGCCTCACCGCCAGACAACTGCATCTGGACGCCTCCAGCGTATTCGCCATCTCCGCGCAGAAGGCGCTGCTGGCAAGGATCAAAGGCGATGCAGCGCTGCTGGAACGCAGCGGCATCCAGAAAGTGGAGAAAATGCTGGCGGAGAACGTGGCCGGCTCCAAGCACGATATCCTGCGCAGCACGCTGGTCGTGGAAACCAGCGTGCTGGTGAAGAACTCACGCCGCCTGATCCAGCAACGGCTCGCCGGCAGACGCAGCCAGCTCGTCGAATTGCAGGCGCTGGGTGGCAAGAATCGGGGCATGATCGAAAGCCTGCTGACCGAGGTCAGCGCCAGCCGCAAGCATTACGACGCATCGGTCGCTACCTTCAACCAGGGCAGCAATGCCATCTCCGCATTGGGTAAACAACTGCTGCAACGGCTGGAGCAGGATCAGTTGCAACAACTACTGGCGCAAAGCCGGCAGGAGATCGGCGACAGCTGGACCACCGCCGGCCTCAATCGCGGCATCCGCAAACTGGTACAGCAAACCGGGCAGATGGCACGCGAGATCAATGAACTGGGCAACAACATCCAGCAGCAGGCGGAGCAGCTCTACCAATTGTTCGCCAGCCGCCATCAGTTCGAGGCACGGATTCCGCCCAGACTCGACATGTCGGATTTCAGCAAGCGCATGGCCAGACTTGAAGGCGTCACCGACGCTTTCTGCCGCGACCCGATCAACGTCATGACCGAAAAACATTTTCTGATACGCAAGTTCTTCATGGGATTGGGACGCCAGGTCGAGGCGATATTCGCCGACACTTACAAACTGGCGCAGACCTGGCTGAAACAGGTGCTGGCACCGCTACAGCAACAGATCGACGAGCACCGGGAAAATCTGGAGAAGCGCAGCAAGTCGCTGATGCAGATCCACCAGAATGCCGCCGAGCTGCAGAACAACATCAAGAGCCTGGAAGAAAACGTCGCCTCATTGCAACAGCAGGGCGCCATGCTGGACAAGCTGCTGCTGAAGCTGATGCAGGATGCGAAACCACGCAGGGCAGCAGCGGTACCCGCTCCAATACCCGCCGCCTGATACTCGGCGGTCTATCGCTACATCACAGCAGCACGATTTCGAAGGATTCCTGCGCGTACTGCAGGTCTGCCTGCAAGGAAACCGGCTTGCCGATGAAGTCGGACAGGTTGGCGAGACTCTGGGATTCCTCGTCCATCAACAGGTCGATCACCTTGGGCGAAGCGATGACGCGGAACTCGCGCGCGCTGAACTGTCGCGCATGGCGCAACAGTTCGCGCAGGATTTCGTAGCACACGGTCTGCGCGGTCTTCAGCTCGCCACGGCCCTGACAGGCGGCGCACGGTTCGCACAGCATGTGCGCGAGACTTTCCCGGGTGCGCTTGCGCGTCATCTCCACCAGGCCCAGTACCGAGAATCCGCTGACCCAGGTGCGTGCCCGGTCCTTCGCCAGCTTCTTGTTCAGTTCTTCCAGCACGGCGGCGCGCTGCTCGTCCTCATCCATGTCGATGAAATCGATGATGATGATGCCACCGAGGTTTCTCAGCCGCAGTTGTCGCGCGATGCACTGCGCCGCCTCCAGATTGGTCTTGAAGATGGTATCGGACAGCGACTTGCCGTTGACGAAACTGCCGGTGTTGACGTCGACCGTGGTCAAGGCCTCGGTCTGATCGAAGATCAGGTAACCGCCGGACTTCATCTCGACCTTGCGCGCCATGGCCTTGCGGATCTCGTTTTCGACGTTGTACATGTCGAACAGCGGACGGATGCCCTGGTAATGTTCCAGCCGCTGCACCGCGCGCTGCGCGTACTGCTCGCCGAACTCCACCAGTTTTTCGTAGGTCTCGCGCGAATCGACCAGTATGCGGTCGGTGTCGGCGCTGACCACATCACGCAGGACGCGCATGGGCAGGTTCAGGTCCTGAAAGACCAATGAGCGGTTGGACGCCGTCCGGCTCGACTCCTGAATGTTGTGCCAAACCTTCTGCAGGTAATCGATATCAGCCAGAAGCTCCTCGTCGGTCGCCGTTTCCGACATGGTGCGGATGATGTAACCGCCTTTCCTGTCCTCGGGCAACAGCTTGAGCAGCCGGTCGCGCAGCAGTTCGCGCTCGGCCTCGTCCTCGATACGCTGCGAAACGCCGATGTGTTCCTGCTGCGGCAGATAGACGAGGAAACGGCCGGCGATGCTGATCTGCGTCGTCAGGCGCGCGCCCTTGGTACCGATCGGTTCCTTGATCACCTGCACGATCAGCGGCTGACCTTCCTGCAGCACTTCCTGAATGGTCTTCTCGCTGTGGTCGCCGCTGCATTCCAGCATGTCCGCCACGTGCAGGAAGGCAGCGCGCTGCAGGCCGATCTCGACGAACGCCGACTGCATGCCCGGCAGCACGCGGCAGACCGCGCCCTTGTAGATGTTGCCGACCAGCCCCAGCGAACCGTTGCGTTCGATGTGCAGCTCCTGCACCACGCCCTGCTCCATGATCGCCACCCGGGTTTCCTGCGGCGTCACATTGATCAGAATCTCTTCACTCATGTTTCAACAACTCGATTCCTGCATTTTTCAAAAGCTGTGCCGTTTCGAACACCGGCAACCCCATCACACCGGAATAACTGCCGCTGATGGAGCGGATGAAGATGCCGGCCATGCCCTGTATGCCATAGGCACCGGCCTTGTCGCGCGGTTCTCCGCTGGCGACGTAGGCGCGGATATCCGCATCGGCCAGCGCGGCCATCTCGACCTCGGTGGTCGACAACGCCGTTTCGATCGCATCTGCCGTCGCTACCGCCACCGCCGTATGTACTTGATGACGGCGGCTCGACAGGCGTTTGAGCATATCGCAGGCATCTTGTTCATTTTCCGGCTTGCCGAGAATCACGCCGTCGACACAGACCGTGGTATCGGCAGCGACGATGGGCAGCAGCGGCTTGCCTTCACGCAACAAGGCCGTGCGACAGGCCAGAGCCTTCTCGTGTGCGAGGCGCAGCACATAGGTTTCCGGCGGCTCGCCGGCAAGTACGGATTCATCCACATCGGAAGGCAACACGATGCTGTGCAAGCCCAGCTGCTGCAGTATCTCCCTGCGCCGCGGTGATTGTGATGCCAGATAAATGGTATTGCTCATGATGCGTATGACGTTTCCGCCGGAGTCCAATAGAATGGTCGAAGCAAGACCGATAATACCCAAACTGAAAGATTTCACCTATGCTCGAATGGGCCTATTTGTTCAAAATCGGCATCGCGCTCTTTGCCATCGTCAATCCGATCGGCAGCGTGCCGATCTTCATCGGCGCGACCGAGGGCTGGTCGACGCACGACAGAAGACGCATCGCCAGAATCGTCGCCTTCACCGTTTTTCTGGTACTTGCGGTTTCAGCCATGCTCGGCGACAAGATACTCGCCTTCTTCGGCATCAGCATTCCCTCGTTCGAAGTCGGCGGCGGCATCCTGCTGATGTTGATCGCCATCTCGATGATGCACGGCAAACTGAGCGAAGCGAGACAGACCAGGGAAGAAGCCGAGGCCGTCGCCGACCGCGAAGCGATCGCCATCGTGCCGCTCAGCATCCCCCTGCTGGCCGGTCCTGGCGCGATCAGCAGCATGATCATCGCAGCCCAGCAGAATCCGGGGCTGCTCAGCCAGCTCTCTCTGTCCATCCCGATCGGCGTCATCTGCCTCTTCGTCTGGCTGGCATTGAGCCTGTCCACCACCATCGCCGCGCGCATGGGCACCATCGGCATCAACGTCGTCACCCGCCTCATGGGCCTGATTCTGGCCGCGATGGCGGTCGAATTCATCGCGCACGGGCTGCAGGGTCTGTTTCCGCAATTGGCTTAACCCGTGCATGACAAGGTAAAATGGGCGCTTTATCGCCCGAAGTCATCATGATCTGGAAACCCAACACCACCGTTGCCGCAGTCATCGAACAGGATGGCAAGTTCCTGCTGGTGGAAGAGCAGACGACCGACGGCATCCGCCTCAACCAGCCGGCGGGCCATCTGGAAAAGGGCGAAACCCTGATCGAAGCCGCCATCCGCGAAACCAGTGAAGAGACCGCCTACGAGTTCACGCCGAAACACCTGCTCGGCGTCTATCACTGGCGCCATCCGGCAAGAGACCTGACCTATCTGCGCTTCGCCTTCATCGGCGAAGTTGCCAACCACAAGGCCGGGCAAAAGCTGGATGACGGCATACTGCGCGCCGTCTGGATGAGTGCCGAGGAGATCCGGCAGACACAGGCGATGCACAGGAGCCCGCAAGTGCTGACGTGCATCGAACATTATCTGGCTGGACAACGTTTTCCATTGAGCGTATTGACACACCTATGAAAACCAAACGAGTCGTCGTCGGCATGTCCGGCGGCGTGGATTCATCCGTAGCCGCCCTGTTGCTGAAACAGCAGGGTTATGAAGTCGTCGGCCTGTTCATGAAGAACTGGGAGGATGACGACACCGATGAATACTGTTCATCCAAACAGGACCTGATCGACGCCGTCTCGGTCGCCGACAAGATCGGCATCGAGATCGAGGCGGTCAACTTCAGCCAGGAATACAAGGACCGCGTGTTCGCCAACTTCCTCGCCGAATATCAGGCCGGCCGCACGCCGAATCCGGACATCCTGTGCAACGCCGAAATCAAGTTCAAGGCTTTCCTCGATCACGCCATGAACCTCGGCGCCGACCTCATCGCCACCGGCCACTATGCCCAGGTGCGTGAAAAGAACGGCTTGTTCCAGTTGCTGAAGGGCGAGGACGGCAGCAAGGACCAGAGCTATTTCCTTTACCGGCTGAATCAGGCGCAACTGTCGAAGACGCTGTTCCCGCTCGGCCATCTGCTGAAGCGCGAGATCCGCGAGATCGCCCGCGAGGCCCAGTTGCCGACCAGCGAAAAGAAGGATTCCACCGGTATCTGCTTCATCGGCGAACGCCCGTTCCGCGAGTTCCTCAACCGCTATCTGCCACGTGAACCCGGGGAAATGCGGACGCCGGAAGGCAAGGTCGTCGGCCGGCATGAAGGCCTGATGTATTACACCATCGGCCAGCGCCAGGGCCTGGGGATTGGTGGCTCACGCAGTAGCAGCGGCGAGCCGTGGTTCGTCGCCGGCAAGGACATGCATAACAACGTGCTGATCGTCGTGCAGGGTCACGAACACCCGCTGTTGCTCAGCGACGGGCTGGTTGCCAGCCAACTGCACTGGATCGCCGGCACGAATCCGGAAACACACTGGGTCTATGCCGCCAAGACACGTTACCGGCAACCGGACGCGCCCTGCGAGATAGACCGCCTTGAAGGGGATGAAGTGGAAGTGCGTTTCGGCCAGCCGCAATGGGCCGTGACGCCGGGGCAATCGGTGGTCGTTTATGAGAGTAACGTCTGTCTGGGCGGCGGCATCATCAGCCGCGCCGTCTGACTTTACAGGCAAGCCGTCAGCCAGACCCTGGCAGTCAGACCCTGAACGGCCGCCGGCCGCTACGCAGATTCGCCAGAGCCGGCAGCCTGCGTCAGCTGACGGGCGGCGCGGTCTCGCTGAAAGATGGCCGCTTCATCATTTCCTCGAAGTGGCGGGCGAGATTGGGATAGCTTTCGCGCCAGCCCATGTCGGCGTAGCGCAGATCGAGCCAGCCCAGCATGCAGCCAAGCGCGATGTCGGCGAGGCTGAAGGTGTCATCGACACACCACTTGTTCTCGCCCAGTTCGGCGTTCAGTTGCGTCAAGCCACGGCTTACCTTGCCCATCTGCTTTTCGATCACGGCATTGTCGCGCAGTTTCTCCGGACGCGCTGCTTCCTGTCTGGCCAGTATGGCCGCGTCGCAAACGCCATCCGCCAGCGCTTCCCAGCGGCGCACCCAGATCTTGGCCGAGTGTTCCTGCGGGATCAACCGCGCCAACGGCGTCCTGTTATCGAGGTATTCGACGATCACGCGCGAATCGAACAGGCTTTCACCATCATCCAGCACCAGCACCGGAATCTTGCCCAGCGGGTTGTACTGGATGACCGGACAAGCGGGATCTGCCAGCGCCACCTTCAGCATCTCGATTTCGATGCGCTTCTCGGCGGCAACGACTCGCACTTTTCTTGCGTAGGGACTGGTCAGCGTATAGAGCAGCTTCATGATGGATGAATACCGGAAGTTAATTGAGTACGGTGGCTACAGGCCTGCATTATAATGTAATTCATGAATCCTTCCTTATTTCACGGACACGCGTCAGGGGCCGGTTTTGAGCGGCTGCAACAGGCCATGCTGGATAATGTGCTTCGAGCATTGCGCGAGGATATTGGTTCTGCCGATTTCTCCGGCGACCACACCGCCAGACTGATTCCGGCCAGGCAACTCGCCAATGCCAGCATCGTCTGCCGCGAACCGGCAGTGATCTGCGGCCTGCCGTGGGCACAAACCTGCTTCACGCAACTGGATCCGGGCATTCAGCTGGATTGGTTGATCAGCGAAGGTGACTGGGTCCGGCCCGGCCAGCTGCTGGTCCGTATCACCGGTCACGCCCGCGCCATGCTCACCGCCGAGCGATGCGCGCTGAACTTCCTGCAGACGCTGTCGGCAACAGCCACGGAGACGCGCAGGTTCGTCGATGCGGTCAAGGGCTGTCGCTGCGTCATTCTCGATACGCGCAAGACCCTGCCCGGACTCAGGCTCGCACAAAAATATGCCGTCTTGGTCGGTGGCGGCCAAAACCAGCGGCTGGGACTTTACGACGGTATCCTGATCAAGGAAAACCATATCGCCGCAGCCGGCGGAATCGCCCAGGCGCTGAAGATGGCCAAAGAAATCGGCAACGGCATCCCGGTGCAGATCGAGGTCGAGAACCTGCAGGACCTGCACATCGCGCTGGAAGCCGGCGCGACCTCCATCCTGCTCGACAACTTCAGTCATTCGGATATGGCCGAGGCAGTCAAAATCAACCGGGGTCGCGCCATCCTTGAAGCTTCCGGCGGCATCAGCCTCGATAACGTCCGCACGGTCGCGCTGACCGGCGTCGACCGCGTCTCGGTCGGCCACCTGACCAAGGACCTGCGGGCTATCGACCTCTCCATGCGTTTCGAGTAAGGTAGCGCATGGCCAAGGCAAACACCATCACACTGCAAGGTCGCCTGACACTGGGCGATGCGCTGCGCATGCTGGTCAACGACGGCATGGTGGAAAAGTCCCAAGCCGAAAAACTCTACAAGGATCGCAAGCTCGACCGCTCCAACCTGCATCCGCTGGTCGTCATCGGCGAACAGCAGTGGAAGAATCAGGTGGACGCCGGCAAGCCGCTGACAGTCGACTCCCTGACGGCGTGGCTCGCGCAGCGGGCGGGCTTGGAATGTTTTCATGTCGACCCGCTCAAGCTCGATGTCGGCGCAATCGCCCAGATCGTTTCCAAAGCCTATGCCGAGCGCTTAAAAATCATGCCGGTGAAGGTACAGGGCAATGTGGCTACCATCGCCACGGCGGAGCCATTCCAGACCGAATGGGTGCCTGATCTGGAGCGCGTGCTGGGCATGAAGATCAAGCTGGTCATGACCAACCCGCTCGAGATCAACCGCTATCTGCCGGAAATCTACAACCTGGCTAACTCCATCCACTTGGCCAGCAACGCCAAGGCCGGTCAGATCGTCGGTGTGCAGAATTTCGAGCAACTGGTAGAACTCGGCAACAGCAAGAACCTGGACGCCAACGAACAGCACATCGTCAACATCGTCGACTGGCTGTTCAAATACGCCTTCGAGCAGCGCGCCAGCGACATCCACCTGGAGCCGCGCCGCAACCTCGGCCTCATCCGCTTCCGCATCGACGGCATCCTGCATCAGGTCTACCAGTTGCCCTCCACCATCATGAACGCCATCACCAGCCGCATCAAACTGCTCGGCCGTATGGACATGGTGGAAAAACGCCGCCCGCAGGACGGCCGCATCAAGACTCTGTCGGCGGCGGGGGACGAGATCGAACTACGCCTGTCGACCATGCCGACCGCCTTCGGCGAAAAGCTGGTGATGCGTATCTTCACACCGGAGAATCTGGTCAAGGACTTCATCCAACTCGGCTTTACGGCGGCGCAGGACGCGCTATGGAAGGAATGGACCGCCAACCCGAACGGCATCATCCTGGTCACCGGCCCGACCGGCTCCGGCAAGACCACCACGCTCTATTCGACCCTGAAACAGTTGGCAACCGAAGAAGTGAATGTCTGCACGGTGGAAGACCCGATCGAAATGGTCGAACCCGCCTTCAACCAGATGCAGGTGCAGCAGAATATCGACCTGACTTTCTCCGATGGCATCCGCACCCTGTTGCGGCAGGACCCGGACATCATCATGGTCGGCGAAATCCGTGACGGCGAAACCGCCGAAATGGCGACCCAGGCGGCGCTGACCGGCCATCTGGTGCTGTCAACCCTGCACACCAACGACGCCCCGTCCTCCATCACCCGCCTGCTCGATCTGCACGTGCCGTTCTACCTGATCAACTCGACGGTCATCGGCATCATGGCGCAACGCCTGTTGCGCACGCTTTGCCCGCACTGCAAGCAGCCGTCTGAGATCGACCAGGCAACCTGGGATGCGCTGGTCAGCCCGTGGAAAATCCCCAAGCCCGACCACATCCAGAAGGCCGTCGGCTGCCTCGAATGCAGGATGACCGGCTATCGCGGCCGCAGCGGCATCTACGAGATGCTGACCATCAGCCCGGCAATCAAGAAGCTGATTTCGCAGAATGCAGACCTTGCCGCCATCCGCGCCACCGCCCATCGCGAAGGCATGCGCCCGCTGATGATCAACGGCGCGGAAAAAGTCGCTGCCGGCTTGACCACCATCGAAGAATTGCTCAAGGTGGCGCCACCGCCGCTGGATTAGGCGAAAAATCTCGCCGCAATCTGCGGCAATCCCTGCCTGTCTGCATGATTTTAAAAGGTTTCAGCCTTGACCAAAGTCATGCAAGCAGTTACTGTTTAGGGTTCAATTATTCTCATCAAAAACAAGCATTATATGGACGACCGTACCTCGCCACACGCTCACCAGATTTCAGGCGCTGAAATCGTCATTCGCTGCCTGCAGGAAGAGAAAGTCAAATTCGTTTTTGGCTATCCCGGCGGTGCGGTGCTGCACATCTACGACGAAATCTTCAAGCAGGACGCCTTCAAACACATTCTGGTACGCCATGAACAGGCGGCCGTTCACGCGGCGGACGCCTTTGCGCGCGCCACCGGCGAGGTCGGCGTAGCACTCGTCACCTCCGGCCCGGGTGCCACCAATGCCATCACCGGCATCGCTACTGCCTACATGGACTCCATCCCGCTGGTTGTCATCAGCGGCCAGGTACCGGCGCCAGCCATCGGCATGGACGCCTTCCAGGAAGTCGACATGGTCGGCATCACCCGTCCCTGCGTGAAACACAACTTCCTGGTGAAGGACGTCAAGGACATCGCCGCCACCCTGAAGAAAGCCTTCTATATCGCCGCCACCGGCCGCCCGGGGCCGGTCGTGGTCGACATCCCGAAGGACATCACCGCCCATTTCACCAAGTTCGAATATCCGGCCTCGGTCGAAATGCGCTCTTACACGCCCATCATCAAGGGTCACTCCGGCCAGATCAAGAAAGCGGTCAAGCTGCTGCTGGAAGCCAAGCGCCCGATGATCTACACCGGCGGCGGCGTAGTACTCGGCGATGCGGCGCAGGAACTGGTACAACTCGCGCGCAAGCTCGGCTACCCGGTGACCAACACATTGATGGGGCTGGGCGGCTACCCGTCAACCGACCCTCAGTTCCTCGGTATGCTCGGCATGCACGGCACCTACGAAGCCAACATGGCGATGCAGAACTGTGACGTCCTGCTTGCCGTCGGTGCGCGCTTCGACGATCGCGTCATCGGCAACCCCGGCCATTTCTTCAGCAAGGACCGCACCATCATCCATGTCGATGTCGACCCGTCCTCCATCTCCAAGCGCGTCAAGATCGACGTGCCCATCGTCGGCCACGTCAAATCCGTGCTGGCCGAGATGAACGAACTGCTGATCGCCGAGACAAGAACGCCGGACGCCGGCGATATCAAATCCTGGTGGCAGCAGATCGACACCTGGCGTGAAAAGAAGTCGCTGGTATACAAGACCAGCACCGAGGTCATCAAGCCGCAATACGTCATCGAGAAACTTTGGGAAGTCACCAAGGGCGACGCCTACGTTACTTCTGACGTCGGCCAGCACCAGATGTGGGCGGCACAATACTACAAGTTCGACAAGCCGCGCCGCTGGATCAATTCCGGTGGTCTCGGCACCATGGGTGTCGGCCTGCCGTATGCCATGGGCTGCCAGTTGGCCGACCCGACGGCTCAGGTCGCCTGCATCACCGGCGAAGGCAGCATCCAGATGAACATCCAGGAACTGTCGACCTGTCACCAGTTCCGGCTGCCGATCAAGGTCATCCTGCTCAACAACCGCTACCTCGGCATGGTGCGCCAGTGGCAGGAGTTCTTTTACGAGAACCGCTATTCGGAATCCTACATGGACAGCCTGCCGGACTTCGTCAAGCTGGCCGAATCCTATGGCCATGTCGGCATGAACATCGCCAACCCGGCCGATGTGGAGGGTGCGCTGAAGGAAGCCTTCGACATGAAGGATCGTTTCGTCTTCATGAACTTCATCACCGACCAGACGGAAAACGTGTTCCCCATGGTGCCGAACGGCAAGGGCTTGTCCGAAATGATTCTGGCGGGAGAAGAATAAGATGAAACATATCATTTCGCTGCTGATGGAAAACGAATCCGGCGCTCTGTCGCGCGTCGCCGGCCTGTTCTCGGCACGTGCCTACAATATCGAATCCCTGACCGTGGCGCCCACCGAAGATGCCACGCTGTCACGCATGACCATCGTCACTTCCGGATCGGAGGACGTGATCGAGCAGATCATCAAACAGCTCAACAAGCTGGTCGATGTGGTCAAGGTGCTGGACCTGAATGACGGGCGCTATATCGAGCGCGAACTGATGCTGGTCAAGGTCAAGGCCACCGGTGTTTTCCGCGACGAGATGAAGCGCATGTGCGACATCTTCCGCGGCCGCATCATCGATGTGGCGGACGGCAGCTACACGATCGAGGTCACCGGTTCCAGTTCCAAGCTGGACGCCTTTCTGGAAGCACTGGACAAAAGCGCCATTCTGGAAACCGTTCGAACCGGCGCTTCCGGCATCGGTCGCGGCGACCGGATTCTCAAAGTATAGAACCACCATTATTTTTAAAGATTGAACTAAGGAAACCCCATGAAAGTTTATTACGACAAAGACGCAGACCTTTCCATCAT
>JAVEWT010000008.1:0-28702 GCA_034004425.1 Methylophilaceae bacterium
CCGTGCTCCCCCGACAGCACTGCCATGGCGACACCGATGAGATAACCGCCGATCAGATTGACCGCCAGCGTGCCCAGGGGGATGGCCGGATGCGCGGCGTTGAGCAGCATGCCCAGCCCCCACCTCAGCCAGGCTCCAAATGCGGCACCCACGCCGACTGCGATAAAACCGTTGAATCCCATGCTGCCTCCCGCTTCGCTATTCTTAATCAACCGCGCCTTGATCTAACGCGCTTGATTCACTAATGGCACCTCAGTATCATGAGGTACGGTCT
Organism: Methylophilaceae bacterium; assembly: GCA_034004425.1. Classification (GTDB taxonomy): domain Bacteria; phylum Pseudomonadota; class Gammaproteobacteria; order Burkholderiales; family Methylophilaceae; genus UBA6140. The sequence continues at coordinate 275 of JAVEWT010000008.1, forward strand.
GCCGCAGAGGGCGCCCCGTCAGCGGCCGCCTCATCCAATACAACAACAGACAATCCAATAATAATACTCAACCCGTCAGGTATTTTATCAGTGCGTATCCTGTTCGTAACTTCTGAAGCCTACCCCCTCATCAAAACAGGCGGCCTCGCCGATGTCAGCGGCTCGCTGCCGGCTGCCCTGCGAGGACTCGGCACCGATATCCGCATTCTTTTACCAGGCTATCCGCAGGTACTGGAGAAAGCGAGCAACCTGCAGCCGTTGGCGCATTTCGAACATCTGCCCTTGATCGGCAGCGCCAGACTGCTGATAGGCAGCATGCCGGATACCGATGTGCCGGTGATGGTCATCGACTGCCCCGCGCTCTACCATCGTGCCGGCGGACCTTATGCTGACGCCAGTGGCCGCGAGTGGGAAGACAACGCCCTGCGTTTCGGCATCCTGTCGCGCATCGCCGCCCTGCTCGCCTGTCACGACAGCCCTATCACGGACTGGCGTCCAGAAATCGTACACTGTAACGACTGGCAGAGCGGACTGACGCCGGCTTACATGCATTTCATGCCGAACGCGGCAGCGGCGAAATCGGTCATCAGCGTGCACAATCTGGCCTTTCAGGGCTGCTTCCCGCCGGAATGGGTGGAGCGCCTGTGGCTGCCGCTGGAAAGTTACCAGATGCACGGCGTCGAATACCATCAGCAACTCTCGTTTCTCAAGGCCGGACTCTATTACGCCGACGCCATCAGCACCGTCAGCCCGACCTATGCGCGCGAAATCCGCACCAGCGAGTTCGGCTTCGGCATGGAAGGCCTGCTGGCGAGCCGCCAGCACGATCTGGAAGGCATCCTCAACGGCATCGACCTGCAGGAATGGAACCCGGCCACCGACCCCCATCTGCCGACCAACTACGATGCCGACCATCTGCACGACAAGCAACAGGTCAAGGCTGCCCTGCAGGCACAACTGGGACTCAAGGTATCGGCCGAGGCACCGCTTTTGGGCATCGTCAGCCGGCTGACGCACCAGAAGGGTCTGGACATGTTTCTCTCCATTGTCGACACGCTCTTGCGCCAAGGCTGCCAGATCGCCTTGCTGGGCAGCGGCGAACACTACATGGAGCAAGGCTACAGCCATCTCGCGCACACCTATCCTGAACAGGTCAGCGTCACCATCGGCTACAACGAGCCCTTGTCGCACCGCATCATGGCCGGCGCCGACATCTTCATCATGCCGTCGCGCTTCGAGCCCTGCGGCCTCAATCAGATGTACGGCCTGCGCTATGGCACGCCACCGGTCGTCACGCATACCGGTGGCCTCGCTGACTCGGTCACCGACACGCATGAGGAGACCTTGAGCCGCGGTGCCGCCAACGGTTTCGTCATGCCGGCCACAGATGCCGTGCAGCTACTGTTGACCATCGAAAGGGCATTGCACTATTTCCGCGACAAAACACTATGGCCGCAGATCCAGCGCAACGGCATGGCGCTCGATCTCGGCTGGCAGCACAGCGCACAAGCCTATCTGGCGATGTATCAAGGACTGCTGAAATAAGCCTCGCCTGCACATCCGGCAACCAACAAAAACGCCTGCATCGTTTGGATGCAGGCGTTTTTCATGTTGATTCATATTTCTGTCACAAAAGCTGCGTAAATTACGCATCAGCTGAAGGCGAACATCTGGCACGCTTAATGCTTATTCATATGCGAGCTTTCTCCAAAGCTTTGCTTCTCCTCCCTTCGGGTGCGCCACGCGCACCCATTTTTTTGCCTTTTTTGCGCCGAAACCAGCACTAATCCAGCTTAATGAAGTGCTCGCGATAATACTTAAGCTCTTCAATTGATTCATAAATATCAGCCAAGGCCTCATGCTTGCTGGCTTTTTTGAAGCCGTTGTAGATAGCGGGTTTCCAGCGCCTCGCCAGCTCCTTGAACACGCTGACATCGAGGTTGCGGTAATGGAAATATGCCTCAAGTTCGGGCATGTAACGCGCCATGAAGCGACGGTCCTGGCAAATCGAATTGCCGCACATGGGCGACTTTCCGGCCGGCACGTGCGATTTCAGGAACTCGATCATCTGGGCGCTGGCGCCGGCTTCGTCCAGGGACGAGGCTTTGACCTTGTCGATCAGGCCGGAGCGGCCGTGAGTTCCCTTGTTCCAGGCATCCATGCCATCCAGCACCGCATCCGACTGGTGCACGACCAACACCGGCGACTCCGCCAGCACATTGAGTTCCGCATCGGTCACCACTGCGGCGACCTCCAGTATGCGATCGTTTTCAGGGGATAACCCGCTCATCTCCATATCGAGCCAGATCAGGTTGTCGTTCTGCGATGCCATCATGATTTCCATTAAAATTGAGTGATAAGTCGTTGGCGGTGAACCTTCCACCGGAGGAAGCTTCTATAATGCTGTTAGTTTAACTGAAAAGCGTTCAACCATGGCTTCAACCCTGACTACCGTATTCATCGCCCTGCTCGTCATCACCACACTCACCCGTATCTGGCTGGGCAATCGGCATGTACGGCATGTGCAAGCGCATCGCGAGCAAGTGCCGGCCGCTTTCGCCGGCAGCATCAGCCTGGATGCCCACCGCAAGGCGGCCGACTATACCTCGGCAAAGACACGGCTGGTCATACAGGAAAGTATTGCGCAGGCCATCCTGCTCGCGCTGCTGACCATAGGCGGCGGCCTGATGCTGATCGACGATGCCTGGCGCGCTCTGGTCGTCGAGCACGAAATCATGCGCGGCGCACTGGTCATACTCACTGCATTTGTCGTCAGCGCAGTCGTGGAACTGCCGTTCGATTACTACAAGACTTTTGTCATCGACCAGAAATTCGGCTTCAACAAGATGACGCCGGCCATGTTCTTCAGCGACCTCGTCAAGCACAGCCTGGTCGGTCTGGTGCTGGGCGCACCCATCCTGTTCGCCGCACTTGCATTGATGCAGAGCGCGGGCGATTACTGGTGGCTTTACCTGTGGGTGGTCTGGAGCGTATTCAACCTTTTGATGCTGGCGGTCTATCCGACCTTCATTGCGCCATTGTTCAACAAGTTTTCGCCGCTGACCGACGAGCCATTGAAAAAACGCATCGAAACCCTGCTGACCAAATGCGGCTTCAAGTCCCAGGGCCTGTTCGTCATGGATGGATCGACCCGCAGCAGCCACGGCAACGCCTATTTCACGGGTTTTGGCTCCAGCAAGCGTGTGGTCTTTTTCGACACCCTGCTCGACCGCCTCGATGGCGACGAGATCGAAGCCGTACTGGCGCACGAGCTCGGCCACTTCCGGCACCATCACGTGATCAAGCGCATCGCGCTGATGTTCGTCGTCAGCTTCCTCGGCCTCGCCCTGCTAGGCTGGCTCAAGCAACAAGGCTGGTTCTATGAAGGTCTCGGCATCACCCAGGCCAGCGACTACATGGCCTTGCTGCTGTTCCTGCTGGTGAGCCCGGTCTTCCTGTTCCTGCTGCGCCCGCTGCTGGCCAGTTACTCGCGCAAGAACGAGTTCGAGGCGGACGAATATGCGGCCAGGAACGCGGAAGCGAAGCATCTGGTCGAGGCGCTGGTGAAGCTTTATCGTGACAATGCGTCGACCCTGACACCAGACCCGTTGCACTCCGCATTTTACGATTCCCACCCGCCGGCCAGCATCCGGATATCCAGGCTGGCCAAGTTTACCGGATGAAATTCAGCGGCTGAAACGAAAGGAAGCTGTCATGTCGAGATTGCTGCTCTGCTTTAACCTGCTGTTATTCTCCTCCCTGGCAGCGGCAGAACCGTTCGCTGCAGGCGATTTCAACATCGGCAAAAGCATGGTGGAAAAGCATTGCATCGCCTGCCATGCCGAGCGCTTCGGCGGTGACGGCTCCGCCATCTACACGCGCGAGAACCGTCTGGTGAAAAGTTCACGCGGGCTGTTGGCGCAGATCCGCAACTGCAACACCATGCTCGATCTCAAATGGTTCGAGGATGAAGAACTGCATGTCGCGAACTACCTGAACAAGACCTACTACAAGTTTGAACAGTAATTGAGCACGACCCTGCAAGGCACAGTCACTGCCGCCTACGGCAAACGCTACGGCGTCGAACTGGAGGACGGCCGGCAAATCAGCTGCGTCACGCGCGGCAAGAAAAACGATCTCGCCTGCGGCGACCTTGTGAAGCTGCGCCTCACCGACAACCACGAAGGTGTGGTCGAAGGCTTTCTGCCGCGCAAGAGCCTGCTCTACCGCAGCAATGCCTATCGCACCAAACTGCTGGCGGCCAACGTCAGTCAGGTCGTCATCGTCCTTGCCACGCAACCGAGTTTCTATGAAGGCCTGCTCAACCGCTGCCTGATCGCAGCCGAAGCGGCCGGCATCCGCGCTCTGATCGTCCTCAACAAATGTGATCTGACCAACACCCAAGCGCTGGAAGCATTGAAGCTGTATCAGGGCCTCGGTTACCAGGTGCAAGCGCTCTCAGCGAAAAATGACATCACTCCGCTGCGCCCTTGGCTGCAGGGGCATACCAGCGTACTGGTCGGACAATCCGGCATGGGCAAGTCGACCATCGTCAACGCCTTGCTGCCAGGGCAACAGATCCGAACCCAAGAGGTCTCGACCGTGCTCGACAGCGGCAAGCACACGACGACCGCCGCCCATCTCTACCATCTGGATGAAAGCAGCCATCTGATCGATTCGCCGGGACTGCAGGAATTCGGCCTGCACCACCTGAACGCCGACCAACTGGAACAGGCTTTCGTCGAGTTCCGGCCGTTCCTCGGCAAATGCCGGTTCCAGAACTGCCGGCACCTGAAGGAGCCTGACTGCGCCGTGACGGCGGCCGTGATCGCCGGACAGGTCGCACCGCAAAGACTCGCCTGTTACCGCGAATTACTGGCAGAGATAGACACATGACAACAGCACTGATTACACATCCGGACACTCTGCTGCACGTCATGGATGGCTCCCACCCGGAATCGCCGGCGCGCATCACCGCCATCCGCGAGGCGCTGAAGACTGCTGGGCTCGACCGACAGCTGAAGCCCTACGAAGCGCCAGCCGCCACCGATGCCCAGCTTGCGCGCGCGCACAGCCAGAGTTATATCGACCAGATCCGGCGTCTTTCGCCCAAGGCCGGTATCGTCAGGTTGGACGCCGACACCGCCATGGGGCCGATGTCGCTATCAGCCGCACTGCATGCCAGCGGCGCCAACCTGCTGGCGACCGATCTGGTCATGCGAGGCGAAGTGCAGAACGCCTTTTGCTGTATCCGCCCGCCCGGCCATCATGCCCACAAGGACCGCGCTGCCGGCTTCTGCATCTTCAATCACGTCGCCGTCGGCGTTACGCATGCCCTTGAGCGGCACGGATTGCAACGTGTCGCTGTCATCGACTTCGACGTACACCACGGCGACGGCACCGAAGATATCTTCAAAAATGATCCTCGCGTGATGCTTTGTTCCACGTTTCAGCATCCGTTCTATCCGGGTACCGGCGCCGACAGTCGCACCGATCATATGATCAATGTGCCGCTCAAGGCAGGTACCGACGGCCAGGGCTTCCGGCAAGCGGCCAGCAAAGAGTTTGCGCCGGCGCTGGAGCGCTTCAAACCCCAATTGCTGTTTATTTCGGCTGGGTTCGACGCGCACCGCGACGACCCGTTGGCGCAGCTCGGCCTGCTGCGCGAGGATTATGTCTGGGTCACGGAATTCATCATGGAAATTGCCGTCCGTCATGCCGAGGGCCGCATCGTTTCTTCGCTGGAGGGCGGCTATCACCTGCCTGCATTGGCCGAAAGCGCGGTGGCACATGTCCGCACACTGGCCGGCCAAAAGGGCTGAACGGCCTTTCCTGCGCTGCTTTGGCTCTATGCTGCTGATATATTCACGCTGCTGATATAATCCACCCCATGCAAATCACCACACGCCTCGAGTTCGATGCAGGCCATCGCATCCCCTGCCACAAGAGCCAGTGCAGAAACCTGCACGGCCACCGCTACGCGATCGAAATCACGCTATCCGGCGACATCATCCGGCAGGAGAACGCCTCTGACAACGGCATGGTCATGGATTTTTCCGATGTGAAGGCTATCGCGCGCCGGGCCGTGGTCGATGTCTGGGACCATGCCTTTCTGGTCTACAAGAACGATAGCGTGGTACTGGATTTTCTGAAGAGCCTGCCCGACCACAAGACCGTAATCATGGACAGCGTGCCGACCGCCGAGAACATGGCCGCCGAGGCCTTCCGCATCCTGAAGTCGGAATACCAGGATACCTACGGCAACCATCTGAAACTGGAGCGCGTGCGCCTGTACGAAACGCCCAACAGCTGGGCAGACGCGCTGAGCTGAGTCCTGCTGGCGCCTAACCGCGCCAGACGCATTTCCCCGATTTCTCCAGAACCGCCAGATAGGCCTCGTGCGCCTCCAGTTCCTCCGCTGCAGCCTTGATCACCGGCAACGCACTTGCCGAAGCCGCGGCATCGAATTCCATGCCGGCCTCGACTTCGTCGAGCAGGTCCATCATCAGGCTTTCCTGGCCGCGCGTCATCGCCATGTAGACATCGGCCAGCAGTTCTGCATCCAGCAAGGCGCCATGCAATGTGCGCTTCGAGTTGTCGATGCCGAAGTGGCGGCACAGCGCATCCAGGTTATTGCGCTGTCCCGGCCGGCTATCCTTGGCCATCTTCAGCGTATCGATGATGGTGTTGCTGACCTGCTCGACCTCCGGCTTGTCGATTTTACCCAGTTCCGCATTTAGAAAGCCGACGTCGAACGGCGCGTTGTGGATGATGAGGTCGGCGCCGGCGATGAACTGCAGGAAATCGTCCGCCACATCGGCGAAACGCGGCTTGTCCTGCAAAAACTCCAGCGTGATACCGTGCACTTCCTGCGCACCTTGGTCGATTTCGCGGTCCGGGTTCAGATAGACATGGAAATGGTTCTTGGTCAGGCGCCGGTTGATGGCCTCGACTGCCGCGATCTCGATGATGCGGTGCCCCTGCAAAGGCGAAAGCCCGGTCGTTTCCGTATCCAGAAAAATCTGTCTCATCTTGTCTTCCTGTTGTTGGCCTTGCTGTTATCGATTGCCGTTCATGAATGGGGCCGCGCCTTTATTGGCCAGCGCGTCGGCGCGTTCGTTGCCGACGTGACCGGCATGGCCCTTGACCCAGACCCATTCGACCTCATGCTGTTGCACCAACGCATCCAGTGTCTTCCACAAATCGTCGTTCTTCACCGGCTTCTTGTCACTGGTCTTCCAGCCTCGCTGTTTCCAGCCCTGTATCCATTCGGTCATACCCTTCTGCACATAGACCGAATCGGTGTAGATACGCACTTGACAGCGCCTTTTCAACGCCTGCAGGGCGCGAATGACCGCCATCATCTCCATGCGGTTGTTAGTCGTCAGCGGCTCGCCGCCGCACAATTCCGTCTCATGCCCTCCATAGGCCAGCCAGGCCCCCCAGCCGCCCGGACCCGGGTTACCCTTGCAGGCGCCATCGGTATGAATCTCTACGATATCCTTGTTCACTTGCTGCAATCTTTCCGTTTGTTGTGTTGCGTCGGCTGCGTGCGCGTGGGCACCGCCATCAGGCTTTTCAACCGGCTGTGGTTGCGGCCGGGGCGGATCACCCGCATGCCGAGCACGCGTTTTCTTGCCACGATGAAATAGATGCCGCCGGTCATCGGCCACCAGCGCCCGCCGGCTCGGTCCATGAAACGGCAACGCTTGAGCCAGGTCGGATTGCTCAACGGCAGCTTGTAACAGGCCGTCCTGACCTCAACGATCTCGAAATCCAGCAATTCCAGCCAATCGCGGATTCTGGGCAGGGAAAAGAACGTGCCCTGCCAGGGGTAACCCTTGGAGCGCGACAGCAGCCGCTTCAAGCCCCAGCTACTGAAGGGGTTGAAACCGCTGATGATGATATGACCCTCCGGCACCAGCACACGTCCGGCATCACGCAAGGTCTGGTGCGGGTCAACGCTGAACTCGAGCATGTGCGGCAACAGCAGCAGGTCGATGCTGGCAGTCTGGAACGGCAACTGCGCCGACTGGCAGCGCACCAGGCCAGCGGCGGCATCGGCACCGAACACGAAAGGCATGCGCGAGGCCTGTAACAGATCGAGTTCCAGCATACCGAGCTGCACCGCATTGAAGCCGAAGATATCGGCTACGGCGGCGTCATAGAGTGGCTGCTCTTTTTCCTGCAGATAGAGTCCCAGCGGCGACTGCAGCCAGCTATGCCGGTCATGAAACAAGGCAACACCCCATTTTCCGGATAACAGACGGCGCGAACACTGATATATTGAATGCCATGATCGAGATTCTACCAATCCCGGCTTTCAAGGATAACTATATTTGGTTGATCAGTGACGGCAGGCATGCCGCGGTCGTCGATCCGGGCGATGCGGCGCCTGTCATGCGCACCCTCGAACAAGCCGGACTGGTGCTGGATGCCATCCTCATCACCCACCACTGCCACGACCATATCGGCGGCATTGTGCCGCTCATGCGTCAATACGCCCCGAAAGTCTATGCGCCGGCAAAGGAGTTCTACGATTTCCCGCACATCTCGGTGAGCGAAGGCAGCCGCGTCACGCTGGAACATCTGAACCTGGTATTCAGTGTAATCGAGACGCCGGGGCATACGCTGGGCCACGTTGCCTATTACAGTGACCCGTTGCTTTTCTGCGGCGACACGCTGTTTTCCTGCGGTTGCGGCCGTTTGCATGAGGGTACGCCGGAACAGATGCATGATTCGCTGCAGAAGCTGGCGCAACTGCCGGCCGCTACGCGCATCTATTGCGCGCATGAATATACGCAGAGCAATCTGGCCTTCGCGTTGGAAGTCGATCCGGACAATGCAGCGCTGCACAGACGCCGGCAGGAAGTCACGCAACTGCGGACAAAGGGTCTGCCCAGCCTGCCAACGACCATGGCGCTCGAGCTTGCCACCAATCCCTTTCTGCGCTGCGATAGCAGCGCCATCAAGCAATCCATGGGTATCGATGCATCGACATCCCCCAAGGAAGTGTTCCGCCTGTTAAGAGAAATGAAAAATAAATATTAATCATGAAGTTATATTTATTTCCAGACAAAACACTTTTACTTGACGCTGACGCCTGCCATTCGTTACCATCTAGCGCATCATTTATTGAGCAAACCGCCACATGAACGCCAAGCAGACTTTAACCTCCATCATCGCGCTCATGCTCTCCACGCCCAGTCTGGCGGCACTCGAATTTCATCCGGATCAAGCGGGCGCTACCGTAACAACCAACGCACCTGCCGAACAGGTCACCAACGCCGCCGGCATCGTGCTTCAATTCGATACTTCCGACACCTTTGAGGACCGCGACATCTGGCAACGCATCAAAAGCGGTTTCCAGCTGGAAGATTTCGAATCGGCACTGACGCAAAAACACGAACAGTGGTATGCCTCACGACCTGATTACATGCAGCGCATGGTCGAACGCAGCGAGCGCTACCTGCACTACATTGTCGAGGAAGTGGAAAAGCGCCGCATGCCGAGCGAGATCGCCCTGTTGCCGATGATCGAGAGCGCTTTCAATCCGCAAGCCCTGTCGCGTAGCCGCGCAGCCGGCATCTGGCAGTTCATGCCGACCACCGGCAAGCACTTCGGCCTCGAACAGAACTGGTGGGCCGACCACCGCAAGAACGTGACCGCCGCCACACATGCCGCGCTGGATTACCTGCAGAAGCTGCATCAAATGTTCGGCAGCTGGGACCTGGCACTGGCGGCCTACAATGCCGGCGAGGGCACGGTCAAACGGGCGATCGAAAAAAACCGCGCCCAAGGCCTTCCGACTCATTATGCCGCCCTATCCTTGCCCGATGAGACCAGAAACTATGTCCCCAAACTGCAGGCTGTGAAGAATCTGATCAGCCGGCCGCAAGAGTATGGATTGAGCATAGACAGCATACCCGATGAACCCTATTTCACGCGTGTTGCGGCCCCAGAGCAGATCGACGCCGAACTGGCCGCCTCGCTGGCAGGCATCCCCTATGAAGAGTTCGCGGCGCTGAACCCGCAACACAATCGCCCTGTCATCGCCGCCAGCAACAACGGAAGCCATGAGATTCTGCTGCCGGTGGAAGCGGCGGACATCTTCCTCAGCAACCTCTCAAGCTATGGGCAACCGCTGGTGACCTGGCAGACATACCATGCGAAACGCGGCGAAAAGGTGGAAAAAATCGCGCGCAAGTTCGGTATCAGCACTGCCGAATTGCGTGACATCAACGGCCTGCCCACAGCCAAGGCTTTACCGGACAACCGGCTGATGCTGGTGCCAGCCAATTACACACGGTCCCCATCATCTGCCGGCAACAGCCACGCAAGCGGTCTGCACTTCGACGACCAGCGCACGGAACTCAACGCCGGGCAAAGCATCAGACACGAGGTTGCGGCCAACGAAACACTGTATTCGATCGCGTTGCGTTATGGCGTCACGGTCAGGCAACTGATGACCAGCAACCGGCTGAAGAGCAGTCGCCTCAAGATAGGACAGGTGCTGGAGATTCCGGCCGGCGGCAAGGCCGCAAAACAGAGGCAGGCAGCGAACACAGATCCAACTTACATCACATGGGCCAATCCTTGAACATTGCATCTCCTATTGCTGCCGCTTACATCCATCCGCACATGATGGCCGGCCGCATGCGCTTCCTGCTCCCCTGACTGACCCCATATGCCGTTCTGCCGCTTGCTCCCACTCGTACTTGTCAGCCTGCTTGCCGCTTGCAGCGGGCCACAGCAAGACGCAGTTATCGACTACGACACCGCCTTCCCGCCGGAAAGCGGCGGCAACATGATCAACGCCATGACCGGCGAACCGAGCGGGCTGATCCCGATGATCGCGGGCGAGTCTGCCGCATCGGCCATCGCCTCCAACATCTTCAACAGCCTGCTGCGATACGACAGGAATCTGGAACTGGAAGGCGAACTGGCTCAATCCTGGAGCATCTCGGCCGACCACAGAACCATTACCTTCAAGCTCAAGCCTGATCTGCAATGGGCGGATGGCAAACCATTGACCAGCGCCGATGTGTTGTTCACCTGGCAACTGGTGACTGACGAAAACACGCGTACACCCTATGGCGCCGATTACAAGCTGGTGATCAAGGCCGAAACCCCGGACCCGCTCACTTTCCGCGTCAGCTATCAAGAGCCTTACGCCCCGGCGCTCGATACCTGGGCCGGTCTGCAGATCCTGCCCAGGCACCTGCTCGAAGGCCAGGACATCAACACAACGGCATTCGCACAAAATCCGGTAGGCAGCCACTACTATAAACTGGAACAATGGCAACACGGCGAGCGCATCTCGCTGGTCAGAAACCCGCTCGCCACCCAGGGCCAGGCGCAAATCGAACGTCTGGTATCACGCTTCATTCCCGATGCCGCTTCGCAGTTTCTGGAGCTGATGGCGGACAACATCGACACCATGAACCTCAACCCGATCCAGTATGCCCGCATCTTCCCTGCGAGACCCGATCTCAATCGCAAGATCGCGCTCTACAAGGAACTGGGTAACAACTACACCTATCTAGGCTTCAACCTCAAGCGCAAGCCTTTCGATGACATCCGCGTACGGCAGGCCATCAATTACGCCATCAACAAGCAGGAACTGATCGACGGCGTGCTGCTTGGGCTGGGCGAACCGGTGGCGTCGCCTTACAAACCCGGCACGCGTTGGAGCAACCCGCAGTTGCAGCCCTACCCTTACGATGCGGAGAAAGCCCTTGCCCTGCTGAAGGAGGCCGGATACGCCGACCACGACGGCGATGGCATCCTCGACAAGGACGGCAAACCTCTGAAGTTCGAGATGCTGACCAACCAGAACAAGCAGCGCGAAATGAGCGCGGTTCTGGTACAGCGCCGGTTGAAGGAGATCGGTATCGATACCAGCATACGCGTGCTGGAGTGGGCCAGCTTCATCGGCCGCTTCATCAAGACCGGCGAGTTCGATGCCGTAGTGCTAGGCTGGAGTCTGTCGCTCGATCCGGATCAATACAGCATCTGGCACTCCTCCCAGCAAGCGCCGGGACAGTTCAACTTCATCGGCTACCACAACCCGCAGGTGGACAAGTTGCTGGAACAAGGCCGGCTGGAACTCGATATTGAAAAGCGCACCAAGATCTACCATGAGTTCGCACGCCTGCTGCAGGAAGACAGCCCGATCGTCTACCTCTATGCCGGATACGGCCTGCCAGCCATCCATAAGCGCATCAAGGGCATAGATGACCCGGCACCTCCCGCCGGGGTCGGCCACAACTCGCACGAATGGTTTATCCCTCAACCCTTGCGTCGTCACGAAATCAGCGCCCAGTAGACCATGATCCGCTACCTGCTCAACCGACTGATCTGGATGGTGCCGATGCTGGTCGGCATCAGTCTGATCTCATTCTTTATCATGCATCTGGCACCAGGCGACATCACCGCCAGTGAAGCAAGCTTCGACCCCAAGGCCAGCGAAGAATCGCGACAGAAACTGCGTGAACTCTATAACCTGGACAAGCCGGTCATCGTGCAGTACGGCTTGTGGCTGAAACGCATGGCCACGCTGGATTTCGGCACCTCCTTCGCCAGCCATCAGCGGCCGGTGTTCTGGCAAACCACCGACGAGCAGGGCAATGTGCGCAAGGGCATGATCCAGCAGGCGTTGCCCATCACATTGCTGATCAACGTCCTCAGCCTCGGGCTGATCATCATCGTCGCGCTGCCACTAGGTGTCATCTCGGCCCTTACGCGCAACCGCGCACCGGACCGGGCCATCACCCTGTTCGTCTTCGTCGGCTTCGCCATTCCCGGATTCTGGCTGGCACTACTTCTCATGTACTGGACCGGCGTTGCCAATAACTGGCTGCCTATCTCGGGCCTGCACAGCATCGGCCACGAGAACATGGGAACGATTGCGCAGATCTTCGACACCTTGAAGCACCTGGTACTGCCGGTGTTCATTTCCGCGCTCAGCGGCCTCGCCGGCATTTCGCTGTTCGTGCGCAACGGCATGCTGGACGTGCTGCACCAGGACTACATCACCACCGCGCGTGCCAAGGGGCTGAACGAAAACACGGTGGTATACGGTCATGCGCTGCGCAACGCCCTGTTGCCGCTGATTACCATCTTCGGCCTGTCGATACCGGGCCTGATCGGTGGCTCGGTGATCGCCGAATCGATTTTCGCCATCCCCGGCATGGGCAAACTGTTCTACGATGCGGTGCTGATGCGCGATTTTCCGGTCATCATGGGCATTCTGACCATCGGAGCCGCCCTGACGCTAATCGGTAACCTGCTCGCCGACCTCGCCTATGCCTGGGCCGATCCGCGCGTCCGTCGGGGGGTCATGCATTGAAACGTCTGTTTTCCAACCCGATGGCACTGGGTGGCTTCATCATCATCGCCAGCATCATGCTACTGGCGCTCGCCGCACCGCTGATCGCACCTTTCGACCCGGAGGCCATCGACGTCAAATCCATCCTGTTGCCACCCTCCTCCACGCACTGGATGGGCACCGACGGCCTCGGCCGCGATGTGTTTTCCCGCATGCTCTTCGGCGCCCGCGTTTCGCTGATGGTCGGTATTGTCGCAGTCGGCATTGCCACCCTGATCGGCATCATTCTCGGCTCGGTCGCAGGCTACTATCGCGGCTGGGTCGACGTCTTCATCATGCGCCTGGTCGATGTCATGCTGTCCATTCCGACCTTCTTCCTGATTCTGGCCGTCATCGCCTTTCTGACGCCTTCGATCTGGAACATCATGATCGTTATCGGCCTGACTTCATGGATGGGCGTGACTCGGCTGGTACGCGCCGAATTTCTCAGTCTGCGCAACCGCGAATTCGTCATGGCGTCCGAAACGCTGGGGGCGAGGGATGGCAGGCTGATCTTCAGGCACCTGCTACCCAACAGCCTGACGCCGATCATCGTCAGCTCCGTGCTCGGCGTTGCCAGCGCCGTACTGGTGGAATCAGGTCTCAGCTTTCTCGGTCTAGGCGTGCAGGCACCACAGTCCTCCTGGGGCAACATCCTGACCGACGGCAAGGAATACATCGAGTTCGCCTGGTGGCTATCGCTGTTCCCGGGCCTCGCGATTCTGATCACGGTGTTGGGGTATAATCTGCTCGGTGAAGGCCTGCGGGACGCTCTGGACCCGCGCAGCAGCAATTAAGCGTTAAGTCCCGCAGCAGAACACGACGGGATCAGCGCCTCATATTAAGTATCCACAGACAAAGAAGGAAAATCTCATGGGATTTCTAGCCGGAAAACGCGCACTCATCGTCGGTCTGCTCAGCAACCGCTCCATCGCCTATGGCATTGCCGAAGCCATGAAGCGGGAAGGCGCTGAACTTGCGTTCACTTACCAAACCGAAAAATTCGAGGACCGCGTCACCAAACTCGCTGCCGAGTTCAGCTCCGATATCGTCCTGCCCTGCGATGTAGCGGACGATGCCCAGATCGACGCGCTGTTCCCCGCACTGGCCAAGCACTGGGACGGTTTCGACATCCTGATCCACTCGGTCGCATTCGCCCCCAGGGCAGCACTGGAGGGAGACTACCTGGAAAGCGTCAATCGCGAATCGTTCCGCATCGCCCATGACATCAGTTCCTACAGCTTCACCGCACTTGCCAAGGCTGCACTGCCGATGATGGAAGGCCGCAACGGCAGCATGCTGACTATCAGCTATCTCGGTGCCGAGCGTAGTCTGCCCAGTTACAACGTCATGGGTCTGGCCAAGGCCAGCCTGGAAGCCAACGTACGCTACATGGCGCAAAGTCTCGGCCCCAAGGGCATCCGCGTCAACGCCGTATCCGCCGGCCCGATCAAAACGCTGGCCGCTTCCGGCATCTCCGGTTTCGACAAGATCCTCGGCTTCAACGAAAAACACGCGCCGTTGCGTCGCAACGTCACCATCGAGGAAGTCGGCAATACGGCCGCTTTCCTGTCGAGCGATCTGGCCTCCGGTATCACTGCGGAGATCACCTACGTCGATGGCGGCATGAACACCACGGTAGCCGCTGTCGTCGATTAAGCATCGATACCAATAAAAAAGGCAGCCATTGGCTGCCTTTTTTATTTTCTGATCACGCTCAGATGGTCGATTAATTGTCCGATCCGGCCTGCATCAACTGCTGGTTGACGGTGACCTCACCCTTGGCACGCAGTGCCTTGAGGTAGGCGTCGACATATTCCGCCGCCAATGCAGCCTGCATCTCCGCCTTGGCAGCCTGCCTTGCACTGTCATCCTCAGGTAACTTCTCGTTCACGGCGGACACCTTGATCAACAGGAAACCCTTGTTGGCGTCGGCGACGCCGGCATAAGCAGGCAAGGTATCGGTTTTGATCTTGAATGCATTGTTCATGGTAAGGTCGGTCAGACCCTGGGCATTCTTGCGGTCGACAATCACCGGCGGAATCCACTCCAGATCCTTGGCTTCCTTGCCTGCACGTAGGTCTGCCAGCGCGGTTTCGCCCTTGGCAATGGCAAGCTTGGCTGCAGCTTCCATACGCAGGAACTCCTCGATGCCGGATTTCACCTCTTCAAAGGTTCTCGGCGCAGCAGCCTTGTAATCCTTGACCCGGGCAACCATCAGAGAATTGGGAGCAACTTCTACAGCCTCGGTATTACGGCCGTCCTTCAGCACCTCCTCAGAGAAGACCAGATCGCGCATCCTGTCGCTCTTGAACGTGCGTGCAACATCCTCACGGCTCATCCACGGGGTTTTCTGGATATCGAGCGCAAACGCCTTGGCAGCCGGCTCCAGGCTGGCGGACTGCTCATAGACCATGTTGCTGAACTCTTCGGCATTCTCGGTAAACTGTGCCAGCGCCTTCTGATAAATGAGTTCACCGCGAATCTGCGGGGCAACGCTTTCCAGTGTCACAGCTTCACCGGAAATTTCGGTCAGCTTGATGATGTGATAGCCGAATTCGGATTCCACCAAGTCACTGATTGCGCCTGGCGTCATCGAAAAGACGGCATCGTCGAACGCTTTCACCATGACGCCACGACCGAACATGCCGAGGTCGCCGCCATTCTGGGCAGAACCCGGATCCTGCGAGTGCTTCTTGGCCAACTCGGCAAATTGCTCCGGATCCTTTCTCACCTCATCCAGAATCTGCTGGGCCTTGCGGCGTGCCTCTTCCTTGCTCTCCGGCGTCGGACTGAGGCCGAAGCCGATCAGGATATGGCTGGCACGGCGTTCCTCATCGCCCTGGAACTTGTCCATGTTGTCTTCATAGAATTTTTTGACTTCTTCGTTCGTCACCTGCATTTTCGGCAACAAAGTATTGGCGGACATCAGAACGAACTCCAGTTGCACCTGCTCCGGCACCTGGAATTTGTCCCTGTTTTTCTCGTAGTATTCCTTGACCTGAGCCGGTTCAATGTTGACCTCGGCAAGGAAGTCAGCCGTCTTGATTTCTGCCACGCTGACCTCGCGCTCCTGCAATTCCGCTTTCATGGTCTGCTCGAACAAGGTGTCCGGCACATAGGCGAGTGAGGCAAACCCCTCTCGTGCCTGCTGCGCCTTCAGATCTTGCCTGATGGAGGATTCGAACTCCTTCAAGGTGAGTCGGTTTTGCGTCAGCAGCTGATAATAGAGCTCTTCGGAGAACTTACCATCAACACCAAACTCCGGCATGCTGGTAATGTACTGACTCAGTTGCTCGTCGCTGATATTGAAATTGGCGCGCTTGATTTCCGCATAGAGCAATTTGTCGTTGATCAGTTTGTCGAGCACGGACTGCCTCAGTTCCGGACGCTCGAGGATACTCATGTCGGTCTGCCCTTCCGACTGCAAGCGGTTTCGCAGGTTTTGCAGCGCATTACCGAATTCCTGCACCGTAATCGCATCGCCGTTCACCTTGGCAATCGGCACATTAGATCCGGCGCCTTGCAAATACTGATCGATACCGAACAATGCAAAGGGTATCGTAATCAAGGCCAGAATGACTTTGGCCAACCAACCTTTGGTGCGCTCGCGAATTGCTTCCAACATGACAAGAACTTTCTTCTGTTTCAATATCAATTTAAGGTTTAACCCCTGTCAAACGGCGATGCCAGGGGCAGATTCAACGCAAGAATATAGCATACTCGGCTATACGATGACAGGATAAAGCGGGCTTGGTTCTGACTGCGGGAAAGACCGGCAGTCTGTCAGATGAGTCGATTGGCAAGGATTAGGTACCAGAAAAGAAAAAAGCGAGCACAAGGCTCGCTTTATTCAACATCAGTGGCGGAGTGGACGGGACTCGAACCCGCGACCCCCGGCGTGACAGGCCGGTATTCTAACCAACTGAACTACCACTCCTAAATTTTAGTATTGCATTATCAGGAGCGTGCTCTCAATAACGTGAATACACTTTGCTGGTCTTGGTGGGTGCTGACGGGGTCGAACCGCCGACATTCGCCTTGTAAGGGCGACGCTCTACCAACTGAGCTAAGCACCCTGCACAACCAACAAAGACCGCTAGTTTACAGCATCTTTAAGTGCTTTACCAGCCCTGAACTTCGGAGAATTTGCTGCCTTGATTTTAATTGTTGCGCCTGTGCGAGGATTACGACCATTACGTGCGGCGCGCTTGCCAACATAGAAAGTACCAAAACCAATCAATGTAACCATATCGCCCTTTTTGAGGGCTTTTGTAACGGCAGCAGTTGTTGCATCCAAGGAACGACCCGCGGCAGCTTTGGAGATTCCGGCAGCTTTGGCGATTTGATCAATCAATTCAGATTTGTTCACGTGTAATCCCCTTTCGACATTGTTGTAGAAACAGGTGCAAGCCTGTGTCTAGCTTTATAGCAAGCGGTTTGCGCGCCTGTCAAGCATTCTCGCGCAAGGCTCAATGCGTGACGAGGGTCTGTGGTTTGTCGCCGCTATCGCCGTCCTGCTTGATATCGCCGACAGCCAAGTCTCCTTCGGCAGGCACAGGCATGCGTTCCAGCGCATATTCCAGCACCTCGTCTATCCACTTGACCGGATGAATGTCCAGGTGATTCTTGATATTGGCCGGAATCTCCACCAGATCCTTGACGTTCTGTTGCGGGATCAGCACGGTTTTGATCCCACCGCGGTGAGCCGCAAGCAGTTTTTCCTTGAGGCCGCCGATCGGCAGGACCTCGCCGCGCAGGGTGATCTCGCCGGTCATCGCCACGTCGGCCCGCACCGGAATATTGGTCAGCACCGACACCAGAGCAGTCGTCAGCGCAATGCCGGCGCTTGGACCATCCTTGGGCGTCGCCCCTTCCGGCAGGTGGATGTGAATGTCGTTCTTCTCGTAGAAGTCTTCCGGAATGCCGAGACGTTTGGCGCGACTGCGCACCACCGTGCGCGCGGCCTCGATCGATTCCTTCATGACGTCACCCAGCTGTCCGGTACGGATGATATTGCCCTTGCCCGGCATCAGGGTCGATTCGATCGTCAACAGTTCACCGCCGACAGATGTCCATGCCAGGCCCGTGACCTGTCCCACCTGATTCTCGGCAGCAGCCAAGCCGAAATCATAACGTTGCACGCCCAGATACTTTTCCAGAGACTTAGGCGTCACGCTGATCTTGCGCGGTGCCTTGGATGGCGTCTTGCTCTGGGAAGTAATGAGGTCCTTGACCACCTTGCGGCAGATCTTGGATATCTCGCGATCCAGGCTACGCACGCCGGCTTCGCGCGTATAGTAGCGCACGATGTCACGGATCGCGGCTTCGGACACATGAATTTCCTCTTCCTTCAAGCCATGCGTCTTCAGTTGCTTCGGCAGCAGGTAGCGCGTAGCGATGTTGACCTTTTCGTCCTCGGTGTAGCCAGCCAGACGGATGATTTCCATACGGTCAAGCAAAGGCTCCGGAATGTTCAGCGAGTTGGCCGTGGCGACGAACATCACATCAGAGAGGTCATATTCGACCTCGACATAATGGTCGTTGAAGGTATGGTTCTGTTCCGGATCCAGCACTTCCAGCAAAGCTGAAGACGGGTCGCCACGGAAGTCCTGCCCCATCTTGTCCACTTCGTCGAGCAGGAACAGGGGATTCTTCACCCCGACCTTGGTCATGCTCTGCAACACCTTGCCCGGCATGGAGCCGATGTAGGTGCGGCGGTGACCGCGTATCTCGGATTCATCGCGCACGCCTCCCAGTGCCATGCGCACGAACTTGCGATTGACCGCCTTGGCGATGCTCTGGCCGAGCGAGGTCTTGCCGACACCCGGAGGCCCGACCAGGCAAAGGATGGGAGCCTTCAACTTATCGACCCGCTGCTGCACGGCGAGATACTCGATAATGCGCTCCTTGACCTTTTCCAGACCATAATGATCGGCATCGAGGATGCGCTCGGCTTCCTGCAGATCCTTGCTGATCTTGGTCTTTTTCTTCCATGGCAGGCTGACCAGGGTCTCGATGTAATTCCGCACGACCGAAGCCTCCGCCGACATCGGCGACATCAACTTGAGCTTCTTCAGTTCTGCGTTGGCCTTGTTCAAGGCCTCCTTGGTCATGCGTGCATCCTTGATGCGCTTTTCCAGTTCCTCGATATCGGCGTTTTCGTCCTGCTCGCCGAGCTCTTTCTGGATCGCCTTGACCTGTTCGTTCAGGTAATACTCGCGCTGGCTCTTTTCCATCTGGCGCTTGACGCGGCCGCGGATGCGCTTTTCCACTTGCAGGATGTCGATCTCGGCCTCCAGCAGATTGAGCAAATGTTCGAGGCGCTGAACCACGCTGAACATTTCCAGTATCTTCTGCTTCTCTTCCAGTTTCAGCGTCAGGTGGGCAGTGATGGTATCAGCGAGGCGACCGGCATCGTCAATGGTCGCCAGCGAAGTCAGTATCTCCGGCGGAATCTTCTTGTTGAGCTTGACGTACTGGTCAAACTGCGTGAACACGGTACGCATCAGTGCTTGCGATTCATTATCGGAATCCACGCTATCTTCAACTTCTTCGGCCCGCGCGGCGAAGCACTCCTCGGTTTCGACGAATTCGGTGACGCGCGCACGGCGTATACCCTCGACCAGCACCTTCACGGTGCCATCGGGCAGTTTCAGCATCTGCAACACCGTTGCGATGGTGCCGACATCATAAAGGTCGGATGCGTCCGGATCGTCGTTGTTGGGGGATTTCTGTGCGACCAGCAGAATCTGTTTGTTGCCCTCGGAAGCGAGTTCCAGCGCCTTGACCGATTTCGCACGGCCGACGAACAGAGGAATGACCAAATGCGGATAGACCACCACATCGCGCAAAGGCAACAATGGCAAAAGTCCTGATTCGGCAGAGAAAACCGGCAAGCTAGATTCAGTCATGTGAGTACCTTAAGTGTTGACCACACGGCACGGCGCCGTGTGCTGATGTAACGCAGTTGGGGGCAGAGCTACAAGTTTCAAGTAGAAACGGGCCAGGCGCAACAAACATACGGTGATTCGGTTGTATTCCGAATCACCGTCAAAACCTAACTGGCAGATTCCGCCATCCGTGGCTCATCAGAATAGATCAGGATAGGCGGGGTATCGCCCTTGATAACACCGTCATCGACCACGACCTTGCTCAGGTTGGGTAATGACGGCAGATCGAACATGATGTCGAGCAAGGCATGCTCCATGATGGAACGCAGGCCACGGGCGCCGGTCTTGCGTTCCAGCGCCTTTCTGGCAATCAGTTGCAGGGCGGACTCGCGGAACTCCAGTTCGACCCCTTCCATCTCGAACAGCTTGCTGTATTGCTTGGTCAGCGCGTTCTTAGGCTCGACCAGAATGGTCACGAGCGCAGACTCGTCTAGCGATTCGAGCGTGGCAACGGCTGGCAGACGGCCGACGAACTCCGGTATCAGGCCGAACTTGATCAGATCCTCCGGCTCCACATC
The DNA here is from genome assembly GCA_034004425.1 of Methylophilaceae bacterium. Lineage (GTDB taxonomy): Bacteria > Pseudomonadota > Gammaproteobacteria > Burkholderiales > Methylophilaceae > UBA6140. Next base: position 21,115 of record JAVEWT010000008.1, read on the forward strand.
CCGCAGCACCTCACCGATGGCACGCGCGTCATCCTTGCTCTTCACCTCGGCGCCGAAGCCGATGCCGCCCTTTTCGGAACGTTGACGTATCAGCTTGTCGAGACCATCAAAGGCACCGCCGCAGATAAAGAGAATGTTGGTGGTATCGAGCTGTACGAACTCCTGGTTCGGATGCTTGCGGCCACCTTGCGGAGGCACGGAAGCTACGGTACCTTCGATCAGCTTGAGCAGTGCCTGCTGCACGCCCTCACCGGATACGTCGCGCGTGATGGATGGGTTCTCGGACTTGCGAGTGATCTTGTCGATTTCGTCGATATAAACGATACCGCGCTGCGCCTTCTCGACATCGTAATCGCACTTTTGCAGCAACTTCTGCATGATGTTTTCGACGTCTTCGCCGACGTAACCGGCTTCCGTCAGCGTCGTGGCATCGGCAATAACGAAAGGCACGTCCAGAACGCGGGCAAGCGTCTGCGCCAGCAAAGTCTTGCCGGAGCCGGTAGGCCCGATCAGCAGGATGTTGCTCTTGGCGATCTCGACATCGTCCTTTTGGGCGGACTGACCAAGTCGCTTGTAGTGGTTGTAAACAGCGACCGCGAGGCTCTTCTTCGCGGATGACTGCCCGATCACATATTGATCGAGGATCTCGCAGATTTCCTTGGGAGATGGCAGGCTGTTGTCGCGGGATTTGATGCCATCATCGCCATGAATTTCCTCACGGATGATGTCGTTGCACAAATCCACGCATTCATCACAGATGAAAACAGATGGCCCGGCGATCAGTTTCCTGACCTCATGCTGGCTTTTGCCACAGAATGAGCAATAAAGCAGTTTTTCACTTTCTGCCTTGGTGGCCATAGAACTTCCTAAATTTCCTGATGCTTGTTATGTTATGCGGCATCCGCTCGACTGGCAATAACCTTGTCGACCAAGCCGTAGTTCACCGCCTGCTCGGCGCTCATGAAGTTGTCACGATCGGTGTCGGCGGCAATTGTCTTCAACGGCTGGCCGGTGTGATGCGCCATGATGTGATTGAGTTTCTCGCGTAGATAGAGAATCTCCTTGGCATGAATCTCGATGTCCGAAGCCTGACCCTGGAAACCGCCCAGCGGCTGGTGAATCATGACCCGCGAGTTCGGCAGGATGAAACGCTTGCCCTTGGCGCCAGCAGTCAGCAGCAGCGCGCCCATGCTGGCGGCCTGACCGGTACACAGCGTACTGACATCGGGCTTGATGAACTGCATGGTATCGTAGATGGCCATGCCGGCAGTGACGGAACCGCCGGGCGAGTTGATGTAGAAGGAAATGTCCTTGTCAGGATTTTCCGCTTCCAGAAACAGCAACTGTGCCACGACCAGATTGGCCGTCATGTCGTTGACTGGGCCGACCAGAAACACCACGCGCTCCTTCAGCAGGCGGGAGTAAATGTCATAGGAGCGCTCTCCGCGACCGCTCTGTTCGACCACCATGGGAATCAATCCCAGATTATTCGGCTCCCACTCGCTGTGCATGCTCATCTCAGGCATTTCCCATCAGTTCGTCAAACTTGACCTTCTTGTTGCTGACCTTGGCCTGGGACAATACCCAGTTGACCGCATTTTCCTCGGTCGCCAATGCTGCCGGCTCATCCAGACGCTTGGGATCGGCGTAATACCAGCGCACGACCTCTTCCGGACGTTCGAAGCTCTGGCCGAACTGGTCGACCATGGCGCGAATCTGATCCGGCGATGCCTGCAGTTCGTTCTTGATCACCACTTCCGAGAGGATCAGGCGCAGCTTGGTCGCACGTGTCGCCTGCGCTTCGAACATGGCCGGATCCAGATTGACATTGCTGACGTCGACACCGCGTTGCTGCAGGTTGCGACGCGTCATCTCCATCTGGCGGTTGATTTCGGCATCGATCAGTGCGCGCGGCAGCTCCAGTTCGACATTCTCCAGCAACACTTCAAATGCCTGCTCCTTGAGTCTGGACTTGACGCGCTTTTCGACCTCTTGACCAAGGCTGGCCTTGATCTCGGCCATCATCTTCTCGACATCGCCGTCCTCCACACCGAGGCTGCGAGCGAAGTCGGCATCGATTTCCGGTAGCTTGGGCTGCTCGACCGACACGAACTTGACGCTGTAGCTCACGGTCTTGCCGGCCAGTTGTGCCGGGTTATGGTCTGCCGGGTAACTGATGTCGAAAGTCTTTTCGCTACCGGCCTTGTTGCCGACCAACTGTTCGTCAAATTCCGGATAGCGGTTACCTTCGCCCAGCATCAGATCGATACCCTGGTCGCCGGTGCTTTCAACCTGCTGACCGTCGATGGACGCGCTCAGCGTGACGTTGACCTTATCGCCCTTCTTGCTGGCGCGCTTGACCGGCTCGAACGTGGCGCGCTGCTTGAGCAGGACATCCAGCGTCTTTTTGACATCGGCATCCGTCAACTCCAGCGTCGGACGTTCGATCTTGGCCTTGCTCAGGTCGCCGATCACGACTTCCGGGAACACCTCGAATGTCGCGGTGTATTCGAATTCCTCGACCACTTCGCCGAACGGCTTGTGCTGGATGTCCGGGAAGCCGGCAACACGCAGCTTGTTCTCTTCGACTGCTTCGGTAAAAGTACGTTCCACGGTGCTGGACAGAACTTCGTCACGAACCTGTGCGCCATATTGCTGTTCGACCAGCCTGCGCGGCACCTTGCCCGGGCGGAAGCCGGCAAGTTTGGCTGTACGTGCCAGGCGGTTGAGGCGCTGGTTGACTTCCTCGATGATCGGCTGCATCGGCACTACGACGGTAATGCGGCGGCCCAGATTGCTAATGGTTTCAACAGTTGCTGACATGTACCGGATCCCTTAAATCATGATATTTGGTGCGAAAGGAGAGACTCGAACTCTCACGCCTTGCGGCGCTGGAACCTAAATCCAGTGCGTCTACCAATTCCGCCACTTTCGCAGTTTGCAGGTTTGACTTAGTTTGTATGCCTGCTGCAACGCCTGGCTTGCACAAACTTCCAGCGGGCCACCTAAGGCCACGAACAAGGCGGGTATTGTAGCGCACTCTTGATGCAGCGGAAACTATCAAAATCGGCCAAATCATGGAAACCCTGATTGACGATGGACGACAATAGGTAGCAAGATAATGGCAGTTTCAAACCTATCATTCAGAAAGCTTGCTATGCCCAACACCATCAATCAGGAAGAAATCCGCATGTTGCGCTCGGAGGTGGAAATCCTGATGAAGGAACGCCATGCTCTACTCAAGGTCACGGGCGCCGCCGCCGGCCTTGTCGCCGAACTGCACAGCCACGAATTGCCGCAAAGAACGGTCGAAGCGGCCGAACTGCTTGCCTCCAGCATCAATGAGCTGCCGGAAGAGTCGCTGCAGGATGCACTGAATGCCGTGAAGGCCGTCATCGTCGCCTGAGACAGAATTAAGCCTGAATTCAGTTTCATTCGGCAAAATCGCATCAAATCGCACTGGATTTCAAAAATTACAATGCTTGACCGCTGCTGCAGCGCGGTCAGACCAGTCTGGGGAGGCTGTGACTGTTGCGACAACAACATCATTCATCCATTGGCAAATTGGGGCGCTGTGCCATCATTTTGATTGCATTGCTGCCGGCCTGCGCCTATCAAACCTACACCCCGAAACCGATAGACCTGGCGACAGTCACCCGTGATATCGGCGCACGCGATCCGTTCTCGACAGATTTTCAGATCTACCTGCAAGCCCAGGGGTACGAAGCTGCACAATTACCTCCTGAACAGTGGGGGCTGAACGAGTTCATTTACAGCGCACTCTTTTTCCACCCCGATCTCGACGTCGCCCGCGCCAACTGGCGGGCAGCACAGGCCGGCGAGACTGTCGCCGCGCAGCGGCCCAATCCAGGCATTTCCGTAGATACCGAAAAACATAGCGAGCATGACAACGGCATTTCGCCCTGGACTTACGGGCTTGCCATCGACATCCCGATCGAGACGGCCGGCAAACGCGAGGCGCGTATCGACCGCGCCGTCAGCCTGTCAGAGGCGGCCCGCATCGAGATCGCACAGACCGCCTGGAACGTGCGCAGTCGCGTGCACGCCAGCTGGCTGGCCTGGCAACACGGCCGGCAGCTGGTCGACCTGCTAAAAGAAGAACACCGGTTGCGCTCGGAAATCACCGACATGCTGGAGGCCAGATTCAAGGCAGGCATGATCTCAAGTCTGGAACTCGCCAACGCGCGCCTGCAACTGCAAAGAAACCGGCAGTCGCTCGATACTGAAACCGCAAGACTGAACGAACTCAAGGCCACACTTGCCAGCGATGCCGGCCTCACGTTGCAGTCACTGGAGAAAATTGAACTGCAGGTCGCGGACCTGACCCAAACGAACCGGCAAGGGCAGCAACTGGCCGACCATGCACAACTACTCGATCAGTTGCGGCAGGCCGCCCTGCTCAACCGCCTCGATATCCGTGCCGCCCTTGCCAGATACGATGCAGCCGAGGCCCGCTTGCGGCTGGAGATCGCGCGCCAGTATCCGGATTTCGTCTTGTCGCCCGGCTATATCTATGACCAGGGCGACAAAATCTGGACGTTCGGGCTGTCCACCCTGCTCACGCTGCTGAATCGCAACGAAGGCAACATCGCTGAGGCCGAGGCGCAACGTGAAGTCGAGGCCGCCAAAATACGCAAACTGCAAAGCGCCATCATCGGTGATCTCGAAAGTCGCAGTGCCGCCTATCAAGAGGCGCTGGCCAACCTGACGGACACCCGGCGACTGCTGGAGGCGCAGCAGGATCGCGCGCGCCTGACAGCGCGACAGTTCGAGCAAGGTATCGCTGACCGACTGGAACTGGCCGGCAGCCAACTGGAAGCCTTGCAGATCAAATACAACCTGCTGGCAAGCGATCTCCGCCTGCAGCAGGCTAACCGTGCGCTGGAAGATGCGCTGCAACACCCCCTGGAAACGGCGCTGGCCATGCCTGAGGATTTCCGTCAGCAAGTCCCCGGGGAATCACGCTGAAAGCGAAACCCATCATGAACCGCAAACTCGCCACCATCATCGCACTGCAAGCTTTTCTCATCGTCATGCTGTTCTGGATGCTCGTGTTCTACGGCCGGGACGAGTACGAAGCGTTCGTACAAGGAGAGATCGAGGAAGAAATCGAGACACCGGAACGTATCGGCTCCGAACATGGCGTGACCTATATCGTCCTTGAACAAGCGGCGCAGGAACAGAGCGGCATCGCCACCATCAAGCTGGAGGCAAGCCAGCACGCCAGCGCCCTGAGCACCTACGGCAGCGTCATCAATATCGACAGCCTGCTGGAACAACGCAGCCGCTATCTCTCCGCCATGGCGGAGGCGGACATTGCCCGCGCATCGCTGGCCAACACCCAGCAGGAATTCAAGCGCCTATCCACTCTCAACCGCGACGACCGCAATGTGTCGGATCGTGCCGTCGCCAACGCAGAAGCGCTGCTGAAGGCCGACCAGGCCAAAGTACATGCAGCCGAAAGCATCGCCCGCAACTTGCGCGACAACATGCGCCAACAATGGGGCGAGTCGCTCGCGACCCAGGCCACACAGGCAACACCGAACGCCGCCATCAGCCGTATCCTGCAGCATGAGGATGTGCTGGTACAGATTACCCTGCCCTTTGGCATGACGATGCCGGAAGCCGGCAGCAGTGTGCAGGTTGCGCCATCTGGCGCTTCGGGCAATCCGGTACGGGCGCAATTCGTCTCGACCTCGCCACGGGCGGACGCAGCGATCCAGGGCGAAACCTATTACTACCGTGCCCCAGCCGCCAGCCTGCGTGTCGGTATGCGGGTCAGCGTCAGCCTGAACGGCAAGGAGAGAGCAACCCAGGGTGTCATCGTGCCGAGAAGCGCCGTCGTCTGGTATGGCGGGCAAGCCTGGTGCTATCGCAAAAGCGCTGACGACCGGTTTGCGCGCGTCACCGTCAGCACAGACCATGAGACCGACGGCGGCTGGTTCAATGCCGACAAACTGCAACCCGGCGATGAAGTCGTGGTGACCGGAGCGCAGTTGCTGCTCTCGGAAGAATTCAAATATCAGATCACCAATGAAAATGATGATTGAAATGAAATTGCAATCATCATTTCGGTGGAGACTCATGTGCGCAGCACGTGATGTCGGAACCAAAATGACACAATTGCCCAATTTAATCATCGTTCCAGTGGAGGACCGCATGGCAACGCCATGTGGTGCCGCAACTAAAATGCTCCGCTCATTTCAATCATCATTTCGGTGGAGACTCATGCGCGTCGCCCCTGAAAAACAACGCGGCATTCCCGGAATCTTCGTCTTGTCTGTCCTTACGTCGAACACCCCACCGGAAGGCAGGCTAGCCGCATGATGTCCGCACTCGTCCGCTTCTCGATCCGCTTCAGCGGGGTCATCATCGCGCTTGCCAGCCTGACCGTGATCTACGGCCTGTTCAGCCTGACCCGCAGCAATCTCGACGTCTTCCCGGAATTCGCGCCGACCCAGATCGTCATCCAGACCGAGTCACCCGGCCTCTCCGCCGAACTGGTCGAGCGTCTGGTGACGCAACCGATCGAAACCAGCGTGGCGGGCACGGTCGGCATCGCGTCCATGCGCTCGCAATCGATTCCCGGACTGTCCATCGTCACCATCATCTTCAACGAAGATACCGATGTCTACCGCAACCGGCAGGTCGTGGCCGAACGGCTGGCGACATTGAACAACCGTCTGCCGCAGGGCATCGTACCCAACATCACGCCGCTCACCTCCTCCGCCAGCACTGTGCTCGGTTTCGGCATGACTTCCGAAACCCTGAACCTGATGGAACTGCGCACCATCGCCGACTGGACCGTGGTACCGCATCTGATGGCGATTCCCGGCGTCGCCGATGTCAACGTGTTCGGCGGCCAGGTGCGGCAGTTCCAGATACAGGTCGACCCGGCCCGGCTGATCCAGTACGGCATCTCGCTGCAACAGGTGCGCGAGGCTGCAGAAAAAGCGACCGGCGTGCGCGGCGCCGGCTATATCGAGAACAACAACCAGCGCATCGTCATCAACACCGAAGGCCAGGCCTTGACGCCCCGCCAACTGGGGCAAGCCACACTATTGCACCGGGACGGCCAGACCATCCGGCTGGCGGATATCGGCGAAGTCGTGGAAGGCGCAGCACCTTCCATCAGTGCCGCAGCGATCAACGGCGTGACCGGCATCTATTTGTCCGTGCAGGGGCAGCTCGGCTCCAACACCCATGCCGTCACAGCAGCCACTGAAAAGGCCTTGCGCGAGATCCGGCCGGCACTCGAAGCCGAGGGCGTAGAACTGCACAAGGGCCTGTTCCGACCCGCCAACTTCATCGACACCGCCATCGAAGGCGTGCGCACAGACATACTGATCGGTTCGGTGCTGGTCGTGACCGTGCTGTTCCTCTTTCTGTTCAACGTGCGTACCGCCTTCATCTCCGCTACCGCCATCCCGCTGTCGCTGCTGGCGGCGATCATCGTGCTGTACGAGTTCGGCATGGGCATCAACATCATGGTGCTGGGCGGGCTCGCCATCGCCCTCGGTGAGGTCGTAGACGACGCCATCATCGACGCCGAGAACATCTTCCGCCG
>JAVEWT010000105.1:0-5906 GCA_034004425.1 Methylophilaceae bacterium
ATGCACCGTCTCGAAGACTGGGGCCGTCGTCAACTGGCTTACCCGATCCAGAAAATCCACAAGGCACATTACGTGCTCATGAACATCGAATGCAACCAGGCCGTGCTGGACGAGCTTGAACTCGCATTCAAGTTCAACGACGCCGTTCTGCGTCACCTGACCATGGCGACCAAGACCGCCGTGACCGAGCCTTCCCCGATGATGAAGGAAGAGAAGTCGAAGTCGGTGCTGAGCAAGGACGCAGCCAAGGAAACTTCGGCCGAGAAGACTCCGGCAGCAGAGGAAGCTTCCGCTTAATTGAACAAGCTGGTATTGAGTGGTGAAGTCGTGCAAATCGAACCGCTTCGCTACACACCGGCAGGTTTACCGTTGTTGAGTTTTGTAGTGCGCCATGCTTCCGAACAACTGGAGGCGGGAATCAAGCGCAAGGTGGAATGTGAGATGGCTGTGGTCGCGATAGGTGATATCGCCAGGCAGGCACAAAACATTCAGCTGAGCAGCCAGGTTAAATTGGCCGGATTCATTGCAAAGCGAAGCCTGAAAAGCACACAACTGGTATTACATTTAAATGCAATAGAGATTATTTGAAGGGTTATTAACATGGCACGTGATATGTTCAAACGCCGCCGCTACTGCCGTTTTTCTGCAGAGGGCATCAAGGAAGTCGATTACAAGGATGTGGATCTGTTGAAGGACTTCATCACCGAGAATGGCAAGATCATTCCGGCACGCATCACCGGCACCAAAGCCAAATACCAACGCCAGCTGACCGCAGCTGTCAAGCGTGCGCGTTTCCTCGCCTTACTTCCATACACTGACAAGCACTAAGAGGAGACGAACATGCAAGTGATCTTATTGGAAAAAGTCGCCAACCTCGGCAATCTGGGTGATGTGGTCAGAGTCAAGGACGGTTACGGCCGTAACTTCCTGATCCCCCAAGGCAAGGCCAAGCGTGCTACCGAAGCCAACAAGGCTGAATTCGAAGCCCGCCGCGCGGAGCTGGAAAAGCAACAGGCCGCACTGCTGGACGCGGCCAAGGCTCGCGGCGAAAAGCTGGCTGGCTACATGCTGCAAGTGACGCAGAAGGCTGGTGTTGACGGCCGACTGTTCGGTTCCGTCACCAACACCGACATCGCCGAAGCGCTGAGCGCACAAGGTTTCGAGGTTAGCAAGTCCGAAATCCGCATGCCGCAAGGTCCGCTCAAGACTGTCGGCGATCATCCGGTCAGCATCGCGCTGCACCACGATGTGGTGGTGGAAATCACCGTTTCCGTGCTGGGCGAATCTGCTTAACCTGCAGGTCGGAAATAAATAAAAAAGGCTGCCTCGGCAGCCTTTTTTATTGGCTATAATTCATCGCTATGGCTGACGATACCCTCGAATCCCTCAAACTCCCTCCGCATTCCGTTGAAGCCGAACAGTCCGTGCTCGGCGGCTTGCTGCTTGAAAACGAAGCGCTGGACCGCATCGCCGATATCCTGACGCCAGGCGATTTTTACCGGCACGATCACCGGCTCATATTCGAGCATATCGCCAAACTGATCGAGCACAACAAACCGGCTGATATCGTGACGGTGGCCGAATCGCTGGACAATGCGGCCGAATTGTCCGCTGTCGGCGGCCTCGCTTATCTGGGCGCGCTCGCACAGAACACGCCGACCGCCGCCAACATTCGCCGTTATGCCGAGATCGTGCGCGAGCGCGCCATCATGCGCAAGCTGGTGGAAGTCGGCTCCGGCATCGCCGAGAGCGCCTACAGCCCCCAGGGACGCGATGCCCAGCAACTGCTGGACGAGGCCGAAGCCCGCATCTTCCAGATCGCAGAAGGCGGCAAGCGCAGCAGCGAGGGCTTCATGGATATCAAGGTGCTGTTGCCGCAGGTGGCAGACCGCATCGATCAGCTGTTCCAGCGTGACAACCAGAGCGAGGTCACCGGCATTCCGACCGGATATACTGACCTCGATTCCATGACTTCCGGCCTGCAGCCGGGCGACCTCATCATCGTCGCCGGTCGACCCTCCATGGGCAAGACCGCCTTCTCGCTCAACATCGCCGAGAACGTCGCGCTCGATACCGGCTTGCCGGTCGCCGTGTTCTCGATGGAAATGGGTGCCACGCAGCTGGCGACCCGTATGATCGGCTCGGTCGGCCGTCTCGACCAGCACCGCATGCGTACCGGCCGGCTGGAAGATGAGGACTGGGTGAGACTGACGACCGCCCTCGGTCGCCTTAACGAGGCGCCGATCTTCATCGACGAGGGTGCCGGCCTCAACTCTTTCGACGTCCGCGCCCGCGCCCGCCGCCTGCATCGGCAGACCGGCAAGCTCGGACTCATCGTCATCGACTACCTGCAGCTGATGTCGGGCGCAGCCGGACGCCAGAGCGAGAACCGCGCCACAGAGATCTCCGAGATATCGCGCTCGCTGAAATCGCTGGCGAAGGAACTGGATGTGCCAGTGATCGCGCTGTCACAGCTCAATCGCGGCCTCGAGCAGCGGCCGGACAAGCGTCCGGTCATGTCCGATTTGCGAGAATCTGGCGCCATCGAGCAGGATGCCGACCTGATTCTTTTTATCTACCGGGACGAAGTCTACAACCCGGATACGCCAGACAAGGGCACGGCCGAGATCATCGTCGCCAAGCAGCGGAACGGCCCGATCGGCCGCGTGCGCCTGACCTTCCTCGGGCAGCACACCCGTTTCGAGAACTTCTCGTCGCCGGACGCCTATTAAGCCCATGCGTCCGATTCAAGCCCGCATCGATCTGGATGCCTTCCGCCACAATTTGCACGTCGTCCGTGCGCATGCGCCGGGCTCCAAAGTGATGGCCGTAGTCAAGGCCAACGGCTACGGCCACGGACTGCTGGCAGCCGCGCAGGGCTTGGCCGCCGCCGATGGCTTTGCCGTACTGGGGCTGGAGGAGGGGGTCTTCCTGCGCGATGCCGGCTTCAAGCAGACCATACTGATGCTGGAGGGCGCTTTCTGTGCCAGCGAGTTGCCGGAAGCCAGCGCGGCCGTCATCAGTGTGGTCGTGCACCACGATGCGCAAATCGTCATGCTGGAACAGGCCGCGCTGCAAAAGCCCCTCGATGTTTTCGTCAAGATGAACAACGGCATGAACCGCCTCGGCTTCAGGCCGGAACACTATGCGGCTGCCATCCGTCGGCTGGCAACTTGTCCGAATGTCGGCCAGATCACGCTGATGACCCACTTTGCCACCGCTGACGAAGCCCCCGGCGTGGCCGAGCCGCTGGCCCGATTCCGGCAGGTCACTCGAGGTTTCGATTACCCGGTTTCGCTGGCCAATTCCGCCGCCATTTTCCGACATCCAGAGACGCATGCCGACTGGATCCGCTCCGGCATCATGCTCTATGGCGCCAGTGCCGTAGCCGGCGTGCCGGCGCAGGCTCATCAGCTACGTCCGGCCATGACCCTGAGCAGCGAGATCATCGCCGTACAGGACATCCTGCCGGGCGAGAGCGTCGGTTACGGCAACCGTTTCACCGCCACGCGTGATACGCGGGTCGGCATCGTCGCCTGCGGCTACGCCGACGGCTACCCGCGTCACGCGCCGAACGGTACGCCGGTCATCGTCGCCGACCACATGACACAGACCATCGGCCGTGTCTCCATGGACATGCTGTTCGTCGATCTGACCGATATCCCGGCCGCCGGCGTCGGTAGCCCGGTCGAACTTTGGGGCAGCCGCCTGCCGGTCGATGCGGTGGCCGAGAAGGCCGGCACTATCGGCTATGAACTGCTGTGTGCGCTTTCCCCGCGCGTACCGGTCAGGGTGGTGGGCTGATGGCCAAGCCAAAAACCGTTTATACCTGCACCGAATGCGGCGGCCAGTCAGCCAAATGGCAGGGACAGTGCCCTTCCTGCAACGCCTGGAACACGCTGGTCGAGACCATTGCCGAGGCGCCGGCAGCGAACCGTTACGCCGCGCTGGCACAGACCACCGGCCTGCAGAAACTGGCCGAGGTCGAGGCGGCTGAGATCCCGCGCCAGCCGTCCGGAATCGGCGAGTTCGACCGTGTTCTTGGTGGCGGGCTGGTGCCGGGCGGCGTGGTGCTGATCGGCGGCGATCCCGGCATCGGCAAATCCACATTGTTGCTGCAGGCCTTGTGTCATGTCGGACGGCAGCAGAAAGCGCTCTATGTCAGCGGCGAAGAATCGGCGCAGCAGATCGCCATGCGCGCCAGGCGGCTGGGACTGGACGCCGGACCGATCGACCTCTTGGCCGAAATTCAGCTGGAAAAGATTCTGTCCACCCTGCAAAGCCACAAGCCGGAAGTCGCCGTCATCGATTCGATCCAGACCATCTATTCCGAGGCACTGCAATCGGCTCCCGGTTCGGTCGCCCAGGTGCGCGAGTGTTCGGCCCAGTTGACACGGGCGGCCAAACAGCTCGGTATCTCCGTGATACTGGTCGGCCATGTGACCAAGGAAGGTTCGCTGGCCGGCCCGCGCGTGCTGGAACATATCGTCGACACTGTGTTGTATTTCGAGGGCGACCCCAATTCCAGCTTCCGCCTGATCCGTGCCTTCAAGAACCGTTTCGGCGCGGTCAATGAGCTCGGTGTGTTCGCCATGACGGAAAAGGGCTTGCGTGAGGTCAGCAACCCATCGGCACTTTTCCTCTCGCATCACGCCGAGCAGGTCGCCGGCTCCTGCATCACGGTGACACAGGAGGGCACGCGCCCGCTGCTGGTCGAAGTGCAGGCGCTGGTCGATGAAGCGCACGCACCCAACCCCAAACGCTTGTGCGTTGGCTTGGAGCAGAACAGGCTGGCGATGTTGCTCGCCGTGCTACACCGTCACGCCGGCATCGCCTGTTTCGATCAGGATGTGTTCGTCAACGCCGTTGGCGGCGTGCGCATCAGCGAGCCTGCGGTCGATTTGGCAGTGCTTTTTTCGATTGTTTCCTCATTAAAAAACAAACCATTGGACAATAAACTTATTGTTTTTGGTGAAGTTGGGCTGGCGGGTGAAGTGCGGCCGGTGCAGCGTGGTCAGGAGCGCTTGAAGGAAGCGGCCAAGCTCGGGTTCACCCGGGCCATCGTGCCCAAGTCGAATGCTCCTAAACAGCCGATCAAGGGGTTGGAAGTCGTGGCGGTAGAGCGGCTTGATCAGGCGCTCAATCAGCTACGTAATGCTTAGGACGAGATAGCTGCAAGGCTGACAGCCATGCAGGCTTCAACCCGGAATTTCAAGCCAGATTCAGGGGCAGAATAATCTGTCCACGCACATCCTTGCCGTCAGCGCTCATCAGATGGACATATTGCCTGGTCAGCCCATCGGCGGACGGCAGATCGGCATGCACCTCGCCCGGGTGGCTCTTCTTGCGCTGTGGCGATTGCACGGCGCCCGGAATCACGACATTGAGCCGGATGTTCGGATATTGTTGCAATTCGAGCGACCAAGTCTGCATCAGGTGCTCCAGCGCCTGCTTGCTGATGCCATGCGCGCCCCAATAGGCAGAGGCCTCATGGCCGGCGCTGCTGGAGACAAAGATCACGCTGGCATCTGCAGCCATTTTCAGGAGCGGCAGGCAGGCCTTGGTCAGAGCAAAAGGCGCGATGACATTGACCCTGAACATGCGCTCGAACTCCTTGGCGGTATTTATCTCCAGCGGCCCGAGGCGGTCAAAATGCGCTGCGTTGTGCAGGATGCCATCCAGCCGGCCCAGTTGCTGGTAGATGCCTTCGGCCATTGCCTTGTAATCGTCTTCCGTCGCCTTTTCCAGATCCAGCGGAAAGATCAGCGGCTCCGGCAGTCCGGCCGTCACCATTTCATCATATAGCGTTTCCAGCTTGTTCTGCTTGCGGCCGGCCAATATCACCGTGGCACCGTGGCGCGCGAAAGCCAATGCGGCCGCACGGCCCAGACCTTGGCCGGCACCGG
>JAVEWT010000106.1:0-5799 GCA_034004425.1 Methylophilaceae bacterium
ATCAGCAGTAGCGCTGGGGTCTGATCTAGCAATCATGTACGCAAGTTGTCGATGCTCGGCTGCAAGACTTGCCCTGCTATTTTTCGGGCTGATTTTCTCTGTGAACTCTGTGTTCTCTGTGGCTAATGATTTTCAATACTAGCCGTCTATGCCCAGTTCCTGAATCTTCCTCGTCAGTGTATTACGGCCGATGCCGAGCTGGTGCGCGGCCTCGATGCGCCGTCCGCCTGTGTGCTGCAATGCCTTGGTGATGAGGATGCGCTCGAAGTCCTTGACCCGGTGGTCGAGAATTTCCTGTTCTCCGCGGTTCAGCGCATCGGTCACGTCCATCGCCAATGCCTCACGCCAGTTGCTGGTGATCTGGGGCTTGGCGCTATCCTCTTTCAGTTCTGGCGGCAGGTCGGCGATATCGATGTTTTGCCCCGGCGCCATGACGGTGAGCCAGTGGCAGATGTTTTCCAGTTGGCGGACGTTACCGCTCCAGTTCATGTTGGTCAGATAGGCGAGTGTCGCCGTGGACGGTATCTTGGTGTCCACGCCCAGTTCGCGTGCGCTCTGTTGCAGGAAATGCTTGACCAGCAGCGGGATATCCTCGCGACGCTCGCGCAGGGGCGGCAGGCGCAGGCGAATGACGTTGAGGCGGTGGAACAGGTCCTCGCGGAACAGGCCGAGCTTGACGCGCTCTTCCAGATCCTGATGGGTGGCGGCAATGATGCGCACGTTGACCTTGACCGGCTGATGGCCGCCGACCCGGTAGAACTGACCGTCGCATAGCACGCGCAGCAGGCGCGTCTGCAGGTCGGCCGGCATGTCGCCGATCTCGTCGAGGAACAGTGTGCCGCCGTCGGCCTGTTCGAAGCGGCCGCGTCGTGCGGCCTGTGCGCCGGTAAAGGCGCCGCGTTCGTGGCCGAACAGTTCGGATTCAAGCAAATCCTTGGGGATGGCGGCAGTATTGATGGCGATGAAGGGTTTTTCGGCACGCGGGCTATGACGGTGCAGTGCGCTGGCGACCAGTTCCTTGCCGGTGCCTGACTCGCCGTTGATCAGTACCGTGGCATGAGAACGGCTGAGGCGGCCGATGGCGCGAAACACTTCCTGCATGGCGGGTGCCTGACCGATGATCTCGGGTGATTCTTCCAGCGTCACGACCTCGGTCGCCTGACGCATGCTCTCCTCGACGGCGCGGCGGATGATCTCGATCGCCTGATCGACATCGAACGGTTTGGCCAGATATTCGAAAGCGCCGCCCTGGAAGGCGGCGACGGCGCTTTCCAGGTCGGAGTAGGCGGTCATGATGATGACCGGGACCTCCGGCAGGCGCTGCCTGATTTCCTGCAGGAAATCCAGGCCGGAACCGTTGGGCATGCGGATGTCGCTGACGACCACCTGCGGCTCTTCGCGGTTCAGCGCGTTCAGCGCCTCCGGGACGGAGGAGAAGGTCTTGAATTCCATGTCCGTCCGCGCCAGTGCCTTCTCGAACACCCAGCGGATGGATTTGTCGTCGTCGATGATCCAGATTGGTTTCATTTCATATCTTCCCGATTGCGGTTTATTGCCGTGGCAGTGTGCAGTGCATGGCCGTGCTTTCGATCGGCAGCAGGATTGTAAAGCAGGTGTGGCCGGGCCTGCTTTCGCATTCGATCATGCCGTGATGCTGTGTAATGAAGGTTTGCGCCAGCGTCAGACCCAGTCCGGAACCGCCTTCAGTGCCGGATACCAGCGGAAAGAAGATGCGGTCGCGGATCTCGGGCGGTACGCCCGGACCGTTGTCGATGATCTGCAGTTTGATGGCGACGCGGTAACGTTTTTTTGCCAGCGTGACCTGACGCTCGGCACGCGTGCGCAGGATGATCTCGGAGGTGGCGCCGTTTTCGTTGCGCTGTTTTTGCATGGCCTGCGCGGCATTTCTGGCGATGTTCAGAACGGCCTGTATCAGCTTTTCGCGATCGCCGATCAGCTCCGGCAGGCTGATGTCGTAATCGCGCTTGATGACGATGCCCTTGGGCGACTCGGCCAGCAACAGGCTGCGCACGCGCTCCAGTACTTCATGGATGTTGGTCGGCTCGTATTTGGGCACACGGTGCGGCACCAGCAACCGGTCCATCAAGGACTGCAGGCGGTCGGCTTCCTTGATGATGACCTGAGTGTATTCCCGCAGGCTGACCTGCGGCAGTTCGTGTTCGAGCAACTGTGCGGCGCCGCGCAAGCCGCCCAACGGATTTCGAATCTCGTGCGCCAGGTTGCGCAAGAGTTCGGCATTGGCCTGCTGCTGGATCAGCATGCGCTCCTCGCGAGCGATACGCAGTTGTTGATCCATCTGCTGGAACTCGAGCACCAGACAGGCCGGCGCCAGATCGACCGGCGTTACGGTGCAGGTCACCGCCAGTGAATTCTGGCGCAATGTGGTAATGAGAAACTCATGCTCGCGGAACGGGCTGTGGTTCTTGATGGCGTTTTCCAGCGCGCCGTGCAGGATTTCACAATCGGGAAACACCTGCGAGATATTGAGGCCGCGTATCTGCTTGGCACTGAGGGCAAAGACGACTTCGGCGCCGGGATTGGCGTAAACGACATCACGCTGCTTGTCGAGCAGGATGACGGCGGTGGCGAGATGTTCCAGTCCGGCAAATGGTGGTGGGGTGGTTTGATCCATGGCAGCTAAGGCTAAGCAAAAGCCAGGCCATAGACCTGTATTCGGGCGAAAACTTTAATTGAGCGCGTCCAGCTCTTTTTGCAGCAATTGGATGTTTTTCTCATGGGCGTCCACGTTGGCTTGCAGCTGCTTCATCTTCTCTTCGAATTTGGCCACGTTGCGGTAGGTCTTGCCGTTGGCGCCACGGTAAACCTCGGGCTTGGCGGCGCCTTCCTCGTAGGCTTTCTTTGCGTCTTCCAGGGCTTGTTTCTCGGCGGCCAGTTCCTCCTGCAGAATCTTCTTGCGCGTGTCGTCGCGCTGGTTCTGCGTCTGCTTGTCGACGCGCGGGAAACTGGAGGGGGTGGGGGTTCTGGTTTCGCGACTGGGTGCGGATGCACCATTTGTGGGCGGCGGATCGATGTCCAGCTTTTGCGCACCTTTAACGGGCACATTGGTATATGTCACACGGCCGTTCTCATCGATCACCTTGTAGATTTCGGCCGAGGCGACCGGCATCCATGCCAGCAAGGCGCTGGTCAATACGAGTGATGTCAGTGATTTTTTCATGCGTGCTGCTCCCATATGGTGGAGTGTAGTGGAGTCATGGTGCCAAGGCAACGACAAGAAAACAGGGTTGGTTGACGGACGGCTGGTGCGGTGCGTGCTACAGCCGGCGGTCACAAAAAACGGCAGCGCTGGCTGCCGTCTTTTGTGCGGGTGGCCGAAAAGCCACCCATGCTACGCCCTTGCGGGTTAGCAGCTGTAATACATGCCGAACTCTACCGGATGCGGGGTCGTGCGCAGCTTGTTGACTTCTTCCATCTTCAGTTCGATGTAGCTGTTGATCCAGTCTTCGGTGAAGACGCCGCCGCGGGTCAGAAACTCGCGATCCTTGTCCAGCGCTTCCAGGGCCTGTTCGAGGGAAGAGCAGACAGTCGGGATCTGCGCATCTTCTTCCGGCGGCAGGTGATAGAGGTCCTTGGTTGCCGGTTCGCCCGGATGGATCTTGTTCTGCACGCCGTCCAGACCGGCCATCAGCAGGGCGCTGAATGCCAGGTAGGGGTTGGCGGTAGGGTCCGGGAAGCGGGCTTCGACGCGGCGGGCCTTGTCGCCGTGCACGAATGGGATGCGAATGGCAGCCGAGCGGTTCTTGGCGGAATAGGCCAGCTTGACCGGTGCTTCGTAGTAAGGCACCAGACGCTTGTAGGAATTGGTGCTCGGGTTGGTGATGGCGTTCAGCGCACGGGCGTGCTTGATGATGCCGCCGATGTAATACAGCGCGAATTCGCTGAGGCCGGCATAGCCGTTGCCTGCGAACAGGTTCTTGCCGTCCTTCCAGACGGATTGGTGAACGTGCATGCCGGAGCCGTTGTCGCCGAAGAAAGGCTTGGGCATGAAGGTTGCCGTTTTACCGTAGGCGTGTGCGGTGTTCAGCACCACGTACTTCAGGACCTGAGTCCAGTCGGCGCGGCGGGTCAGCGTGTTGAACTTGGTGCCGATCTCGCATTGGCCGGCGGTCGCCACTTCGTGGTGATGCACTTCGACCGGGATGCCCATTTCTTCCAGCGCGACGCACATGGCGGAACGGATGTCCTGGAAGGAGTCGACCGGCGGGACCGGGAAGTAGCCGCCCTTGACGCCCGGACGGTGACCGGTGTTGCCGCCTTCGAAGTTGTCACCGGATGCCCAGGCGCCCTCTTCCGAGTTGATCTTGACCGAGCAGCCCTGCATGGTGTTGGTCCATTGAATGGAATCGAAAATGAAGAATTCCGGTTCCGGGCCGAAGTAGGCCGTGTCGCCGAGGCCGCTCGATTTCAGGTAGGCTTCGGCGCGCTTTGCCAGACTGCGTGGGCAGCGGTCATAACCCTTGCCGTCGGTCGGATCCACGACGTCGCAGGTGAGGATCAGGGTCGGCTCATCCATGAATGGATCGATGTTGGCCGTTTCCGGGTCCGGCATCAGCTGCATGTCGGAAGCCTGAATGCCCTTCCAGCCGGCAATCGAGGAACCATCGAAAGCGTGGCCCTCGGTGAACTTGTCTTCATTGAAAGCTGAAACCGGCACGGTAACGTGTTGTTCCTTGCCTCTGGTGTCGGTAAAACGAAAATCAACGAATTTGATGTCGTTTTCCTTTACCATTTTCATTACATCAGCGACCGCCATTTGATTCTCCTAAAACGATTGATTAAGGACGATTTGATTAAAAATCCGGGTGAAACAGTATTCAGACTGGGTAACTAGCAGGAAATGTGCCATCGCTTAGATTACATATTCTCATTTTCACACATAAGGTTATAAATGAGAACAGCGGAATGACGCCTGATCTTGGTGCGCGGATAAGGTCATTTGCACCAATCTGGTGCCGATATCGGCAGGAAAGAAAACGGCTATAATTTCAGCAACCGCCGGAGTGTTCGCAGTTCCAGAATTCCGGCATCACGAGTGGAAATCTTACAGGAGTCGGTCATGGAGTCTCTCAACAAAATTTTGCAACATGCGCGACAGCGAGCAGCCGAGCGCGGATTGCCCTATGCCGGTGCCCTGACTCCCGTTGAAGCGCAACAGGTGCTGCAACTGGCGCCGAGCGCCAAACTGGTCGATGTGCGCAGCCGTGCCGAACTGGATCTGGTCGGCAGAATCCCGCAAGCCGAACATATCGAATGGGCGTTCTATCCCGGATGGACGCCGAATCCGGATTTCGCCAGCCAGTTGAGGATGCAGGTCGATCCGGAAGCGCTGGTGATGTTCATCTGCCGCACCGGTGGCCGCTCCAATCATGCGGCGACCGCTGCCGCCGAAGCCGGTTATACCGAGGCCTTCAACGTGCTGGAGGGCTTTGAGGGCGAGGCGGAGGCAAGCAGTGGGCAGCGCGGCAAGATCAACGGCTGGAAGGCGGCCAATCTGCCCTGGACGCATGGCTGATTCGATGGCGCCCAGCATTTTTTTTAAGTCTGCCGGAAAGTCAACCACATGACGGACCGTTACGCCGTCATCGGTCATCCGGTCGAGCATAGCAAGTCACCGCAGATACATGCAGCTTTCGCCAGCCAGACGGGGCAGGATATCCGCTATGAAAAAGTGCTGGCGCCGCTTGATGGTTTCGTCCCGACAGTCGCCGCGATGCGCGCTGCTGGCTTCAAGGGCGCCAATGTCACGGTGCCGTTCAA
>JAVEWT010000107.1:0-5763 GCA_034004425.1 Methylophilaceae bacterium
GATTACCACTTCCCGGGCAACGTGCGCGAGCTGCGCAACATCATCATTCGCCTGATGGCCAAATACGCGGGCCAGTCGGTCAGCGATGTGCAGCTGGCGGCCGAGCTCGATCTCATGCAGTTGACCGCCCCTGGCGACATGCCGGCGCTGAACGACGAGGCCGCGCTTTCCAACCAGGCCATGCGCCATTTGCAGACGCAGGCCAACGTCAATCTGGACCAGGTACTGAAGACCTGGGAAAAGGCCTATGTCGATGCGGCGCTGAAGATCACGCACGGCAACCTCAGCCAGGCGGCCAAGCTGCTGGGCATCAACCGCACAACACTTTACAGCCGCATGCAGATGCAAGAGCAATAATGTATTACGCCCATTTCGGACTCAAGGAACCGCCTTACAAGATCACGCCGAACACGGAATTCTTCTTTTCCGGCGGCAACCGCGGCGCCATCCTCGACGCGCTGACCTACGCCATTACCAGCGGCGAAGGCATCATCAAGGTCGTCGGCGAAGTCGGCAGCGGCAAGACCATGCTCTGCCGTATGCTGCAGACGCTGTTGCCGGAGCAGGTGGAAAGCGTCTATCTCGCCAATCCAAGTGTGGCGCCGGAAGACGTGTTGCACGCAATCGCCTTTGAGTTGCAGCTGGAGCTGCCGGCGGATGCCGACCGTCTGCGCGTCATGCAGGTGTTGCAGGCCTATCTGCTCGACCGCCACGCCGAGGGCAAACGCGTCGTCATCTTCGTCGAGGAAGCGCAGGGCATGCCGCTGGCGACATTGGAAGAGATCCGCCTGCTGTCCAATCTGGAAACGCGCCACGACAAGCTCTTGCAGATCGTGCTGTTCGGCCAGCCGGAGCTGGACGACAACCTCAACCAGACACAGATCCGTCAGCTGCGCGAACGCATCACGCACAGCTTCAATCTCGGCCCGCTGGTGGAGCAGGACGTGGCTGATTACCTGATCTTCCGCCTGCGCGCGGCAGGTTATTTCGGCCCGCACCTGTTTTCAAAATCTGCCATCCGCATGATCGCCAGATCGTCCGCCGGTCTCGTCAGGCGCATCAACATTCTGGCGGACAAGGCGTTACTGGCCGCGTTTTCTGAAAACGTCTACCAGGTCACGCCCAAGCATGTGAAAGCCGCTATCCGCGACAGCGAGTTCGGTGCGGAGCAGCTGAAAAAGGGCAATGCGCGCAAACTCGCGCTGGGCGCCGCTGCCATCCTGCTGCTGGGTCTGGTGCTGGGATATCTGCTCAACCTTTGGCAAAGCCAGAGCCGCGATTCGGCTGCGCCGGCAGCAGCGGCTGCGACAGCGCCCGTGACGGAAGCCACCGAGCCGCAGAAAACGGTAGAGCCTTCTCAGGTGGATGCATCGTTGCAAGCGGCCGCGCCTCTGGAAAGCGCGGCGGAAACCAGCGCTGCAGTTGAACCAGAGCCGGAACCGCAACCGGCACAGATAGCTGTCTCCGCAGATTTGCAGTCTGCCGCCGCCCCCGCCGAAACCGAGGTGGCAGCGCAGGCGCCGGTGATCAGTGACGATATCCTTGAGCGCAGACTGGCGCTTACCCGGCAATGGCTGAGTCAGCAGCCTGCCACGACCGTCAGCATCCAGCTCATGGGCAGTGCCAATGACGATCAGTTGCGCCGGCAGCTGGAGGCGTTGGCGCGGGAAATGGAGCTGGATAATCTCTATGTTTACCGCACGCAGGTCAACAACGCGCCATTCCTGACCGTGCTTTACGGCAGCTACGACAGCCGTCAGGCCGCGCAGGAAGCGATGCGGCAATTGCCGGCAGGTTTGCGCGCATACAGACCGCATTTGCGAACCGTGGGCGGAATCTTGCAGGAAACAATGAAGTTTCAATAGCTTGCTATTGCCTATTAAAGTGGGTAATGGGGTAAACTACAAAAATGAAATCAAGGTAGATGGTGCGAGTGCGTATGAAAAGAACATGGTTAGCCTGGTTTGCGATTTCAGTGTCCCTGACTTTGTTCGGTTGTGCGCACCAGAGCAAGGTCACACCCTCGACCGGCCACATCGATGGCGATGCCTCCACGCAAACCAGACAGGCCACGCCAGCCGCCGTCAGCGACATCCCCAAGCCGGTCAAGAGCGCCACCTATTTACCACCGCCGACGCCCAAGGCCAAGGAGCAGACCTATAGCGTGGTGGTCAACGAAGTGCCGGTGAAGGAAATCCTCTTCGCGCTGGCCCGCGAAAGCAACCTCAATATCGACATCCATCCCGCCATCCAGGGCCGGGTCACGCTCAACGCCGTAGACCAGACCCTGCCGGCCATCCTCGAGCGCCTCGCCAAGCAGGTCGACCTGACCTACAAGATCGAGAACAACGTGCTCAACATCACGCCGGACCATCCGGTGCTGCGCACCTACAAGATCGATTACGTCAACATGTCGCGCGATACCAAGGGGTTTATCGGCGCGGCGGCTGAGATTTCTAGCACCGGTCAGAGTGCTACGACAGGCTCTGGAGGAACCAGCGTTACGACCAGCGCCTCCGGCGGCGCGAACAACAGTTCGCGCACTTCCGTCACCAGCGAATCGCAGAACCGTTTCTGGGAGAATCTGGAAAAAAACATCAAGGAGCTGCTGGCCGAAACCGACAAGGAGGTCATCATTACGCGCGAAGGTACTCCGCAGTCAGCTTCTCAGCAGGCTGGCGCTGAAGGTATTGCCGGTGCTGTCACGGCTGCGCTGACGCCAACGGCTACTACGGCCGCAACGACCGCTGCGGATGCACAGGAGCGTGAGCAGGCCCGGGCAGAATACAAGACGTTGTTCGCAGCGACAGTGATTTCCAATCGCGAGGCCGGTGTTATCACGGTGCGCGGTACCAACAAACAGCATGAAAAAGTCCGGGAATTTATCGATCAGGTCATGAGTAGCGCCAAGCGTCAGGTACTAATCGAAGCGACTATCGTCGAGGTGCAACTGAATGACGGCTATCAGGCAGGGATAGACTGGAGTCGGCTGGGTAATGCTGGTGCCAGTAGTGGTTTTACCATCAGTGAACGCTTGCAGTTGCCGGAAGGTTTTTCGGGTGGCGGTTTGCAGACTCGCGCCACTGGTACCGGTCTGGTTGCCGGTTATTTCAATCCGGCCAGTTCCCTCGGCAATATCGCTGCATCGATCCGGTTGTTAAAGGAGTTCGGCGAAACCAAGGTGCTTTCCAGTCCCAAGCTGATGGTGCTGAATAACCAGACGGCAGTGTTGAAGGTAGTCGATAACTTGGTTTATTTCACCGTGCAATCACAGATTTCGCAGTCGGCTTCTGGGGTCTCAGGCACCAATCTTCAATCCGTGACGACGACACCTAATACTGTGCCGGTTGGCATCGTAATGAGTGTGACGCCACAGATCAATGACAGTGGCAATGTGAATATCAACGTGCGTCCGACGATTTCCAGTTTGATTCGCTACGTGCCTGACCCGAATCCGCAACTGGATCTGGCCAAGGTCAATTATGAGGGCATCCCTGAAATCCAGGTGCGCGAGATGGAGTCGTTGTTGCAGATCAGTAGTGGTAATACGGCGGTCCTGGGTGGCCTCATGCAAGACGTTATCAAGAGCGATAAGGACAAGGTGCCCGGTCTTTCCAGTGTTCCGGGCTTGGGACGCGTCTTTACCGGCATAAATGATTCCAACAAGAAAACCGAACTGGTTATCTTCCTGCGGCCTACCGTTATCACTAACGCCAGCCTCGAAAGCGACGAGCTGCAAGGTTACAAGCAATATCTGCCATCCCAACAACTTCAGCAAAGTCTAGATGAGTCTGCTTATTAAGGCGCTGCACAAGGCAGAGCAGGAGAAGACATCCGAGGCCAAGTCAGGCGCTCCGGCGACTGCTGCATCGCTGGAGTTGGCGCCGATGGAACCGGACCTTCAGGCCGAGGCGGGTTTTTCCGATGACGAGCCGGTGCAGCGTCCGGTTCGAAATGCAGACAACGGCAAGGCCAAGCAGCAGGCGGCTGGCGTCGTGTTCGCCGCCAAGGCGGACAACAGAACCGATTCGACCAAGCTGCTGATAGCGGGTGGCGTTTTGTTGCTGGTGCTGGCAGCCGGCGGCTTCTATTTTTATCTCGAATCGCTGAAGCAGCCGGAACTCGTCATGCCGGCGCGCGTGGTGGAAGTGACGCCCACGCCGGCTCCGGTTGAAGCGCAACCGGTCGAGGAGGCCGTGGCCGCTGATGCGACCGCCGCGGGTGAATTCGTGCAGGAAGCCGTGACAGAGGAGCCGATTACAGAGGCAATACCGCCACCGGTCGATCAGGGTTTTTCGCTGGCAGCGGCAGCCACGGCACCGGCCGGCGGCAAGACAGCCCCACAAGTGGCAGCTCCGCAGCCGCAAGCTGCAGTAATGCCGCCGGCGCAATCTGCGCCGCCGCGTGAGGTAAAGGTGAAAATCAACAATCCGCCACCGGCGATCAACCCGGATCTGGCAGCGGGCTACAGAGCGTTTCAAGCCGGGGATGACGCCGCCGCTCAGGCCGCCTACCGCAAGGTGTTGCAGGCGGACGTGCGCAGTGTCGATGCCTTGCTCGGCATGGCGGCGATCGCCATGCGTCAAGAGCGCAATAATGACGCGATGGGCTGGTATGGCAAGGTGCTGGAGATCGAGCCGCGCAACAGTTATGCCCAGGCGGCGATGGCCGATCTGCTGGCGCGGGTCGATCCGGTCAGCAGCGAATCGCGCATCAAGAACCTGATCGCCGTGCAACCGGAGGCGGCACATCTGTACGCCGCGCTCGGCAGTATCTACGCAGAACGCAATGACTGGCTGCAGGCGCAGCAGGCCTATTTCGAGGCGCACCGCCTGGATGCCTCCAATCCTGAGCACGCCTTCAATCTGGCGGTGAGCCTGGATCAGCTCGGCAAGGCGGCGCTGGCGCTGCAATATTACCGGCAGACCCTGAGTCTGCTCGGTAACCGCAGCACAGCGGCTATCGACCGGGCGGCACTGGAGTCGCGCATCGCACAACTGCAGTAAGGCAGCACGGTTTCAGGGTTGCCGAAGTTTTAATAAGAAGATACTGAAGAGGATGGTTGGATAAACATGGCCGAGCAGCGACGCAAGTTACGCTTAGGCGAACTCATGGTGCAGCAGGGGCTGATCAGTCAGGATCAGCTGCGCATTGCACTGATGGAGCAGGAGCAGAACAACATCCCGCTCGGCCGCCAGCTGGTGCGTCTCGGCTTCGTCACGGAAGCCATGGTGCGCGACCTGGTCGCGCACACCATCGGTCAGGAGAGTATCGACCTTTCTACGGTCATCGCCGATTCGGACGCGCTGAAGATGGTGCCCGAAGAGTTCGCGCGACGTTATCACCTGCTGCCGATCGCTTATGAAGACAACCTCAAGCTGTTGACGGTGGCGATGGCCGACATGTTCAACGTGGTGGCGCTGGATCAGCTGCGCGCCATGCTGGGCGGCCAGATCCAGCTGAAACCGACACTGGCAGCCGAAGCCCAGCTGGAAGAATACATCGACCAGTTTTACGGTTATGAGCTGTCGGTGGACGGTATCCTGCGCGAGATCGAGACCGGCGAGATCGACTACCAGAGCCTGCTGGCAGAGGGCGACCAGTACACGCAGCCGGTGGTGCGGCTGGTCGGCTCCCTGCTGATGGACGCCGTCAAGCGCGGCGCTTCGGATATTCACTTCGAACCGGAATACGCATTCCTGCGCATCCGCTACCGGATCGACGGCGTGCTGCAGCAGATCCGCAGTCTGCACAAGACCTACT
>JAVEWT010000108.1:0-5758 GCA_034004425.1 Methylophilaceae bacterium
TGCAAGTGCCCGCCGAGTTTGCCTGAGCGGCGTCAGTCGACGACGCGGGCGTTTTCGATGACGACCCGATATAGCTTCAGCTCGTCCTGAGACTTCAATCGCACGCCCGGCACCTGCAGGCTGCCTTGCTGGTTGCTGGCGAGCGTCCTGTTCAGCAACAGCGGGCTGCTCTGCTGCACGGCGCGGCCCGACTTCGCATCGAAGCGCACGACGCGTAACTGGATGCGACTGACGCTGATGGAGGTCGGATTCTGTACAACGGCATAGAGGTTGCCGCGATTGTCGACCTGCACCTGACCTTTCAGATAGCGATCCGGATTCTTTGGCATGTCGAGGCGAATGTAACGCTGGGCCGAGGCTTTGCCGATCTCTGAATTCGAGCCGGCCGCCATCTGGTAGCTTTGCATGGCGCTCGTCATGTCGCCGCGCGCTTCGGCCAGATCGCCGAGGAAGTAATACGCGGGCGCGGTCGGTAGCAGTTCGACGCTGCGCTTGAAGTAGGGCTCGGCCTCTTTCTTTCGCCCGCTGTTGTAAAGCGCGATACCGCTCTGGATGTGCGGCTTGAAATAGTCCGGCTGCATGCGGATGGCTTCGGCGTAGTATTTCAGCGCTTCGTCGTACTTCTTCTGCGACAGCGCGATGTCGCCCAGCAGGTCCTGGAACCGGGGCTCGCGCGGTTCTATGGCGATCGCCTGTTTGGCCAGCGTCAGCGCCTTGGTCGTGTCGTTCTTGGAAAGCGCTGCTACCGCTTCATCGTGCGCCTTGTAGGCGGGCTGGGTGGCTTTCAGCTTGCCGACCTTTTTCGCGTAGGTTTCCTTGCCCCATTCGCCGCCGGCGCCGATCTCCTCCAGCGCCACGCGGTTGGCCTCGACCCGCGCCTGCGAGGGTGGATGGCTGGCGAACAGGCCTTCCAGGAATCCGCTCTGGCGGCCTTCGCTCAGGCGCACGAAAGTCTCCTGCAGGCTGACGGCGGCGGCCGGGTCGTAGCCGGCCTTTTTCATGTAGAGCATGCCGTAATAATCGGATTCGGATTCCGCATCGCGCCCGTATTTGGAAGTGATCAGCTGAGCGCCCAGTTGCGAGCCGCCGACGATCAGGTTGGCGTAATCGCTGTTCTGCGCACCGATGCCGATGGCCATGACCGCACCCTGCAGCAGCACGCCGCGCTCCATGTTTTGCGCGCCGTGGCGGGCGGCTGAGTGGACGATCTCGTGGCCCATGACGGCGGCCAGTTCGGCTTCGCTGTTCAGTTCGTAGAGCAGGCCCCGGTTGAAGGCGATCTTGCCGCCAGGCATGGCCCAGGCGTTGGGTACCGAATTGTTGATAACGACGAATTCGTACGGCAGCGGGCGGTCGGAGACGGCGGCGAGACGCTGGCCGACGCTTTGCACGTAGGCCGTCAGCTCTGGGTCGATGATGTAATCGCCGCCCTGCGATTGCCGTGCCGGCACGTAATTCTGTTCGCCGATGGCGATTTCCTTTTGTTCGGAGATGAATTGCAACTCGCGTTTTTTGGTGACCGGGTTGATGCCGCAGGCGCTGAGCAGAAAACTGCCGAGGATGACGATGAGCAACGGGTGTTTCATGAGCATGTGGCAGGCTCCAGTATTCTGAATCTTAGAGGTAAAGCTTACGCTGACGGATGAATTCGAGTACTGCGTCCGGCAACAGATAACGCGGGCTGCGCTTGCTGCGCAGGTCATCGCGGATCGCCGTCGCCGAGATGTCCAGTGCGTGGATGCGCCGGATCATGACGCGGCCTGCCGCACTGCTGGTCAGCGTGTCGGCGTCGTCGGTATAGCGCTCGCGCAGCAGCGATTGCAGCGCCGGACGCAGGCTTTCCGTCATCTGCGCATTCGGCCGTTCGACCAGCACCAGATGGCACAGTTCGGGAATCTCCTGCCAGCGGTGCCAGCTGTCGAACTCGACGAAGGCGTCGCTGCCCATGAACAGGACCAGGGCCACTTCATCGCCGAGTTCTGTGCGCAAGCCGAGCAGGGTGTCTATCGTGTAGGAGGCGCCTGCTCGCTGCAGTTCGCGCTCGTCCAGCACGAAGCGCGGGTTGCCGGCGATCGCCAGCCGGACCATGGCGCTGCGCTCGGCCGCCGGCGTCTGCGGCGCCTGGCGGTGCGGCGGGTTGGCGCATGGGATGAAGCGGACTTCATCCAGCCGCAAGGCATCGGCCAATTGCTCGGCCATGCGCAGATGGCCGTGATGGATGGGGTCGAACGTGCCGCCCAAGAGGCCGACCATGCGGCGGCTGGTCACATCAGCTGCGGATTTCGCCATCGCCCAGCACGATGTATTTGAGCGAGGTCAGGCCTTCCAGACCGACCGGGCCGCGCGCGTGCAGCTTGTCGGTGGAAATGCCGATCTCGGCACCGAGGCCGTATTCGAAGCCATCGGCGAAACGGGTCGAGGCGTTGACCATGACGCTGCTGGAATCGACTTCGCGCAGGAAGCGTCTGGCACTGGTGTAGTTCTCCGTGACGATGGCCTCGGTATGTTGCGACGAGTACTGGTTGATGTGGGCGATCGCCTCATCCAGTCCGTCCACCACCTTGCAGGAGATGATGGCGGCCAGATATTCGGTGTAATAGTCCTCTTCCGTCGCGGCCATGGCCTGCGGCACCAGGCGCCGGGTTTCGGCACAACCGCGGATCTCGACGCCTTTTGCCGTCAACATGGCGGCAATGGCCGGTAATTGCGCGGCCGCCACGCTGCGCGCCACCAGCAGCGATTCCGCCGTGTTGCAGGTGCCCAGGCGTTGGGTCTTGGCGTTCTCGATGATGCGCAGTGCCTTTGCCGCATCGGCGTCGTCGTCCACGTAGACGTGACAGTTGCCGTCCAGATGCTTGATGACCGGGATGCGCGCCTCGCTGGAGATGCGCTCGATCAGGCCCTTGCCGCCGCGCGGCACGATGACGTCGACATATTGCTTCATGGTGATGAGTTCGCCGACCGCGGCGCGATCGGTGGTTTCCACCACCTGCACGGCGCCCTTCGGCAAGCCGGCCGCTTCCAGCCCTTCGTGCACCAGTGCCGCCAACGCGCGGTTGCAGTGGATGGCCTCCGAACCGCCGCGCAGGATGGCGGCATTGCCGGACTTGATGCAGAGTCCGGCAGCATCGGCGGTGACGTTGGGCCTGGCTTCATAGATGATGCCGATGACGCCCAGCGGCACGCGCATGCGGCCGATCTGAATGCCGGAGGGACGGTATTTGAAATCGCTCATTTCGCCGATGGGGTCGGGCAGCGCGGCGATCTGCTCCAGCCCTTCCGCCATGGTGGCGATGGATTTCTCGCTAAGGGCCAGGCGGTCCAGCATGGCTGGCTCGAGGCCGTTGGCGCGCGCGCTTTCCAAATCGGTCTGATTTGCGGCCATCAGCGCTGCCTTTTCGCGGCGGATGGCGGCGGCGATGGTGGTCAGCGCCAGGTTCTTGGTATTGGTCGACGCACGGGCCATGTCGCGCGACGCCTTGCGCGCTGCGATGCCCAAGTCCTGCATGTACTGTTTGATATCCATAGCGTTCCTAATGGTGACTTCCTGCGCGGTTGCTTCTTGCCTGGGTTCTCGCTGCGACCCGCGCCAGCCCGAAGCAGAGACGCGAAATCTCGAGCCAGGCATCGCCGCGGATCAGGCCCTTGGCCGTCTTATCGATCTCGGCCAGCTTGAACAGGGCCGCCTGCAACTGCCGCAGGCTCAGGCGTTGCAACGCCCGCTGAAACAATGCCTGTTGATTGTAGCGGACTTTTGCCTGTTGCATTGCGCTGCTGACGTTTTCACCGCGCGCCTCCGCCTGCTTGATCCGGACCAGCGGTCGCAGCACCCACATCAGCGGATTCATGACGGCGATCGGCTGCACGCCTTCTTCCTGCAGGCCCTGCAGGATGCGCACCGTACGCTCCGCGTCGCCGGACAGTACCGCCTCGCCGAGTTGGAAGGCGTCGTGGCGCGACACGTTGAGCACCGATGCACGCACATCGGCATTGCTCAACTGGCCGGCAGGATATAGCAGGCCCAGTTTCTGGATCTCCTGATGCGCTGCCAGCAGATTGCCTTCCACCTGGTGTGCGATGAATTCCAGGGTTTCGTCATCGGTCGCCTGATTTTGTGATGCCAGGCGGCCGGCGATCCATTTTGGCAATTGTGCCGGCGGCACTTCATCCAGAAGCAGCAGCACGCAGGATTGCTCCAGTGCGGTATACCAGGCGCTTTTCTGGTCTCTCCAGTCGACCTTGGGCAGGATGATGGTGGTGACGGTGTCCGCCAGCGGCTGTGCTGCCAGTTCCTGCAGCAGCTTGCCGCCTTCGAGACCGGGCTTGCCGGAAGGGATGCTGATCTCAAGGATGCGGCGGCTGGTGAACAGTGAGCTGGACTGGCCGAAAGCCGTGATCTGCTGCCAGTTGAAATAGCGGTCGACCGTCAGGCTGGTGCGCTCGTCAAAGCCCTGCGCGCGCGCAGTGCGGCGAATCGCGTCCAGGCATTCGCGCTGCGCCAGCGGTTCGTCGCCGGCCAATACATAGCAGGGCTGCAGGCCCTGTGCCAGATGGCGTGCGAGTTGCTGCGGTGGTAGACGCATGCCTCTACCACCCGCTCAGAGCTTCTTGGGCTTTTGCGCGACCAGCAGGCGCATGATCTCGCGTATGGCGTCGACTCGCATGTCTTCGTAGAGCCGGTCCTGCTCGAACTGTTTGGCCAGCAGTTGGGAGTCGTCGTAGGAATAGTCGCGCCGGCCCTCGATCTTCTGCACTGGCCCCCAGACTTCGCTGTCCGGGCTGCGCAGGCGGAAATCGACGAAATAGACCAGTTCGTATTCGCGCACCAGGCCGCCGCCGCTGAGGGAGAGAATATTTTGCAGGCGCCCTTCGGTGATCAATTCGAGGAACAGCTCGGCCTTTTGCGGGTCGTCGACCACGGTCACGCCGTTGACCTTGAGCGAGCGGATCAGGTCTTTCTTGATCGTCAGGTTGCCGCCCTGGATATAGAGCGTCTTGAAAGCCAGGTCCGCCGTGCCGCGCATGTGGAAGCCGCAGGCAGTCAATGCCAGCAGGGAGAACAGCATCAGCATGCGCGACAGTCGGGACAGGTTCATTGGCTTATCCTACAACGATGTTGACGAGTTTGTTCGGTACGACGATGACCTTGCGTACCGTCACGCCTTCCAGATACTTCTGGATGGATGGATGCGCGACTGCCAGAGATTCTATCGCAGATTTGTCTGCGGTACGGGCGACGGTCATGCTGCCGCGCAGCTTGCCGTTGACCTGAATCACCAGTTCGATCTCGTCCTGCACCAGTGCCGATTCCTCGGGTTGCGGCCAGTTGGCCTGCAGGATGTCGTCGCCATAGCCGAGTTCCTGCCACAGCGCCTGCGTGATGTGCGGCGCGATCGGTGACAGCAGGCGCAACAGGATGGAGAAGCCTTCGGCGGCGACGGGCTGCCAGCCGGCTTCGGCGTCCTTCTGCAGCTTTTCCAGTGCGTTCAGCATCTTCATCGCGGCAGAGGCCACCGTGTTGAACTGTTGGCGGTCGAGGTCGTAGATGGCCTGCTTGAGCGTGGCGTGAATCTCGCGTCTGGCATTTGCGAGGTTGCCGGCCAGCTTGGCCGGCAGTTCGCTTGCGGCTTCGGTCGAAAGCGCATGGCCGTAAGCCCAGTCGCGCTTGAGGTATCGGGGCGAGCCTTCGACGCCGCTGTCCGACCGTTCCAGCGTCTGTTCCGGGGGCGCTGCGAACAGCAGGCAGAAGCGGGCGGGG
>JAVEWT010000109.1:0-5722 GCA_034004425.1 Methylophilaceae bacterium
AGCGATCTGCCGATGACAGTCATCCACTTGCGGCAAGCCGACGAAACCGTCAGCAGCAGCATAGAAACACGTTCCCGCTCCAAGTTTAGCCGCCATCAGGCGCGAAATTTCGTTCACGCCCTGCCGTCGGCCGGAAAACACATCGGCCAGTTCGCCCGTCATCGTCACGGCATGCGCAGCTGCGGGTTGATTCAAGGCCAACAGCGCCTGATCGACCGCCTGCGATAATTGCGCCATGCCTTGCCAGAGCGGACAAGGCAGTTGCACGACCTGCACAACACGCCGGTCGGCATCGACCATGACCACCTTCAGATGCGCGCCACCGACATCCCATCCGGCAGTATATTTATTACTAATATTCATTTAGTTATGGTTGTTTTACAAAGTTATTTCTACGATTTTTTCGCATAAGGACGGCATCCGGAATGTCGCCGGATCCTGCACCTCCATCAATTCAATGACCGATTTGGCGACATTGATGCCGGTCGCCTCATGCAAGCCGGCATAGGAAGTCGTCAGACGCGGATTGATCTCCAGCACTTCGAGTCTCGAGGGATCGTCGTCTACCATCATCAGATCGACGCCGACATAGCCGCGCAACGCCGGCATGGCGCACGCCACGTCGGCCGCAAGCCGCGCAAAGGCATCCCGGTACTGCGCCAGACCATTGATCACGCTGCCCTCGTAACGGAATTCGTTACCATCGCGCCGCACTAGCTGGCGGTTGCAACTCAACAGCCAGGCACGGCCATCCCGGCAAAGCATGGAAAGGCTGGCCGCTGCGCCGTTGCGCCAGGGCTGGACCACGTGCGTGTGCTCTCTGCCCCGCAGCCAACCTCGCAATGCCTCGACATCGTTCAGGCAACAACTATCCTCGCACGAAACGCCGTCATCCGGCTTGGCCACCCAGCTTTCTCCCATCGCCTGCTGCCGCATCCAGACGTCCGCACGCCAGGACGGCACACAGGCTACGCCGGCCGCAGTCAGCGCCTGAAATGTATCGAACTTGCTGCCCGCCAGTTCGACCGCTGCCGAAGAACAGCCCAGCAGCCGCTTGCCTTCTGCCTCCACCATTCCGGTCAGACGGTGCAGCAGTCCTGTGCTCTCGGGCGCGACGACCCAGGCGGCGTCCGCGTGGGCGATCAAGCTGCCCCATATCTGCCAGACATCTTCTTCCGGACTGACCGGCACCGAGGTTGCCGCCATCGGTGCCGGCAAACGATAATCGTGCGCGGTCAGCAACTCGACGCCGTCGATTTCCGCCAGCTCCTGCAGCAAGGCGTCGCGCATCAGGAGTCCCTCCGCCAGCAGGGTGCCGGACAAGGGCTCACGGTATAATCCACCGCAACTGATAAACTCACAGACAAAAATTTTCAAGGTCAGGCTTCATCAGGCGCCGTACGCCGGCGCAGAGCGTCAGAAAGATGCGTTAGAAAATGGACATCATTCCCGTCATTGATTTGCTGAACGGCCAGGTGGTGCACGCCAGACGAGGCGACCGCCTGAATTACCGGCCGATACAATCCCGCTTATGCGATGGCAGCAAGCCACTGTCCATCGTCCGTGGCCTGCTCGAATTATACCCATTCAAACGGCTATATATCGCCGATCTCGACGCGATTCAGGGTCGTTCCGGCCATGACGCCACCATACTCGCCATCCGGCAACAACATCCCGGTCTGGAGATATGGCTGGATGCCGCCATCCGGGAAGCGGAAACTGCGCTGTCCTGGCGCCGACGCGGCGTGCTTTGCGTCATCGGCAGCGAAAGCCTTCAGGATATCGAGGCATATGCCGCAATCGTCCAGCCGCTCGAGAATCAGTGCGTTCTGTCGCTGGATTTCGCTCGCGGCAATTTTCTCGGCCCTGCAGGCCTGCTGCAACAACCGGCGCTGTGGCCCGCACGTGTAATCGCCATGAACCTGGATCGTGTCGGCAGCGATGACGGACCCGATAGAGTGCTGCTGCACAAGCTGCGATCCGACGCAAAGGCAGTGTATGCAGCGGGGGGCGTGCGCGATGCGGCTGACCTGCAGTCTCTGGCAACTGAAGGAATGGCCGGCGCTCTCGTTGCCAGCGCACTGCATAGCGGACGTCTTGACAGCCAACAGATCTGCGCCATCCACCGCCATCCCTCACCGACCCAACGATAAACGCAGCCCACAAAAAAGCCCGATGTCGAATCGGGCTTTTTTCACAACACGCGCTAATTATTCAGCGCTGCTGGCCTGGAACGGATGGGCAGAGGCCTTGTAGTTCTTCAGCACCTCTTCCACCTTGGGTTCCTGTGCAATCGCGTTCTTGATCGCCTGCTTGGTCGCACGGTAGTTCCAGTCCTGGATACGCTCGTCGATATCAGCATGGCTGTCGATGAACACGCCGACGCAGATGAACACATTGTCAGCTTCTTCCTTCGGAATGGTACCGTCGGCCACGCAATCCATCACCGCCATGGCGACGCCGCGCTGTGCCGGGCCGAACATCTGTACGGCCTGACGGCCGTTCTTGATGGTGACCTTGTTGAACATCACGGTTGCCGGCTTTACCATCATGTTGGGGGCGACGATGGCCAGCAGGCCGTTCACACCCATCTTCTGGTCGGTAAGCGTACGGCAGAATGCGTCTTCTGCGGCACTGCCACGCGGGCCCATGATAAGGTCGATGTGCGCCACGTTGAACAAATCCAGGCCGCTATGATCCGGACGCTCCTCAATTACCAGCGCTTCACCCACCAACACACGATCGATCACTGCCATTTTTTTCTCCTATTCTGGTTAAACATAAACATTTCGGGCCAAACTGAACGTTGCCCTTGCCATTCGAAAGAGCGGCCTTACCACGACCGCATCTTCCATGAATTTCATTAAATTACTGTTATCGATTGGCCAAATACGATAAGTAAATCATTGGTCAAATCATTAAACCGGCTTTTGAACCGGAAGCTTTGTCTGTGACACTTTTGATGTCAGCGATAGCATGAGTAAGTCAAGGCAAAGTCAACATCAAGAAAAACCCAGTCATGTCGAACTGAATAGTTGAATCTCGGTGCCGGAACTACTGCTAATCAAGCCATGCATAAAAACAAAAGTGCGCAAAGCGCACTCCTGTTTTTCAAATTTTATTCGAGGTTGGCGTGCGTCGCTCTCATGACCTCTTCAGGGATGCCCTTCTCATGAATGATGTGGGCGACAATGGCTTCCAGGAACAACAGTGTGGAAAGCTCGAAGGTCGTGCCCATCGGCATGGTCGGAATCTTCTCGTATTGATCCGGGGCACCGACCTGGATAACCAGATCAGACATGTCGCCAATGGTGGACTTGCTCTTGGTGGAGATCAGGACGATCTTCGCACCGACCTGCTTGGCGCGCTTGGTGAAAGCGATCATGGTTTCGGTTTCGCCGGAACCGCTGATGACGATGAACAAATCACCTTCGCGGATGCTTGGTGTGACGATTTCGCCGACGATATAGACTTCATAGCCGCCGTGCATCAGACGCATAGCGAAGAATCTTGCTACCAACCCTGAGCGACCAGCACCTGTAATGAAAATACGAGATGCCTTGTCCAGCATGTTCGTTAGATTTTCATCATAAGCATTATCGGTAGCTTCAAGAACGCTTGAAATCTT
The DNA here is from genome assembly GCA_034004425.1 of Methylophilaceae bacterium. Taxonomy (GTDB): domain Bacteria; phylum Pseudomonadota; class Gammaproteobacteria; order Burkholderiales; family Methylophilaceae; genus UBA6140. The sequence goes on from JAVEWT010000109.1 coordinate 3,629, forward strand.
TTTTACGATAAGTTGACGATGTGTAGTCATTTTAACCTCGAGTTTCAGTCAGTAGGATTGCCGCCAATGCGGTTTTATAAATATAAAAAAATCGAGCCCTCAAGAGGGCTCGATTCTTGACAGCTTAGTGTGCCAGGGAAGTGATTTCTGCAGCAGCAGCAGCAGGATCAGCAGCACCGTAGATGGCAGCGCCAGCGACGATGATGGTAGCACCAGCGTCCTTGACTTGCTTGACGGTAGCAGCCTTAACGCCGCCAGCAACGGAAACATCCAGACCCAGGTTCAGGCCGGTGATGGTTGCCAGGTCAGCGAAAGGAGTTTGACCAGCAGCTTGTTGGTCCAGACCGGTGTGAACGCCGATGATGTGCGCGCCCAGCTTGGCAACTTCTTGAGTACGAGCAGCCTTGTCAGCAACGTTGATCAGGTCGATCTGTGCCTTCTTGCCGTACTTGTTGGCAGCATCGATCACACCCTTGATGGTGCCCAGGTCAGCAACGCCCAGAACTGTACAGATGTCAGCACCGGCCTTGTAGAACGGCTCAGCTTCGTAGAAGCCAGCGTCCATGGTCTTCAGGTCAACCAGGATCTTGTTGTTCGGGAACTTGGCACGCAGAGTTTCCAGCAGCTTGATACCGTTGTGCTTGATGCATGGGGTACCAATTTCCAGGATGTCAACGTGAGGAGCAACCTTCTCAGCCAGAGCAACGGTTGCGTCAAAATCCAGTGAATCTAATGCCATTTGTGTTAATGCCACGATACTTCCTCCAATGTGGGTTACGAATTGATGCTACTTTTAAGAAAAAAGTCGGACTTCAATCTTAAAGTGCCAGACGACCTGATGTCAACGCAAAGAGGCATGACATCAGGTCAGACTTCTTGAAAACCAATGAATTACAGCTTGGCCGCCAGTGCTGCTTCCAGCTTGTTCTGGTCAGCGACGAAACCGCGGATGCCTTCGGCCAGCTTCTCGGTAGCCATCGCATCTTCGTTCAGCGCGAAGCGGAACTCTTCTTCCGTCATCTTGGCCGGCGCAGCCTTGGTCGCGCCGTTGTCGGTCAGGACGCGGGTCAGAGTGCCTTCGGTCGCTGCAAGTTCCTGCAACAGGTTCGGCGACACGGTCAGACGGTCGCAACCGGCCAGTGCGATCAGTTCGCCGGTATTACGGAAAGAGGCGCCCATGACCACGGTCTTGTAGCCGTGCTCCTTGTAGTAAGCGTAGATGTTACGCACGGAAACCACGCCCGGATCGGTTTCCTGGGTGTACTCGGTACCCGGGTTCTTGGCCTTGTACCAGTCCAGGATACGGCCGACGAACGGGGAAATCAGGAACACGCCGGCTTCTGCACAGGCGCGGGCTTGACCGAAACCGAACAGCAGCGTCAGGTTGCAGTTGATGCCTTCCTTTTCCAGGATCTCGCCAGCCTTGATGCCTTCCCAAGTGGAGGCCAGCTTGATCAGCACGCGATCCTTGCCCACACCGGCTTCGCCGTAGAGCTTGATCAGCTTGCGGCCCTTGGCCACCATCTTGTCGACATTGAAAGACAGGCGTGCGTCCACTTCGGTGGAGATGCGGCCCGGCACAACCTTGGAGATCTCGACACCGATCAGCACTGCCAGTTTGTCAGCGGCGTTTTCGATTTGCGCTTCCTTGCTGCCGCCCTGCGCCTTGGCGTAGGCGATGGACTCATCGATAAGATGGGCATATTGCGGCAGTGTGCTTGCCTTCAGCAGCAGTGACGGGTTGGTCGTGGCATCAACAGGCTTGACGCTCTTGATCGCTTCAACGTCGCCGGTGTCAGCCACGATGGTGGTCATGCTTTTTAATTGTTCGAGTAAGTTAGCCATATAGCTCCTCCTTCAGGTGCGCATTAAATTGATTAAAGCAAGAAAGTGTGAATTTCGTATTACGAACCGCGAAACTCAGGCTCGCGGGATGAAATTCCGATGAAAATCCATAGACACGAGATATTACTACGACAACGTGACAGTTTGAACTCATTTCTGCAAATTTACCTCACATCCTGCGAATATTTGCCATGCCCGAACCGCAGCAGGTTCACGAGCCATCGGCTCCGAATCGAATGGCTGTCGACA
>JAVEWT010000009.1:0-27644 GCA_034004425.1 Methylophilaceae bacterium
TGCTGGTTCAGCATCTGCCGGTCAATGAGGACGCCGTGGCGTTCCATTGTGAACAGGATGCCGGACACCGGCATCTCGATCTCGCCGTAAATGTGTGCCAGCTTGGCATCGCCTTCGATCTGCGGGAACAGCGCCTGATGCAATTGCAGCGTGATATCGGCATCCTCGGCCGCATATTCGCTGGCGACGTCAATGGCGACCTGGCTAAAGCTGACCTGCTTGGCACCCTTGCCGGCCACTTCTTCGTAGGTGATGGTCTTGACGCCCAGATGGCGCATGGCCAAGTCGTCCATGCCGTGGCTGCGGTGGCTTTCCAGCACGTAGGACTGCAGCAAAGTGTCATGCTGGATGCCGTTCAGCGCGATGCCGTGGTTGGCTAGCACGTGCTGGTCATATTTGAGGTTCTGGCCGACCTTCTTGATGGCCGAGTTTTCCAGGATGGGCCGCAGTTTCTCCAGCGTACGGTCGAAATCCAGTTGATGCGGTGCCCCTGCGTAATCGTGCCGCAGCGGCAGATAGGCTGCCTCGCCGGCGGTGACGGCGAACGACATGCCGACCAGTTTGGCCAGCATGGGGTCGAGCGAAGTGGTTTCAGTGTCGAAGCAGAACAGCGGCGCCGATTCGAGCTTTTGCAGCCAGAGGTCGAGTTCTGTCTCGCTTATCAGCGTCTGGTACTGCCGTTTTTGCGCAGAGGCGGCGAACAGGTCGGTCGGTGCGTGATGCTGGCTCGGCGTCGATTGGTCGCTGGCCGGTTGCGCGCTGCTGTTGGATGCGCTGCCCGTTGGTTGTGGCTGATCCAGTTCACGCCGCCAGCTCTTGAAATCCAGGCGGTCGAACAGTTCGATCAGTTTGGCCTTGTCCTGCGGCTGCGGGGCGAGGTCGGCCAGATTCTCGCGGATGCCGACATCGCAGCGGATGGTGATCAGTTCACGGGCGGTCGGCAGCCAGGGCAGGGCGCGGCGCAGATTCTCGCCGACCACGCCGGTAATCTCGTCGGCGTGCGCGACGATGTTGTCGAGCGAGCCGTACTGTTTCAGCCATTTGACTGCGGTCTTGGGGCCGACCTTTTCCACGCCCGGCACGTTGTCAGAACTGTCGCCGATCAGCATCAGGTAATCGACGATGCGTTCGGGTGGAATCCCGAACTTGGCCTCGACGCCGGCGATGTCGAGCACCTCGTCGCCCTTGCGATAGGCGTTGGGCATGGTGTTGACCAGCGTCACGTGCTCGTTGACCAGTTGCGCCATGTCCTTGTCGCCGGTGGAGATGATGACGCGCATACCTTCGCGCTCTGCCTGTTTCGCCAAGGCGCCCATGACGTCGTCGGCCTCCACGCCTTCCTCGACGATCAGCGGCCAGCCCAGAGCCTTGATGGCTTCGTGCAGCGGGGCGATCTGCGCGCGCAGGTCGTCCGGCATGGCGGCGCGGTTGGCCTTGTATTCGGGGTAGATGTCGTCGCGGAAGGTTTTACCTTTGGCATCGAATACGCAGGCGCTATAATCGGCGGGGTAGTCCTTGTGCAGGCGGCGCAGCATGTTGAGCACGCCCTGGATGGCGCCGGTGGGTTCGTTCTGGCGGTTGCGCAGGTCCGGCATGGCGTGGAATGCGCGATAGAGATAAGACGAACCATCGACCAATAACAACGTTTTCATATGGGATCCTGATATGACTGCTGCAAAAAAATTACCCAAGGTGATCGATCCGGAAATCCTGGAGCAAATGCACCCATCGCACGAGTCGTGGCATGCATTCGAGATTATGTCAGAATTCGTCGATGCCACCGAACGCCTGAAGCAGATCACGCCCGCGGTTTCCATCTTTGGCAGTGCACGCACCAAGCCCGATCACCCGCATTACAAACTGACGGAAGAGATAGCCAGGAAGTTGTCCGATGCCGGCTTCACCGTGATCTCGGGCGGCGGGCCAGGCATCATGGAGGCGGCCAACAAGGGCGCCTATTACGGCACTTCGCCCAGCGTCGGCCTCAATATCGTGTTGCCGCATGAACAGGTCAGCAACCCGTATCAGGACGTCAGCCAGAATTTCAGCCACTTCTTCATGCGCAAGGTGATGTTCGTCAAGAACGCCTCGGCCTATGTCGTCATGCCCGGCGGATTCGGTACGCTGGATGAGCTGATGGAAGCATTGACGCTGATCCAGACCAGCAAGACACGCAAGATTCCGTTGATTCTGGTCTGTTCCGATTTCTGGGAGGGGCTGCTCGACTGGTTGCGCAACACGCTGGTCGCGCAAGGCATGGCCTCGCCGGAAGACATGGATCTGATGCAGGTGATCGACGACCCCGACCAGATCGTCGAAGCGATCTTCCAGCACTACGAACACCGCGGTTTCGAGCCTTCGCCGAAGGAACTGCAGGTCCAGCTTTACCTGTAAGGACAGGGCGCGCTGCGCTGCAAGAATTGAGCGCAGCGCGCGACGCTTTTTGATAGAATCCGATTGTCTTTCAATGGATGTTGAGCTTATGCGCCGCCTACGATTGTTTCTCGCAGTTACCTTGATGTTGCCGATGCTGGCCTGGGCGGCGGACGACGTTCCTCCCGACCTTGAACCCTTGCCGGAAGTGCCGCCGCCACCGGCGGTGCTGGATGGTGCGGGCGTAGATGAGCCCGAAGTCACGATCATTCAGCGGGACGAGGAGACGGTGGAGGAATACCGCATCAACGGCGAGCTCTACATGCTGAAGATCACGCCCAAACACGGCGTGCCGTATTACCTGCAGAAAGAGGATCAGGACGGCGGCTGGTCGAGGTTTGACGGACCGTCGCCACCGCTGAGCATTCCGAAATGGGTCATCTTCCGTTTTTAATCCGCTGGTTTCACTGAGGTAGGCAGGCGCCACGCGAGCAACGCCGGGCGCCGGCCTTGTATTTATGTCCGTATTCACCACTGTTACCGAAGCGCAGCTCCGCACCTGGCTTGAAAATTATCCGCTGGGCGAGTTGCTGGAGCTCAAGGGCATCGCTTCCGGCATCACCAACACCAATTATTTCGTCACGACGACGACCGGCCGTTATGTGCTGACTCTGTTCGAGAAGAACACGGCTGAGGAGCTGCCGTACTTTCTTGATTTAATGGATCATCTGGCCACGCACGACATCCCTTGTCCAGCGCCGGTGCACCGCCATGACGGGCAGTCGCTGGGCATGCTCAACGGCAAGCCGGCGGCCTTGGTGACCTGTCTGCGCGGCAAGTCGCTGGAGCGGGCCAGCGAGCAGCACTGCCGCGAGATCGGCCGCGTGCTGGCGCGCATGCATGAGGCCGGCACCTCGTTCGAGCAGCAGATGGACAATCCGCGTGGCAAGGCCTGGCGCATCGCCACCGCGGTCGAGGTCATGCCCTTGATGGAGACAGGTGCGGCCAACCTGCTGAGCCGCGAACTCAAGTACCAGTCCGGACAGGATCTGGGCGCGCTGCCGCACGGGGTGATCCATGCCGACCTGTTTCGCGACAACGTGCTGTTCGACGGCGACGAACTGGGCGGCTTGATCGATTTCTACTATGCCTGCAACGACGTGTTGCTGTATGACGTGGCGATCGCGGTCAACGACTGGTGCATCGAAGCGGATGGTCATCTCGATCCGTTCCGGACTCAGGCACTGCTCGACGGCTATGAGGAATATCGCCGGCTGACCGAAGAGGAAAGGATTGCCTGGCCGCTGATGCTGCGCATCGCCGCCATGCGTTTCTGGCTTTCCCGTTTGTATGATTTGTATTTCCCGCAGCAGGGCGAATTGATTCATGCCAAGGACCCGGAACATTTCCGGCGCATCCTGCAGCATCACATCGCGCAGCAGGCGGAGGCAGTCGACTGATGCAGGATGCCGTCGACAAACAGCGCAGGATGGGGTCGTTCAAGGCCGGCCTCGACTGGGTCTATCGCAGCGTCTTCCTGTTCCGGCAGAACCCGCCCAAGTGGCTGATTCATGCGCTGCTGTACGCGGTGCTGTTCATCATGCTGCCGTCCGTACCGGCGATGCCGGTGCTGATCAGCCTGCTTATCATCCTGTTCTGGCCGACATTTCTGGCACTGTTCATGGGCGTTTACCGCGAGGCGGATGCCGGCCGCGAGACCGAGCCGCGCGAACTGGTGGAGGAGATCAAGCCGAATATCGTCAGGCTGATCACGCTGGGCGGGGTCTTTCTGGCTTACGGCATCCTGACCGGCGTGCTGCTCAAGGACGAGATGGCCGCGCTCAATGTGCTGGTGAGCGAGAAAGCTGAGGCGGAGATCGTCATGCAGCAGTTGTCGCCGCTGGTCATCAAGATGCTGCTGATCCTGACCCCGATGATCATGGCCAGCTGGTTTTCGCCGATGCTGGTCGGGTTTCATGGTTATGGCGTGCTGGAGGCGATTGGTCAGAGTTTCTGGCAATGCGGCCGGCATCTGCTCGCCATCGCAGTTGCCTGGACACTGCTCGGTCTGGCTCTGTTTCTCGTGCTGCTGATCGCCAGCCTTTTCGTCGGTATCGTTACCGCCATATCGGCGCTGCTCGGCACCTTCCTGATGAGTCTGGTCGTCTTCGCCATGCTGCTGCTGGTGACCTATTTCCTGCTGGCCATCCAGTACTTCAGCTATCGCCATGTCTATTACCGGCCGCCGGCTGCGGAAGCCGCCGCGCCGGAGCAGGACGCCGGCTAGACCTTCTCCAGTTTGGCATATTCCAGTGCCAGCCACTTCAGCCCTTCGCGGCCGAAATTGATCTGCACGCGCAGGTCGTTGCGGTTGCCCTCGTAGCTTACCACCACGCCCTGGCCGAACTTGGCATGCGCCACCGCCTGGCCGATCTTCCACGGCATGGCCTCCTGCTGACTGGTGGTCGGTGTTGAGGGCTGCCAGGTGTCGGCCTGTGCCATGCGGGCCGGGCTGGCGGTCGCGTTGAGGCGCTTCAGCAGTTCTTCCGGGATTTCGTCGAGAAAGCGTGACGGGATGCCGTAACGCACCTGCCCGTGCAGCATGCGGCTCTGCGCGTGACTCAGGTAAAGCCGCTGCCGGGCGCGGGTGACGGCGACGTACATCAATCGTCTTTCCTCTTCGAGGCCGCTGCTTTCGTACATGCTCTGCTCGTGCGGGAACAGGCCTTCTTCCAGACCGCTGATAAAGACCGTTTTGAATTCGAGGCCCTTGGCCGAATGCACGGTCATCAGCTGCAGCGCATCGCGTCCGGCATCGGCCTGATGCTCGCCGGCCTCGAGGCTGGCGTGGCTGAGGAACTGCGTCAGCAGCGATTGCGTCTCGCCGTTCTCGTCGACCTGCATGCCGATATCCTGGTTCATGAAAGCGACGGCGGCGTTGACCAGTTCGTCGAGGTTGGCGATGCGATCCTCGCCTTCCTTTTCGCCCGCATAGTATTGGCGCAGGCCCGAGAGGTTGCTGGCGAGATCGGACATCTCCGGCAGTGTCAGGCCGATGGCTTCCTCCTGCATCTGCTTTATCAGGGCGACGAAGCCGTCGATACCCTTGCCCGGCCGGCCGTCGCCGACCTTGTTGACGGCGGCCTGCCACAGGCTGCATGACTGCTGGCGGGCGGCTTCCTGCAACTGCTCCAGGCTGCGGGCGCCGATGCCGCGCGTCGGGAAATTGATGACGCGCAAGAGGGCGGTATCGTCTTCCGGATTGGCGATCAGGCGCAGATAGGCCAGCGCATGCTTGATCTCGGCGCGTTCGAAGAAGCGCAGGCCGCCGTAGACGCGGTAGGGCAGACCGGCGGTGAACAGCGCATGTTCCAGTACTCGCGACTGGGCGTTGGAACGGTAGAGCATGGCGATCTGGTTCAGGTCCATGCCATCGGCATGCAGCATTTTGATCTCGTCGACAATGAAGTTGGCCTCGTCGATGTCGTTATAGGCCTGATAGACGCGGATCGGTTCGCCCTTGCCGGCCGACGTCCACAGGTTCTTTCCGAGTCGGTTGCGGTTGTGCGTGATGATGGCGTTGGCGGCGTCGAGGATGTTGCTGTGCGAGCGGTAGTTCTGTTCCAGCTTGACGATGCTTTGCACGTTGAAATCTTGTTCGAGATCGCGCATGTTGCCGACGCGGGCACCGCGGAAGGCGTAGATCGACTGGTCGTCGTCGCCGACGGCGAAGATGCAGTTCTCTTGCCCCGCCAGCAGTTTCAGCCACTGGTACTGCAGGCGGTTGGTGTCCTGGAACTCGTCGACCAGGATGTATTTGAACCGGCTCTGGTAATGCTGGCGCAGGTTGCTGTCGCGGCCCAGCAGTTCGTAGCAGCGCAGCAGCAGCTCGGCGAAGTCGGCGACGCCTTCGCGCTGGCATTGCTTGTCGTATTCCTCGAAGATTTCGCGCATCCGCTGTGAGTGGCTGTCGTAGGCTTCCACACTGTGGGCGCGCATGCCCTCTTCCTTGCAGCTGTTGATGTAGCCCATGACCTGTTTGGGCGGGAATTTCTCGTCGTCTACGTTCATCGCCTTCATCAGGCGCTTGATGCTGGAAAGCTGGTCGGCCGTGTCGAGAATCTGGAACGTGGCCGGCAGGCCGGCTTCGCGGTGGTGCGCGCGCAGCAAACGGTTGCAGAGGCCGTGGAAGGTGCCGACCCACATGCCGCGCGTGTTGATCGGCAGCATGGCGGAAAGCCGCGTCAGCATCTCTTTGGCTGCCTTGTTGGTGAAAGTGACGGCCAGCAGGCCGTGCGGCGACACCTGGCCGGTCTGGATCAGCCATGCGATGCGGGTGGTCAGGACGCGGGTCTTGCCGCTGCCGGCACCGGCCAGAATCAGCGCGGATTGGCGGGGCAGGGTGACGGCTTCGAGCTGCTTTTCGTTGAGGCCGGCGAGCAGGTTGCCGGAATCGGGAGGCGTGTTCATGCGCGTTATTATCGCATGCAAACGTGGCGGAATCTGGCCCGGAATTTGGTGTGGCAGAAATGGAACTAATGACGAAAGCGGTCTGTCATAAAAGCAGACGAGAACATCCGTCTCCCGCTTCTCCTCCCTGAGCGGGTAGCCTTACTGACGAGGCTTCTCTACCCCGATTTCATCCCCTTAAATCGGGGTTTTTTTTGCGCGCGATTTTTGCATCTGTTGTGCCGGGTTGTCCCAGTGTCGCGTCTTTGGGTTCGAATTGGGGTTCGAGTCAGCGCTTGCAGTATATGCCACAAATTTTCCCCGAGTAAAGCATCAAAAACAAAAAGCCCCGCAGTGCGGGGCTTTTTGTCAGTGCGATTGCCTTTGGTCAAAAGACCGCAGGCATAGGGCATGAGGCAATGCTTACATCATGCCGCCCATGCCACCCATACCGCCCATGTCAGGCGCAGCAGGGGCGTCTTCCTTAGGCAGTTCGGCGATCATGCAGGCGGTGGTCAGCATCAAGCCGGCGACGGAAGCTGCGTGTTGCAGCGCGGTGCGGGTGACCTTGGTCGGGTCCAGCACGCCCATCTCCACCATGTCACCATAGGTTTCGTTGGCGGCATTGTAGCCATAGTTGCCCTTGCCGGCTTCGACGTTGTTGACGACGACGGACGGCTCGTCACCAGCGTTGGCGACGATTTGGCGCAGCGGTTCTTCCACGGCGCGCAGCACGATCTTCACGCCGGCATCCTGGTCGTGATTGTCGCCCTTGACCTTGGCGACGGCAGCGCGGGCGCGGATCAGCGCAACGCCACCGCCGGCCACGATGCCTTCTTCAACCGCAGCGCGGGTTGCGTGCAGGGCGTCTTCGACGCGGGCCTTCTTTTCCTTCATTTCAACTTCGGTCGCGGCACCGACCTTGATCACGGCAACACCGCCGGCCAGCTTGGCGACACGTTCTTGCAGCTTTTCACGGTCGTAGTCGCTGGTCGATTCTTCGGCTTGCTTCTTGATCTGGTCGATACGGGTCTTGATGTTGGACTCGTCGCCGGCGCCGTCGATGATGATGGTGTTTTCCTTGCTGACTTCGATACGCTTGGCCTGGCCCAGGTCTTCCAGCTTGATGTTTTCCAGCTTGAGGCCCAGTTCTTCGGCGATCACGGTACCGCCGGTCAGGATGGCGATGTCTTCCAGCATGGCCTTGCGGCGGTCACCGAAGCCAGGCGCCTTGACTGCACAGGTCTTCAGGATGCCGCGGATGTTGTTGACGACCAGGGTCGCCAGTGCTTCGCCGTCGATGTCTTCGGCGATGATCATCAGCGGCCGGCCGGCCTTGGCGACTTGTTCCAGTGCTGGCAAGAGGTCACGGATGTTGGAGATCTTCTTGTCGTAGAGCAGGACGAACGGATTCTCCAGCAGCGCGATCTGGCGATCGGCGTTGTTGATGAAGTATGGGGACAGGTAGCCGCGGTCGAACTGCATGCCTTCGACTACGTCCAGTTCGTTCTGCAGGCCGGAGCCGTCTTCTACGGTGATCACGCCTTCCTTGCCGACCTTGTCCATGGCGTCAGCGATGATCTGGCCGATGGATGCGTCGGAGTTGGCGGAGATGGAACCGACCTGGGCGATTTCCTTGCTGGTGGTGCATGGCTTGGACATGTTCTTCAACTCGGCGACTGCAGCTTCAACCGCCTTGTCGATACCGCGCTTCAGGTCCATCGGGTTCATGCCGGCAGCAACAGACTTCATGCCTTCGCGGATGATGGCTTGTGCCAGTACGGTGGCGGTGGTGGTGCCGTCACCGGCGATGTCGGAGGTCTTGGAAGCGACTTCCTTGACCATCTGTGCGCCCATGTTTTCGAACTTGTCCTTCAGTTCGACTTCCTTGGCGACGGACACGCCGTCCTTGGTGATGGTCGGGGCGCCGAACGAGCGCTCCAGCACCACGTTGCGGCCCTTGGGTCCCAGTGTCACCTTGACGGCATCGGCCAGGATGTTCACGCCGTTGACCATCTTGTGGCGAACTTCGTCGCCGAATCTTACGTCTTTAGCAGCCATTGTTTGTTTCTCCTTGAAATCGTTTTGCCACAGCGCTCATGAAACTTGCCGAGACAAGCCCGGTATTCCCTGTTTGCACTGTGGCTGAAATGGTTTTGGGGTGATTAGGCCTCGATGACGCCCATCAGGTCTTCTTCGCGCATGACCAACAGCTCTTCGCCGTCGACCTTGACCGATTGACCTGCGTACTTGCCGAACAGCACCTTGTCGCCGACCTTGACGTCCAGAGGGATCAGTTTGCCGGCTTCATCCTTCTTGCCGGCGCCGACAGCGATGATTTCGCCTTGATCCGGCTTCTCGGTGGCAGTGTCAGGAATGACGATGCCGGAAGCGGTGGTGCGGACTTCTTCCAGTCTTTTGACGATCACGCGATCGTGTAAAGGACGAATTTTCATGAAATGCTCTCCTTGAGATTAAAACGAAATGCTCATCGCGCAAGTCGCGCTGAGTGACAGATATTGGGGCAGACCGTTGCTGTTAGCACTCATGTCCACCGAGTGCTAATGATAGGGGCGGACGCAGATTATTTCAAGGGGTGATGTTGCGAGCTGATAGATGTAAAAGAAGGTTGGGCCTGAAAATTCAGGCTCTTGCGAGCAGGAGAAAGGCGGTTATCCCGCATCTTCCGGCCGGATGATCAGGGCGGAAGATGCGGGTCGGGTGCCAGGCAACTCATTCCAGTTGCTGTTTGAGTTCCGATTGCGCCTTGTTGGCTTCCGGATGCACCAGACTCAGCGCGATCGCCTGATGCAGGTTGTAGTCCGCGCTTTGCAGGTTGCCCAGGTGTTGCTGGGCCAGTCCGAGTGCGTACCAGGCTTCCGCGCAATCCGGTTGTTCGTTGACCCATGCCATGCTGATGCTTTCCAGTGTCTTCCAGTCCTCGGTCTGGATCGGGTGTACGACGCGCATGAAGAACGGGCGCTTTTCCTCTGGCGCATCCCAGAATGGTGGTTCCTCTTGGGCGGCGATGGTTTTCAGCGGTTGTTCCAGCAACGGTCTGACCCAGTCGACCGGGATGTTGTAGTAAAAGGCGTTGCGCCCCGGACTTTTCAGCGTGACCAGACCGACCAGCGTGCCATCGTCGGTGAACAGCGGTCCGCCGCTGCCGCCCATGCGGAAATCGGCGGTGGCGCGGATGATGTTGCCGTTGTCGTAGGGGTAGAGGCCGGTTACTTCGCCGTAGGTGGTCAGCGGCTTCTTGGCGTTGTTCGGGAAGCTGATGGTGAACACCGGCTGTTCGTATTGAAGCTGTTTGCTGCTGCCGAGCTTGACCGGCGGCAAGTCCAAACCCTGGAACTGCAGCAGGCAGAGGTCATGTTTCCAGTCGGCCTTGACGCCGATGGGCGTGAAGCTTTCGCCGTATTTGCTGATACGCACGCCCTGCGCGTTGGCGACCACGTGGCAGTTGGTGGCGACATGATCCTTGGCGACCACGACGCCGGAGCCGACGCCATGGTGGCCTTGCGGGTTGATCACGTGAATCTTGACGACGGAAGGCTTGAGGTCGTAGACCAGGCCGTCAGCCGGTTGCGCGTAGGCATGTAGCGACGCCAGCAGCGGCGTCGCCAGCAGAATGAATGGCTTCATGGCAGCTAATCCCCAGATTGACTGTTACTGAGACAATTTTATGGCAACTGAATTCCATCGTGGCCGAGATATCGACCATCTTCGGCATGGACGCGAATTTAATTGAAAACTAGAATGGTCAAAGGAAGTATCGAGTACGCAGAGGAAAGGCCGACATGGCAACCGAGATCAGCAACGCCGCAATCCAGCAGATCAATATCAGCTACAATCCGGTAGAGGATCGGCTGCTGCTGAAAATCGGTTTTTCCGATGACGCCGAGCTGGCGGTGTGGCTGACCCGCCGTTTGGTCAAGATCATGTGGCAGTTGCTGCAGACGGATGAAATCGTGAGCAGTCAGGGCACGCTCAGTGCGGGGCCTCTGGCGCTCGACCCCGCCAGACCGGCTGGTTTGAAGAAGCTGGACTTCACTTCCGAATACAAGCAGCGCGATACCATCAATCAGCATGCGATCCTGCTGGCAAAGGATTGCCTGCTGCTGAAGTCGGCCGACCGCCAGGCCATGCTTGAACTGGCCTGCAGCAACGGTCAGGCAGTCAAACTGGCGCTGACCCCGGAATTGGCGGTGGCGCTTGTCAACATGCTGCAACTGGTCAGCAAGGAAACGGCGTGGGGCCTGTCCATGGGGTTGCATGCGCCGGTGCTGGACTCGATACAGACCAGCACTTCGCTGCATTGACGTGGCGCCTGCGGCCCAGTCGCATACCCGGAAAGTCGAGATGGAAAACCAGGAATTGTTGCAAAGAAGTCTGCGCGCGGTGTGGCATCCGTGCACGCAGATGAAGTCACACGAGAGCGCGCCGCTGGTGCCGATCAGTCACGGGCAGGGCGTCTGGCTTTACGACATGGATGGCAAGCGCTATCTGGACGCGGTCAGCTCGTGGTGGGTCAACTTGTTCGGCCACAATCAGCCGCAGATCAAACAGGCGATTTGCGAGCAGATGGACGCACTGGAGCATGTCATCCTGGCCGGTTTCACGCATGAGCCGGTGGTCAGGCTGTCGGAACGCCTGGCGGCACTGACTGGACTGGGTCACTGTTTCTACGCTTCAGATGGCGCCTCGGCGACCGAGATCGCGCTGAAAATGAGCTTTCATTACTGGCGCAACAGCGGCAAGCCAGGCAAGACCCGTTTTCTCAGCTTGCAGAACGGTTATCACGGCGAAACCCTTGGGGCGCTGTCGGTGACGGATGTCGCCATTTTCAAGGACACCTATGCGCCATTGTTGCTGCAAAGTGAGCAGATGCCGAGTCCGGACTGGCGGTTGGCGGCAGAAGGGGAAAGTGCCGAGCAATATGCCTCGCGTTGCGCCGATGCCCTGGAGCAGCACATCGCCGCCCATCATGAGCAGATCGCGGCCTTCATCCTGGAGCCGTTGGTGCAATGTGCGGCCGGCATGGCGATGTATTCGTCGCTCTACCTGCAGCGGGCGCGGGACATCTGCAGCCGCTACCAGGTGCATTTGATCGCGGACGAGATCGCGGTCGGTTTCGGCCGCACCGGCACCATGTTCGCCTGCGAGCAGGCGGCCATCCGGCCCGATTTCATGTGCCTGTCCAAGGGCATCACCGGCGGCTATCTGCCCTTGTCCGTCACGCTCTGTACCGAAGAAATCTATCAGGCTTTCTACGACGACAGCGCGGTACGCGGTTTCCTGCATTCGCACAGCTATACCGGCAATCCGCTGGCCTGTGCCGCCGCGCTGGCGACGCTGGATATCTTCGAGCGGGACGGGGTGCTGGAGTCAAACCTGCGCAAATCGGCGTATATGAAGCAGCAGTTGGAGCAGGCTCTGGCTGGTTTGCCGGTCATGCATGCGCGTCAGCAGGGCATGATCGCCGCCTTCGATGTCATCAGTGTGCGCCAGGATTTCCAGCGCGATTTCTATCAGGCGGCGTTGGCGCGCGGGCTGTTGTTGCGGCCGATTGGCAATACGGTGTACCTGATGCCGCCTTACGTCATCAGCGACAGCGAGATCGACTGGATGTGCGGCGAGATTGCGCAACTTCTGCAGGAGCGGGTGACCTGATGCGGGCGGGGTTGAGATTTTTTTTCGGCTTGTGCGCGTTGCTGCTGACGCCGTTCGCCCAGGCCCAGTTGCCGGCGGTGGTCGAGCAGGCGCTGATCAAGCAGTCCGTACCGCTGGACGCAGTTTCGGTCTATGTGCGCCAGATCGGCAACGAGAAAGCGCTGATCGCCCATAACGCCGAGACAGCCATGAACCCGGCTTCCACCATGAAGCTTTTGACCACCTATGCAGCGCTGGACCTGCTGGGCCCGGCTTACCGCTGGCGCACGGAGATCTATCGCGATGGCGAGCTGGTCGACGGCGTGCTGCTGGGCAATCTGGTGATCAAGGGTTACGGCAATCCGGAGCTGATGCAGCACGACATGTGGCGCATGCTGAGCGACCTGCGGCAGACAGGTCTGCGCGAAATCCGCGGCAGCCTGATTCTGGACGATACCTATTTTTCTCCGGAGCAGATCGATGCCGGCCGGTTCGACAACGAACCTTATCGCGCCTATAACGCCATCCCCAACGCGCTGACCAGCAACCTCAATTCCACCAGCTTCAAGTTCTATAGCGAAAGCGGCCGCGTCATGGTGCAGGCCAGCCCGCCGTTGCCGGGCATCACGCTGATCAATCGGCTGCAGCCACTGATCGGTGCCTGTGGTGACTGGCGCAGCAGGCTGCAATACGAGGTGCAACAGCAGGGCGCGCAGGCCAAGGTCGCCTTTTCCGGCGGCTTCCCCGTCAGCTGCGAAGAGAAATATCTGGATCTTAGCTTGTTCGGGCATGCGTCATACACCTATCAGCTGTTTCGCGAGATCTGGCAGCAGCTGGGCGGTACCCTGGCCAACGGTTTCCGGCAGGATGTTTTGCCGCCGCAGGCGGTCAGGCTGAGCGTGCATCACTCGCAGCCTCTTGCTGACGTCATCCGTCGCGTCAACAAATACAGCAACAACCTGATGACGCGGCAACTGCTGCTGACCATCGCCGCCGAGCGAACCGGCCAGCCCGGCACCGAAACCAGCGGCGCCAAGGCGATACAGCTGTGGCTGGCGAGCAAGGGGCTGAACTTTCCGGAACTGGTGATCGACAACGGCTCCGGGCTTTCGCGCATCGAGCGCATCAGCGCGCGGCATCTGGGTGAACTGCTGCTGCATGCTTATGCCAGTCCACTGATGGCTGAACTGATGTCCTCGTTACCGCTGTTGGCGGTCGACGGCACGGCGATGCGGCGTTTGAACGGCAAGCCGGTACAGGGCCGCGCGCATATCAAGACCGGCTCGCTCGACGGCGTGCGCGCGCTGGCAGGCTTCGTGCTGGATGAACAGGGCCGCCGCTGGGTGGTGGTCTTTATCGCCAACCACGCCGAGGCGGGCAATAGCCGCGCCGCACAGGATGCCTTGCTCGAGTGGGTCTATCACGGGGACTGAGCTGTTCCCGCAGGCGTCAGCGGCCAACGAGCTTTAGCGTCATTTCCGGGGCGGCAGGCACGCGGCAGGCCGCTGTTTCGGGTATCATATCGGCAGTTAATTCGGAGTCAGTGCATGCAATCAGGCAAATATCTTTTGGCGGCCATGTTGATGACCGCATTCGCCGTCAGCGGCTGTCAGGCAGCGACGGAATCTTCACCATCCATGAATCAAGAAGGAAAGACCATGACCCAACCGGTTACCGAACTCATCAAAATCGATACGCTGGTAGGCAACGGCCGTGAAGCGGAGATCGGCTTCAACGTCACCGTGCACTACACCGGCTGGCTGTACGACCCGAGCAAGCCCGACAACAAGGGCCAGAAGTTCGACAGCTCGGTCGATCGCGGTGAGCCGTTCGTCTTTTACCTCGGCGGCGGCCAGGTGATCCAGGGTTGGGATCAGGGCTTCGCGGGCATGAAGATCGGCGGCAAGCGCACGTTGATTATCCCGCCGGAAATGGGTTACGGCGCGCGCGGTGCCGGCGGCGTGATTCCGCCGAACGCGACGCTGGTGTTCGACGTCGAGCTGCTTGGCGTCAAGTAAGCCGACATGAAAGCGCGCATCAAATGGGTTGAGAACGTCTGCTTCATCGGCGAATCCGACAGCGGCCATGCCGTGATCCTGGACGGCGCGCCGGATGCCGGCGGCCGCAATCTCGGCATGCGACCGATGGAAATGCTGCTGATCGGCATGGGGGGTTGCACCTCGTTCGACGTCGTGACCATCCTGAAGAAGGCGCGTCAGCCGGTGACCGACTGCGTGGCCGAGATCGAAGCCGAACGCGCCGACAGCGTACCCAAGGTGTTCACCAGGATACACGTGCACTTCGTCGTCAGCGGCAAGGGCTTGAACCCGGTGCAGGTCGAGCGCGCAGTGAAGCTGTCTGCCGAGAAATATTGTTCGGCCTCCATCATGCTGGGCAAGGCGGCGGAAATCTCCCATGACTTTGAAATCGTCGAGGTGGAATGATGGCTGAAGTTGCAAGCCGTCCCGGCGGCATGTTGGGAATGCGCCACGTGGCGCTGTTCGTGCATGATCTGGAAGCGTGCGTGAAATTCTATCGCGACGTGGTCGGCATGCAGCAGGAATGGATGCCGGACCCGGACAACGTTTACCTGACCTCTGCCGGCGCCGACAATCTCGCCCTGCATCGGCTGGATTCGTCCAGCAAGCTGGACGGCGCGCAGCGGCTGGACCACATCGGGTTCATCATGAAAACGCCGCAGGATGTCGATGCCTGGCATGACCATCTGGTCGCGCACGGCACGCGCATCGCGCAGGCGACGAGAACCCATCGCGACGGCGCGCGCAGCTTCTATTGCTTCGACCCGGCCGGTAATCTGGTGCAATTCATCTACCACGCTCCCATCTCTGATAAAACACCGGTCTAGCCCCTCGCGGTTCGTTTTCAGCTGCCATGATATCCATTCCTGAAACCTTGCATGCCGCGGTGGTCGGCGTGATCCTGCTGGCGCTGTTCGCGGCGTTCGTACGAGAATGGGTCAAGGCGGATGTCGCCGTCATGGCGGCTGTGGCCCTGCTGCTGGTGCTCGGCATGCTGAGCCCGAAGCAGGTGCTGGGCGTGTTCAGCAACAGCGCGCCGATCACGATCGCCTGCCTCTTCATCATCAGCGGCGCGCTCAGCAAGACCGGCTGCATCGACCGCCTCGGTCAATGGATCGGCGATATCGCCGGTAACAGCGAGCGGCGCTTGTTGCTGGCCATGCTGATGGTCGGACTGCTGGTTTCCCCTTTCATCAACAACACGCCGGTGGTCATGGTGATGATTCCGGCGGTGCTCAGTATCGCGGCCAAATTCAACCTGGCGCCTTCGCGGCTGCTGATACCGCTGTCCTACGCCACCATCCTCGGCGGCATGATGACCATGGTCGGCACCTCGACCAACATTCTGGTCGACGGCGTGGCGCGCGACATGGGCCTCGCCCCGTTTTCCATGTTCGAGATCACCGCACCCGCGACCATACTGGCGCTGGTCGGTGCCGCTTTCATATTCTTCTTTGCGCCGCGCTTGCTGCCGGTGCGCGAGACGCTGACACAGCAGATCGTCGGCAGCGGCGATCGCATGTTCATGACCGAGTTGTTCGTGCCGGAAGATTCCCACGTTGTCGGTCGTACCTTGAAAGAAGCCAAACTGAGTAACGGCAAGGTGCAGGTGCTGAGCTTGTTCCGCGGTGACGAGGAAATGGTGCAGCCGTCAGCCGATACCGTGCTGCAGATGGGCGACCGACTGGTCGTGCATAGTCGCAGCAGTGACATGGTGGGCATGCACAGCCACAAACTGCTTGGCCTGCACAGCGCGCAGGATGCACGGCATGACCTGGAAACCTTGCGCAGCCAGGGCGCAGTGATGGTCGAGGTCATCGTCGGCCAGACCTCACGCTATGTGCAACGCCCGATCCGCGACCTGGATCTGGCCGCGCGTTACAGCATCCATCTGGTTGCCGTGCACCGCAGGAATGCCTCGATTCAGGCCATCAGCGGGGATTTCCAGTTGCAGTTCGGCGATGTGCTGCTGGTGGAGGGTACGCCGCCGCAGATCAAGCGGTTCTGCGAGAACGGCGATCTGATCGCCATCGGTGAAGGCAAGGCCGCCGGTAATCGCAATCACAAGGCGGGCATCGCCATCGCGACGATCGCCGGCGTCATGCTGCTGGCGGCGTTCAACGTCATGTCGATCGAAGGCCTGGCCATGATCGGTGCCGCCGTTGTGATCGCCACCGGCTGCATCAAGCCGGATGAGGCTTACAAGTCGATCGAGTGGCCGATCATGATTCTGATCTTTGGCATGATCGCCATCAGCATCGCCATGCGCGATTCCGGTTTGGCCGGCATGATGGCCAACGGCCTGGTGCTAGCCGGCGGCGATATGTCACCGTGGATGATGCTGGCCCTGATTGTCCTGCTGACGTCGATTTCGACCGAATTCATCAGCAACAACGCGGTCGCCGTGCTGTTCACGCCGGTGGTGATCGGCGTCGCTCATCAGCTTGGGGTCGACCCGCGGCCGTTTGTGGTCGGTGTCATGATCGCTGCCAGCGCCAGCTTCGCCACGCCTATCGGCTATCAGACCAACACGCTGGTCTATAGCGCCGGTAACTACCGGTTTTCCGATTTTGCGCTGCTCGGCATCCCGATGAACCTGATCGTCGTCGTCGTGATCTCCCTGCTGATCCCTTTTTTCTGGCCTTTCATGCCGACCTGAAGCCAATATGAAAGACTGGGTGGGCGATTGGTCTCGCTCATTGGCCTTTCGGTTTTTCCGCGATTTCGACGCGTAGCGTGCGCTGGGTGGAAATCACTTCAAACAGGCGGTCGATGTTAGGGTGTTTTTCCGGATTGTTCTCGGCATCTTCCGTGTGTTCGGCATAGATCTTCAGGCCTTCCTTGGCTGCTGCCGCGTCGATGGCACCGTGCTTTTTCCACAGGTGATGATAGACCCGTACCGAGCCCGCGCTGCCCGGACGGTTCTCGATCTTGCCGGCGCGGCTCCCGTCCGGATAGAACAGGTGGATGGTCTGAATGTGATCTGCGCTTTCCAGTGTCGGCAGGATGTCGGTGAATCTCTTCATTGCGTGTCTCGTGTGATGTGAATGGTTATAGGTAATAAGTGGAACTGGTCATGCCTTTTGCCGCCACTTGCATGATCTTGCGGACGGCTTTTGGCAGTTCGGCGCCGCCGTGGCGTATGGCAGTTTCGGCGTGTTCGGTTTCGTCGATCCGCATCTGGCGCACGATGGCGCGGCTTTTGTCATCGGCGGCCGGCAGTTTCTGCAGATGGCTGTCGAGATGCCGCCCGACCTGGCGTTCAGTCTCTGCCAGAAAACCCAGGTTGGCTCGGTCGCCCATGATGCCGGCAGCGGCGCCGAGCAGGAACGAACTGCCGTAGAGTAGCGGGTTGAGTGCGCTGGTGCGACCGCCCAGTTCGCGGATGCGTTTCTCGCACCAGGCCAGATGTTCCGTTTCCTCGCGCGCCGCCTGCTGCAGGGCTTGTGCCGTTTCCGCGTTGCGGGCGGTCAGTGACTGACCGCTATAGAGGGCCTGTGCGCAGACTTCTCCGCTGTGGTTGATGCGCATGAGGGCGGCAGCATGCTTCCTTTCTTCCGCGCCGAGCGGCTGTTCCGCGATCTCCTGGTCCGGGTGCGGACGGCCACTATGCGCTTCCGCCATCAGGGTGCGCAGACCCTTGTCGAATTCGATAATCAATCTGTCCAGCATGTGTTCTCCGCCGATGATGCGAGGTACGTCAAGTACAGTGAATTTTTCCTGATCGGATAGATGCAACATTACCCGCAAAAAAGCCGCCGTCAAGGTGCACGGCGGCTCGGACGCATAAAATCCCGGTTTATTTTTTGCTGAGGATTTGCAGACCCTTGAGCAGATTAAGCGCCTGCTTGAGCTGGTAATCGTTTTCGGAGCCGAATTCTGCCGGCGGAGTTCTCTCGCCTTCAGCCGGTGGCGTGGTCGCGTCAGCCGGGTCAGCCTCCGGTTTCTTGCTTGGCGTTTCTTCCTCGCCGTTCGGGTTGGACAGATGGCGCGTCAGGTCGGCTTCGCGCAGGCCGCTACCGGCGTTGGCGGCGTTGATCTGGGCTTCCTCGACCACGACGTCCGGCTCGATGCCCTTGGCCTGGATAGAGCGGCCTTCCGGCGTGTAGTAGCGTGCCGTCGTCAGCTTGATCGCGGTGCCGTTGTTCATCGGCAGGATGGTTTGCACCGAACCCTTGCCGAAGGTCTGGGTACCCATGACCACCGCGCGCTTGTGATCCTGTAATGCGCCGGCAACGATTTCCGAAGCCGAGGCGGAGCCGCCGTTGACCAGAACTACCATGGGCACGGTCTTGAACTCGGCCGGCAGGTCGCGCAGATAGTCGGCGCGGGCGCCGCCGCGTGCATAGTGTTCGGGGATGGCGGTCAAGCGCATCTTGGCATCCTCGGCGCGGCCTTCGGTATAGACCACCAGTTCACCCTTGGGCAGGAAGGCGGCGGAAACGCCGACGGCGCCGTTCAGCAGGCCGCCCGGATTATTGCGCATGTCCAGAACCAGGCCTTTGAGCGGCGCCTTGTTCTCCTCGCTCAGGGTTTTCAGCGCCTTGGCCAGGTCTTCGCCGGTATGTTCCTGGAATTGGGTCACACGGACGAAGGCATAGCCAGGTTCGACCAGCTTCGGCTTGACGCTCTTGGTCTTGATGATGGCGCGCACTACCTTGATTTCAAGGGGCTTGGTGACGCCTTTGCGCAGAATGGTGAGCATGATCGAAGTGTCGGGCTTGCCGCGCATGCGTTTGACCGCGTCATTCAGGGTCATGCCCTTGACCTGGGTTTCGTCCAGTTTGATGATGAGGTCGCCGCTCTTGATGCCGGCGCGGTATGCCGGCGTATCCTCGATCGGCGAGACCACCTTGACGAAACCGTCTTCCATGCCGACCTCGATGCCGAGGCCGCCGAACTCGCCCTGGGTGCCGGCCTGCAGATCCTTGAAGGCATCGGCATCCAGATAGCTGGAGTGCGGGTCTAGCCCCGCAAGCATGCCGTTGATGGCTTCGCTGATGAGCTTCTTGTCTTCTACCGTGTCGACATAGTCATTCTTGATTTTGCCAAAGACTTCGGCAAAGGCGCGCAGGTCGTCGAGCGGCAGTTGCGGTGCTGCGGCCTTTTCCGCCAGCGCGGAATAGTTGAGGCTGAGCATCAGGCCGAGGACTGCGCCGATGGCGATCAGGCCGAATTTTTCGAGTTTGGTGCGCATGCAGAGCTTTCCCTTGATGGAGTAATATGTCCCGTAGACATAGCAATCATGAATAGGTTTTATTTTCCGCTATTTAAAGGTGTCTTGCATAGTCTCTTGGCGGTCTTTCGCCAAGTATTCTTGTTCGGCAACCGCATCATCGTCAGCGGGATGAGTGGAGGAGGGAGTACATGTCGTCAGGACATCAACTGGAGATCGAGTATTGCACGCAGTGCCGCTGGCTCTTGCGCTCGGCGTGGATGGCGCAGGAGTTGCTGACCACGTTCGAGCGGGATCTGGAACGGGTCAGTCTGGTGCCCGGCAGTGGTGGCATATTCGATATCCGTCTCAATAATGAACTGATTTTTTCGCGCAAAGAGGCGCAACGCTTTCCGGAAACCAGGGAAATCAAGCAGATGATCAGGGACCGCATCGATCCGGAGCGGTCTCTCGGGCATAGCGACAGACCCATGCCGCAATAAAAAAACGCAGGGAACGGGGAATGTGGTCGCATCTCTTTTAATGATAATCATTCTCATTTAAAATGTGTGTGCAATGACTACATGAGAGGTGTCTGCAATGAATGCATTCAATCACGCAGAGCTGTCCGCAATTCGTTTCAATCAGCCGCTGGCTCCCTTGGGCCTGTCGCCGATCGAGTTGCTGGAAGTCTTGCTGGAACAGAATTTCGGGGTCGAGTATCGGCCTATTGTTTCGGTACAGGCTGAGGAGGTGACGGGATATCAGGCGGCCGCCAGGTTTTGGGCCAGGGACATGCGACCGCTGGATACTGGCCGCATGTTCGCATACTTGCATCAGAACCCCTTGCTGTTGTTCCACACCGAACTGCAGATGAAGAGAAGGCAGATCGAGCGATTTCCTCTCGGTCAGCATGCTGCCAACCAGCTGATGCTGGATCTGGATATCGACAGCTTCATGGAGGCGGAGCAGGAACCGTCCAACCCGTTCATCGAGCTTTTCAAGCTGCATTCGTGGTCGGAGCGCGAACTGGTGATCAATCTGGTCGAGAACCATCACACGGCAGATGCCGGCCGCTCGCAACGAGTCGTCGAACTGTTGCAGCAGAACGGGATCGCGGTGGCCATGGAGGATGCGGGTGTGCGCTGGGGTATGTTTTCCCTGAGCGCTTTCCTTGATGCCAGCATCATCAAGTTCAACGGCCTGGAATTGCAGCGGCTCAATGCCTCGGCGGCCGAGGCGACCGTGGACTGGCTGGTCAGTGCCGCCCGTCGGGTCGGCGTGCAAACGCTGATGTCGGGTATCTCGAATTGTCATCAGTTCGAATGGGCGAAGCGGCTGGGCGTGGACTGTGTGCAGGGGCGGCTGTTCGAGCGCCAGAATATCGCGATCCGTTGATAGCGTCGGGGCACTTGCTGCGATGAAAATATGAAGCATTCGCAATAGATGTTTTGCGCGAAATCTGGTCTACACTAAGACTTGCCTCAATCGACAAAGGAGAAAAATTCATGGCCAAATCCAAAAAGGCGGAAGCTTCGAACAATGCCCCGGTCATCAAGGCGCTGAATACGATACTGGAGCTGGAACTCGCCGGCGTCGTGCGATACACGCACTATTCCCTGATGATCTACGGCTACAACCGTATCCCCATCGTTTCCTGGCTGCGTGGACAGGCATCCGAGTCGCTGGATCACGCCAACAAGGCGGGCGAGCTGATCACCACTCTCGGCGGGCATCCGTCGTTGGCCATCGGGCCTCTGCTGGAAACCCACAATCATGATATCGGCGACATCCTGCGCGAATCGCTTGCGCACGAAACGTTGGCGCTGGACGCCTACAAGAAGCTGCTCAAGCTGGTGGAAGGCGAATCGGTGATGCTGGAGGAATATGCGCGCGAAATGATCTATACGGAAGAGTTGCATCTGGGCGAGGTCGACAAGATGCTGCGCAAACCGGGGGATGTTGCCAAGTTTCACGCTTGAGTGAATGAAGTTTGAGAGTATGAAAAAGGGCGGAAATATCCGCCCTTTTTGTTGATCAGGACATCTTCGTCATCCAGTTCTACTGCAGGATGCGGCGCGCGCCGTCGAAGCGCTTGGCCCAGTAGGCCTCGTCCATATCCACGATGCGGATACCGCCGCCCGAGCTTGGGGCGTGGATGAAGCGGTTGTTGCCGAGATAGATGCCGACGTGGGAAAAAGCACTTTTCATGGTGTTGTAGAACACCAGATCGCCGGGCTGAAGTTGCTGACGTGAAATGATGTCGCCCAACTGGCTGATGGCGCGCGCGTTATGCGGAAGCGAGATGTTGGCGGCCTCGCGGAAGACGTAGCGCACGAAGCCGCTGCAATCGAAACCGCTGTCTGGCGACGTGCCGCCGTATTGATAGCGCACGCCTTTCAGGCTGAGCGCGTTGAGCAGGATGTCCTGCAGGTTGTCGGCGCGTTGCGTGTCTACCACGTTCGTACTCTGCTGGATGCCGGTATCGTCGTTGAACAGCAATTGCGCGGCAGCCGGTGAGGCCGCAAGCAGCAGCAGTATCATGCAGCAGGACTGAAAAATTCGCATGACCGGATTCTAGGAGCGAAAGTCTCGTTTTGTAAAGGCCTTGCGCGCATCGCATTTTGCCGCGCCAGGGTTTCAAATGCCGGTGAAAGTTGATAGTGTAGAACCTGCGCCGGACCTGGGCGCAGCGAGTACCCGATTCACCACTGTTGCCCGATCAAGTTGATCCAAGGAAAAGGTCATGACAGATCGCAAGCCTGTAGGCAGACATCAACTACAGACCAGCGCAGGGAGGCTGGATGATGGCCGGCATGATTCCGGCGTCGGTCACCGAAATGACCGTGGAGCGGAAACCTATGCGGAATATGCGCAGCAGACGTGCATGGCGTCACGGCAAAGGTTGAAATTGATTGCGCAGGTTTTGCGCGAACGTCTGCGACATTCGGCCAGGGATTCGAGTAGCCTGGTGCGTAACGGCTTGCGGCAGATCGGCGCGCAGGCGGGGTTGGCGGCCAGCAGAAAACTCTACCGGCTGGCCGAGCGAATAGAGCGCAAAGCTGCCGCCATCCGCGTCAAGTCCTCTTGAGCTGAGTTCATCCGGTTTCTTCAACATGCGGCAAATATAAAAGACAACATGATTCGTCAAACCTTCTCTGTCATGCGCGATTTCGGGCGCATCCGCGCCATCGCCGGCACCTTGATGCGCTACGGCTGGGGCGATATCGCCAGAAAGCTGGGCAAGAAAAGCCTGATCGGGCGGGCCGGCAACTGGCTCAATTCGGATGTGTCCGATGAAATATTGAAGCTGCCGATGGAGGTGCGCGCCCGGCTGGCCATCCAGGAACTGGGGCCGACCTTCGTCAAGCTGGGCCAGGTTCTGGCTACCCGCCCGGATATCTTCCCGCCGAACTGGATCGCGGAATTCGCCAAGCTGCAGGACAAGGTGCCGGCGGTGCCGTTCGAGGAGCTGCTGCCGGAACTGGAACAGGCCTTGGGCAAATCGCCGTTCGAAGTATTCAAGGATTTGCAGACGGAGCCGGTCGCCGGTGCCTCCATCGCCCAGGTCCACATGGCCAGGCTGCAGGACGGCACGCCGGTGGTGCTGAAGATCCGCCGGCCTCTGGTGCGCGAGCGTATCGAGGCCGATCTGCGACTGCTGTCCCATCTGGGGCGCTTGATCGAGTCGGAGTTCGAGGCGGTCAAGCGTTTCCGTCCGGGCGAGATCATCGGCCAGTTCTCCAAATCGCTGGAACGCGAGCTGGATTTCGCGCTGGAAGGCAGAAACACCGAACGTTTCGCGCGCAATTTCGCCGATGACGAGAACATCGAGTTTGCCAAGATCTACTGGGATTACACCAGCGAGAGCCTGCTGGTCATGAGCTATATCGACGGTATTCCCGGCAACGATCTGGCCAGCGCCACCTATCGCGGGCTGGACTTGAAACTACTGGGGGAGCGCGGCGCCAATGCGGTGTTGAAGATGGTACTGATCGACGGCTTTTTCCATGCCGACCCGCATCCGGGCAATGTGTTCTATCTGCCGGGCAACCGGCTGGCGATCATCGATTGCGGCATGGTCGGCCGCATCAGCGTCGACCGGCGCGACGAGATCGCGGACCTGCTGGCGGCGCTGGTGTCGCGCGATATCGATACCCTGCGCGACATCCTGATCATCTGGGCGGAGAATACCGCCATCGACGAAACCAAGCTCGGTGCCGATATAGAGGAATTCATCAGCAGCTACGACAACGCGCCGCTGAAGCACGTGCGCTTCAGTTCGCTGTTGAACGATCTCACCACCATCATGCGCGAGAACCAGCTGACCGTGCCGCCCGACCTGACGATGCTGTTCAAGGCGTTGATTACATTGGAAGGCCTGGGACGACAACTCGATCCGGATTTCCAGATCGTCAATCATCTGACGCCGTTCGTGAAGAAAGTCATTGTCGACCGTTACATGCCGGCCAATCTGCTGAAGCGCGGCAGGCGCGGCCTCGGCCATCTGATGAACGCCGTCACCGGCTTGCCGGGCGATGTGTCACAGGTGCTGCGCGAAGCGGCGCGCGGGCGGCTCAAGCTCAATCTGGATCTGCAGCGGCTGGATCATTTCGGCCATCAACTGGATCACAGCACCAACCGCCTGACCATGGCCATGATCACCGCGGCCCTGATCGTCGGCTCCTCCATCGTCATGACGGTGGAAGGTGGACCCACCATCTTCGGCTTGCCCGCTTTCGGCTTTGCCGGTTTCTTCCTCGCCTTCGTCATCGGCATCCTGCTAATGATCTCGGTCTGGCGCGCGGGTCGAGACTGATTGACGTAGACGATCCGCGAAACACCCGCATGAAAATGCGCGATATTTGACGAACGTACTCAAAGCGAACATACTAACCAGTAAGTATTATCTCTCGGACACCAGTCATGCAGCTTTTGGAAAGCGAATGGTTCTTTCGCATGGTGGAGCGGCAAAGCAGAACTGCCAGTGACAGACTGGTAGAGGTGTTCCGTGTGACCGAGCAATGGCTGACGGCTCCAGGTATACGGGAGCAGATAGAGGATGTTTCCCTGATCACCGCCAGCTTGCGGGACTATCTGGTCGAGACCGCCCGAGCCGCTGGCGCTGCCGACCCGGAAGGGTTGTCGGTGCAGTTGCTGATGCTCTTGCAAGGAGCGGTCGCTGAGGAGTTGCGAAACAGAGAGGCGCATGCGCTTCGGTATGCCGCGGAAGCAGCGCAAGTGGTGGTTGCGAGAGCATGCAGGGATACTCAAAGACGACTGGTATGGCGTTGGTCTGTGGCAGCTTCGTTGCTGATAGCCGCAGTCTCAGGCCTCCTGTGGTTCGAGTATGTGGCGGTCCAAGAGGTGGAGATGGTGGCGCAGACGCCTGATACGACCTTTATGAGAACGGTCGTGCCAGTCCCAGGGGGCGTGGATCCCACGACTATGGCGGCTGCCTTTAGCCTGCAGAAGAAAGTCGAACACGGCATTTGCCCGCCACCACACCTTCATACTTTGCCGACTGACCAGATGACGGCTTATATGAATGTGATCAGTTACCGTAAACCGGAAAACCCATTAGCGGACAGAGCCCATCTAAAGGCCTTTCTTGCCTGGTATGAAGATACGATGGTAAGAGAGTGTTATTACCCCCCGATACCACGGGCAACTGTATATTTGAGATAGATACACATGGCCAAACCAATGAAAGAGTACATCCTGAGCGTCGCATCCGATCTGTTCTCGACGCAGGGCATCAATGCGACGAGCGTGGATGCGATCGTCGCTAAAGCGGATGTCGCGAAGGTGACGCTTTATAAGTATTTCAAATCTAAAGAGCAGTTGATCATCGAATATCTACGCGAGTATGACGCGAAGCTATGGTCGAGCCTTTCGGCGATAACGGCGCAGCAGGAGGATGCTGTATCGAAACTGACGGCGTTGGTGAATGGCATGCTGGACTGGATCGGTGATCCCGAGTTCAAGGGCTTTGCCTTCATTAACGCAAGTGTGGAGTTCCCCCAAAGAGACGATCCGGTACACCAGAGCTCATTGGAGTCGGCACGCACCTTTCGTCAGACGTTGGCCGTACTCGCGCATGAAGCTGGATTGAAGAATGCGGATGCCTTGGCTCTGCAACTGGCGCTGGTGGTCGAGGGGGCTGCCATCACCGAGCGTACGCAACGTGGCTCAGGCGCCGTGGAGAATGCAAAGGCACTGGCCAAGGCGTTGATCGAAGCAGCGCGATAGCTGCTAGCGGCAGGCTCTGACTGTTGAGCAGCCGCTAGCACGGTGGCCTATTTCCTTTTGCGTGGGTCGTCGGCAGGATTGGTATAGGTGATGTCCCAAGGACCGGTCGCGATCAACTCGACGATGGTCTCTTCATCCTCGGTCCAGACATAATGGGCATGCCCTGCCGGCAAGACGAAGCTGTCACTTTGCTCCAGCACCTCACCCTTGGTGACATCTAAAGTATCTCCCATACCATTACCCAGTTTGCCTTTGAGGACGGTGATGATCTCCGTGAAGGGGTGGGTGTGCGCGGGAATCTGATAGTTAGGTGGGAATTTCAGGCGCGCGACGAAGACGCCGGTTTTGCTCGGATCTCCAAGTATCAGAGCGCTTTTCGCACCTTTGGGGAGAATGGGCTCATCCGCCCATGGCAAGGTGTCGGAACTAAAGGACTCCATCTTGTCGGCTGTCATGCGCTCGATCTTCTGCGTGTCCGCAAGTGCGAAATTCGTAAAAGCCATCAAAATGGCAGCAGTCAACAATAATCTCATGGTCTTCATCCTTTCAAGTTAGCTTCCAAAACGTGACCGGTCATGCTGGCTACGGTCACGAGCGATGGTGTTGCATCTGCCGATATCAGGCATTGAAGATACGATACCATACTAACTAGTAAGTATGAATACTAACTGGTTAGTTTTTTTGATGTGGACCTGATGCGTATCCGTTATAGAGTGGAATCTGATGTAGATGAGAGGGCAGAAATTTAAAGGGTATGTTGCTATTGGTTAGCCTCCTTATTATAATGATCCTTACCAAGATGAACTCAAGACACAGTTTGTCGGTCATGCAATTGCTTGGATACGATTATCCGCATCGACAGGTGCAGTGACGTACCGGGTTCCACCAGTGCTTGGCCAGGTAGGTCGTTGTTCATTTAACAGTTTTCGATGGAAAGGAAATGCTATGCAATCTTTGATTAAATCCGCTTTCGCGGCCATGACATTCGGCGTGGTCACAGCAGGTAGCGCTTACGCCGGAGGCGCCGATGCCAAAGCGACAGTTGAGGCATTGAATAAGAGTTGGAACCAGGCCTTCAATAAGGCGGATGCAGCAGCGCTCGCCAGCCTCTATGCGGAAAATGCAGTGCTTTCGCCCGGTAACGGCCAGGTGCTGAACGGCCGCACTGAGATCGAGAACCTGTTCAAGGGTTTCTTTGAGGCCGGCTTGCACAACCACACGCTGGAAATCGTCACCGCCGGCGGCGATGGCAAGACCTTGTATCAGGTCGCGAAGTGGGGCGCCAATGCGCCGGAGAAAGATGGCGTCAAGCCAGCGTACGGCGGCATTACCACCAGCGTTTTCGAGAAGGATGCCAACGGCAAGTGGGTCGCCCGCTCGCACGTCTGGAACGCAGGCAACTAAATACTATTCTGGGTTATAAGCCCCATACAGGTAATGACTCTACCCGGTCAGCGATGGCCGGGTTTTTTTATTCTTGGCGCAGATGCAAGTTCAGCAAACGTGATAATTAAAGTGGGATTTATTAACGAACTTGCGCGCCATTTCTTGAAATGACTTTGGTTGACATATCAATATTCGCCGATGGATTTACGGGCAACCCTCTATAATTCAGCCTATGGCTGATCTTGAACACGTGTTTTCCCCGCAAGGCCCTCTCGCCGAAACCATTTCCGGTTACCGTCTGCGCACCCAGCAACTGGAGATGGCGCAGGCCATCG